>NZ_JAESDJ010000029.1:0-11851 GCF_019249255.1 Alteromonas lipotrueae | reverse complement strand
ATGGCGAAGCCGCCCCGCGTATAGGCGTCCCAGCGACCGAAGGGAGTGGCTTAAGCGCTTTGTTAGAAGCAGAGCCTTTACCTTTGGACGTTCAAAAACTAATAAAGCCAGCATACGATTGATTGTTAAAGCAAACAAGTAAAATGGTAATGGAGTAATGTTGGTGATTTGACTGGAGCAAGCCGCCATTTGAGCTACCAAGTGCAATGGTGCTTGCTGGATGAAAATGAGAACTTGGCGGTAAAGCGCCTATTGCGCAACCTTTGAATTTAAAGCGGCGAAGTTAAAACCACCGAAAGCTAGGGCGATGTTGGGAACAACAGGTGAGGGCGGTTGAATTGATATTTTTTATACAGCCAAATGCAGTTTAGGCTGACGCCTTCTAACTTTTAAATAAGGGGCGCAGACGCGTAGGGCATAATGGCGAAGCCGCCCTGCGTGTTTGCGTCCCAGCCCGCGCAGCGGGCGAGCTTAATTTTTTCGTTATAAGTCAGTTTGTAAACTGCCTTAGTTTAGTCTTGTTATAACACTAGCATTAAAACTTTTAATGATGCGATAAAAATGAAAAGTACAGACAAAAATTTTAGATAAATAGGGTTTTTAGATTTCAACCAAGTAACACTTGCAGACCGGTTTGATGCGGATAAGTAACCATTAAAGTAGAGAACTACTGATATACAGATAATGACCACAATAAGAGTATTAAAAGGTTCTGGAATCAATGTCTACTCCTTGACATATAACTTTTAAATAAGGGGCGCAGGCGCGTGGGCTATAATGCGAAGCAGCCCACGTGTATGCGTCCCAGCGAACGAAGTGAGTGACTTAATTTTTTTGTTAGGTGCGTGTACTTTTAACCCGCTCAATTTTGTAGCCTGAAAATATTGGAAGGACAAAACCATACACACTTGCACAACAGAACAAAATGAAACTGATATTGCTAAGAATGACACTGTACCCCGCAATGCTCTGTAGAAGCACGATAACTATTGCTGGAAAAAGAGTACAACAAAAATATAAAGCAACGCGAACGACCTTGCCACTACGAGAACCTCTTCCTTTAAATAGCCATATTGAAGCAATAACGGTAGAAAGAAAAAGCAAAACAAAAACGAAAAAAGCACCGCCAGCCATTATCTAACTCCAGAGCACATAACGCCCATTTAAGGGGCTGATAATTGTTTGCTATAATGTGTAGCGAAGCGAAACCGAGCAAACTGTTAGCAGTCCCGCTTTAAATTCTTGTTAGCTTTCAATTGTTTGGTCTTTGTAACGCCAGATGAAAGCTTCACCCAACTCTTCTTGTTCCCAGTGATATTTTACAATAGAACCACTTTCGCTGAATTTACCCCAACCCCAGCCTTCTTCTACGAAGTTAAAGTAGAGACAACTGCCATTTAAAATCGCTACAACCCAAAAGTCATGTTCAAAATCGTATTGTTTCTGTTTCCATTTCACAGGTTGGATTTTGCACTTCACCCACGTTTTCAGGGTTTCAAATTCAGAGTCGCTAATTGCAATATCGGCTTCAGCTAATTCTTGATTCACTTCATCGAAGGTTAAATTTGACTGCATACTATCCTTGAAAGCTAACTTTCCGGTAAGGGGCGAATACTTGCTGGCGATAATGCCGAAGGCGCCAGCGAGTATTTGTCCCAGCGCACACAGTGCGCGAGCTTGACCGGTTTGTTAGGTGCGTGCATGTTTAACCAACCTTTTGTCTTTTCCCAATGTACCAAAAGAAAGTTCCTAGCATTAAGCCGTAAATTGAGCTAGCAAGAATAGCCAATGAAATAGATCCAAGAGGTTTGTCGCCCAATGAATTAAAGAGCTTAATAAATAGTAAAGCAATAAAGTTTGCCACAGTAACACCGGATAAGACGTACCAACGTAATGCACCAGTGGTTTTGTTTTTTATCAATAAAAACAATGGTAATGACAGCAACACAATAGCAAACATGGGAAACAAAAATATAAAAAACATTACTAACGGCATAGTTTTCCCTGTAGCCCCTAACTTTTAAATAAGGGGCGCAGGCATGTGGGGCATAATGGCGAAGCCGCCCCGCGTGTATGCGTCCCAGCGAACGCAGTGAGTGACTTAATTTTTTTGTTATATGCCATTCTATAAACAACGCCCCGTACTAGAGATTGAATGTTTGATGACAGCATTGTCTTGGATTTCTGTTGTAGCCACTAAAACCCAATCTTTGCAGGGGATACCATTGCCTTCTATGTTTTCTAATTTAGAAGAAATATTTCCCGATAACAAATTTACGAATGCTTCTGAATCTATTTCTTTTAGTTTATTTAAAGCTTCTTCTTGCGGAGTACCAGTAGGAATAATTTTATATAGTTCACTTTTCCAAAACACTAATCGTTCTTCTACGCGTGTTTCCTTTGCGCAAGAGGCCAAAGCTAGCAAACTAATTAAAAACAGCTGAAACTTAAAATTTTTCACTGGCATATAACATTAAGCTAAGCGGCGCAGTTACGTGGGGCATAATGGCGAAGCCGCCCCGCGTAAATGCGTCCGAGCGACCGAAGGGAGTGGTCTTAAGCGCTTTGTTATAAGCAAAGCCAGTTCCTTTGGTCTTTTTAAAAACTGTTGATGCCAGCATACGATTGACTGTTAACGCAGACAAGCAAAACGACTTTGCAGTGATGTTTTTGATTTGACTGAAGCTAGCCGCCATTTGGAACTAACAAGTGTAATGGCGCTTGCTGACTCAGAATAAGAACTTGGCAATAAAGCGCCTATTACACCACCTTTAAAGTGAAAGCGGCGGATTTAAACCTACCACAAGCCAGAGCGATGTTAATGAAAACAGGAGCGGGTAGTTCCACTGGGATTTTCATAAAGCCAAACGCAGTTTAGGCTGACGCCTTATAACTTTCCAATAACGGGCGCAGACATGTGGGGCATAATGGCGAAGCCGCCCCGCGTGTATGCGTCCCAGCGAACGAAGTGAGTGCGTTAATTGGTTTGTTATAAGCCATTGCTAATGATTACCATCCGAGCCGGCACCACTGCTATCTCTGGGGCCACCTCCAAACTCAGAATGCTTTTTAATTGGGAGATCTTGGCTTTTGTGAAATTGCCAAAGAGCAATTGCAGCTATATAGGGAATTAACCATACAAGAAAGATTTGCGCAATTTTTTGCACATTATCTAAGTCATCCCTTTTCGCCAAGAAAACTGATACGGCTAGGCTTATTGCAATGTAAATTGCTAGTGCAGCGTATATCATAAAAAGAGAGCCCATCTCATCAATTCCTTTGGCTTATAACTTTTAAATAAGGGGCGCAGACGTGTGGGCTACAATGCGAAGCAGCCCACGTGTATGCGTCCCAGCGAACGAAGTGAGTGACTTAATTTTTTTGTTAGGTAACTTAGCGTCCATATCCATCGATGCTCTTTATTACCAACTTGCCTACATTAGCTTTTTTACACTGATCTACTACAGATACAATTACTGTTGGAACGGTATCGTTGTCGTACAGAACTAATACGTTCTTAGGGGATTGTTGCTCAATGTGTGCTATTAACTCTTTAGCGGTTTTAAACTCACTGTTTTTAAAACCAAACTTACCAGCAGCGATGATGATTGAAGTGCCGCCGTTTTTAGCCCATTCTTCGTCTTCTAACGAGTGGTACTTTATTGCTAAATCTATTGAACTCAAATCCATCTGTTACCTAACTTTTAAATAAGGGGCGCAGGCATGTGGGGCATAATGGCGAAGCAGCCCACATGTTTGCGTCCCAGCGAACGAAGTGAGTGACTTAATTTTTTTGTTATGTACGTGCCAATTACAACCGCACAAACTTTGGAACCTTACTTTTTAAAAGGCGAACGAGTTCGGGCTGCATGCGCTCGTAATTGTCTGGTATGTCTAAGCAAGCCAATTTTTTACCTTTAAGTAAATCTTTGTACTTTTTGGCGACCTTGTTTCTGTGAGACTTTTCCATAACTAAGATGGCGTCAGCCCATTCAATAAGGTCGCCTGAAAGCGGTGTTTCGGCATCTGCATTTGTGCCGCACCCGATTGCGTTGATTCCTTCATATTCAGAAAAGACTTCTTCACCGGTTGGGCTACGTAAACGATTTTCTGAACAAACAAATAATAGGTTCATGTTTCCTTAAGTACATAACACTTTGCATAAGCGGTTTTGGCCGCTCTTGCCAAAATCCGCTTGATGCATTTGTTAGGCCTTTTCAAAACGAAGCCACTGAGTCTCTGTGCCCGCTATTGGAACAAAGAAAAGCGTTCCGATAGCCCCCTTTTTCTTTGACACAATCAATGAATCAGTTGCGAAGTATAATGTAAACTCCCACCACTCTTTGGCTAGAGCACCTCCGCTATTAACAACTGCACTACGAGCAACAACAAAACCACCGTCTTTACACCCTTTAAATTCTTTTGAACTAACGCTCAATTTTTCAACAATTTCTGAATTTGAAAGTAGCTCAATATCCAGTCTATTTTCCGAAGAATTGACTGAAATTTTTATTTGATCTGCACGGTGACTGAATTCGGCGGCGGGCACAAGTAATACCGATAACCAGCTTTCGCCGTATTCGGAAGAACTTGCACCTTTATTGTCCAGCAATGCAATTACGTCCGAGCAATCAGAATTTAAACTTCCCCATTCACTAGGGAGATCGTCCTTTAGTGCACACGAACACAGAAACAGGGATAAAAAAACAATGGTGGTAAGTTTCACATTCATAGGCCTAACTTTAAGCTAAGGGGCGTAGATACGTGGGGCATAATGGCGAAGCCGCCCTGCGTGTTTGCGTCCCAGCCCGCGCAGCGGGCGAACTTGATTTTTTTGTTAGGAGACATTACCCAAATGCCTCTACTTGCTTAACTAGTATTGATGCTGGAATGTCTATGCCGGTCAGGTTTTTCCCTGAAAGGTTTATCCCAACTACTTTCTCATCATCCTGTAGGATAGGTAAGAAGTGCTCCTTAAATTGTGCCCAGCTAACACTTTTTGCTTCTACGTCTCCGAGCAGTTCAGGATTCAGTTTTTTAAGCCTCTCGATTCTAGATTTGGAAGACCATAGGGGCAAAGATACTTTGTTGTCACTAACATCAAACTCTAAGAGTATTTCGTTTGGGAGGCAACCAAACCAAACTATTTGAGTCGCTGCGACTTCTTCGTAAAATTTGTTTGCTTGTGCGACGCCTGCTGACATTTCCTTGTCTCCTAACTTTTAAATAAGGGGCGCAGGCACGTAGGGCATAATGGCGAAGCCGCCCTGCGTGTTTGCGTCCCAACGAACGAAGTGAGTGACTTAATTTTTTTGTTATGTGTCATTGCGCCCAAACAACCTCTTAAAAATACTCACTTTTTGTTTGGATTTATGTGTTGGTTGCTGTTCTTTGAGTTTTGCAAATTCAGGAACTAGCCATTTTGAACCACATTTATCGAAGACTACATTAACGGTGATTTCGCCAGTTTCCCATTTAGCGATTTCTTTGATTTCTCCATTGCCAAAGATTGCATGAGATACCAATTTACCGCTTGATACAGTTCCCATGCCTTCAAGCTCCGTAGACTCAATTGGAAATGAAGCTTTTTTGTTGCCCATTCAACTTTCCTTGCTCAATTTACTGTGACACATAACATTAAGCTAAGCGGCGCAGTTGCGTGGGGCATAATGGCGAAGCCGCCCCGCGTAAATGCGTCCGAGCGACCGAAGGGAGTGGTCTTAAGCGCCTTGTTATAAGCAAAGCCAGTTCCTTTGGTCTTTTTAAAAACTGTTGAAGCCAGCATACGATTGATTGTTAACACAAACAAGCAAAACGACTGTGCACAAATGTTTTTGATTTGACTGAAGCTAGCCGCCATCTGAGCTATTGAGTGTAATGGCGCTTGCGAGGTTCAACTAATAACTTGGCGATAAAGCGCCTATTACACCACCTTTGAGTTATGAGCGGCGGATTTAAACCTACCACAAGCCAGAGCGATGCTAATGAAAACAGGAGAGGGCAGTTGCACTGGGATTTTTATAAAGCCAAACGAAGATTAGGCTGACGCCTTATAACATTAAGCTAAGCGGCGCAGTTGCGTGGGGCATAATGGCGAAGCCGCCCCGCGTAAATGCGTCCGAGCGACCGAAGGGAGTGGTCTTAAGCGCCTTGTTATAAGCAAAGCCAGTTCCTTTGGTCTTTTTAAAAACTGTTGATGCCAGCATACGATTGATTGTTAACGCAGACAAGAAAAACGACTGAGCAGTGATGTTTTTGATTTGACCGAAGCTAGCCGCCACCTGAGCTATCGAGTGTAATGGCGCTTGCTGACTTAAAATAAGAACTTGTCGATAAAGCGCCTATTACACCACCTTTGAACCTAAAAGCGGCGGGTTTAAACCTACCACAAGCCAGAGCGGTGCTAATGAAAACAGGTGAGGGTAGTTGTACTGGGATTTTTTAAAGCCAAACGGAGTTTAGGCTGACGCCTTATAACTTTAAGCTAAGGGGCGCTAGCGCGTGGGCTAAAATCCGAACGAAGTGAGTCAGCCTGCGTGTTAGCGTCCCAGCGACCGAAGGGAGTGAACTTGAGCGTTTTGTTAGAAGCAGAGCCTGTTCCCTTGGCATTTTTAAAAACTAATAAAGCCAGCATACGATTGATTATTAATACAAACAAGTAAAACGACAGCGCAGTGATGGTATTGATTTGACTGAAGCAAGCTGCCATTCGAGCCGACAAACGCAATGGCGCTTACTGACTCAAAATAAGAACTTGGCTATAAAGCGCCTATTGCGCAACCTATGAAGTTGAAGCGGCGAAGTGAAAACCACCAAAAGCCAGAGCGATTTTTGAAACAGCAGGTGAGGGCGGTTGGACTGATATTTTATAAAGTAAAGTGCAGTTTAGGCTGACGCCTTCTAACTTTTAAATAAGGGGCGCAGGCGCGTGGGCTAAAATGCGAAGCAGCCCACGTGTATGCGTCCCAGCGAACGGAGTGAGAGACTTAATTTTTTTGTTAGGTGCGTGCAGATACATCCTAGTTTTCCTTGCCGATCTTTCTGAAATATATAGTTAAACCACAATAAAAAATTAAGTAACTTGGCAAATAAACCAGACTTCCGATTACGACTCCTTGCATTGGATTAAATCCATCCAAATAAGGAGTAAGATAGAAATAACCGAAGAAGCAAAACGTTGCTACAAGTAAGATACTGTGCTTCAACCTATTTTTATTTCTTACTATTTTAATGCTAGCAATAGCTGCAATAAATATTGGTACAAAAATAAAAACTGAAAATATCTCGGTTCCCATAAGCACCTAACTTTAAGCTAAGGGGCGCAGATGCGTGGGGCATAATGGCGAAGCCGCCCCGCGTATAGGCGTCCCAGCGACCGAAGGGAGTGGCTTAAGCGCTTTGTTAGAAGCAGAGCCTATACCTTTGGCCTTATTAAAAACTAATAAAGCCAGCATACGATTGATTGTTAAAGCAAACAAGCAAAATGCCAGCGCAGTGATGTTGCTGATCTGACTGAAGCAAGCCGCCATTTGAACTAGCAAACGCAATGGCGCTTACCGAGTAAAATAAGAATTTGGCGATAAAGCGCCTATTGCGCGACCTTTGAATTTAAAGCGGCGAAGTTAAAAGCACCTAAAGCCAGAGCGATGTTGGGAACAACAGGTGAGGGCGGTTGAATTGATATTTTTATACAGCCAAACGCAGTTTAGGCTGACGCCTTCTAACGCCCCTATTAAACGGCACAGACTTGCTGGCTATAATTGCGAAGAATGAGCTAAGCCAGCGAGTATGGGTCCGGTTGAATGGTTTGTTATATGGCTACCAAACCGGTTCATCATTTTTGTCATAAAGAACACCAAAATTAATATTGCTGCATTTACCAAACTCAAATTGCAACTCTAAACAGCTGTTAGAAAAAAACGCAGATTCCATGGAGCCATAATCTTCAACCTCCGGTTCTTCGTTGCAATTTGATTCCACAAAATCTAAGACTTCACCCTGTTGAACACCAATTAGCTGTCGACCAAACATTTGACAATCTGGATTGTGAACTTCGATCCAGCCTAGCCGGTTATCGTTTTCTGGTTCAAATGACAATTCTAGACGAAGGTCAAAATACTGAAGGCGCTTACACTGCGCATCGGTTGTAAATGACTTGTCAGGCTTTCCCAGCTTCTGAATAGCTTCCGCTTCGAAAATACCAAATTCGACCAAAGAAATTCCTTTGCCTATTACTAGTTCCATTCTAACCCTATAGCCATATAACTTCCGTTTAAGGGGCACAAACGCATGGGTTATAATGCGAAGCAACCCATGTGTTTGTGTCCCAGTGTGCGTCAGCGCACGCCTTGAAACGTTTGTTATACGTTACCACTGAGTTTTTTTAAACCTCTTTAATGGCATAGTGACGTACTGCATTTTTTGAGGCAATTCCCCAATCGGAGTTTGATACTCTTTTTTGATGTTTTTCGAAAGCTTCCTTGTTAATGAACTCTTCGTAGACGTCAAAAATATTGGGCTCATGTATTCTTTGAGTAACTTTAAATACTAAGCATCCATCCTCTTGTTGAGTTAGCTCAATATGTTTGGATAGCGCAGATTTGACTAATGTGATTTGGTCACTCGGTACATCAATGTACCCTGACAATACGGTTTTCTTCAAACTGACTTCCTTTTCAACAACGTATAACTTTAAGCTAAGGGGCGAAAGCACAGTGCTAAAATGGCGAAGCCGCACTGTGCTTTTGTCCCAGCGGCCCGCGGAGCGGGTTGCGGCTTGAGCGTTTTGTTAGTCGCCCAGAGTTTCAATGAAAATATACGCCGCATACAACGCTAATCCTACGTAAAATATTGAACAGATAGCATTGAGAAACCACACAACACCCCATTGCCAGCCTAAAAAGTCTGATGATGCCCTCAGTTTTGAATTTAGCAGTGCTATTGTAGTTGGGACAGAAATTAAAGCTGAGCAACAAAATAGTGGAAATGCAACAAAGAGTATAAGTAGACCAGCAGCGCCCGTAGATGCTCCGCTCGAATCTGGCTTAATTGGCGCTAGAACCCAATACATAAGACAAGCTGCAATTGCCAATATCGTTAAGCTTAATAATTGAAGTAATTTCATATATTTCTTCGCAACTAACTTTTAAATAAGGGGCGCAGACGCGTAGGGCATAATGGCGAAGCCGCCCTGCGTGTTTGCGTCCCAGCCCGCGCAGCGGGCGAACTTGATTTTTTTGTTAGGAGACATTACCCAAATGCCTCTACTTGCTTAACTAGTATTGATGCTGGAATGTCTATGCCGGTCAGGTTTTTCCCTGAAAGGTTTATCCCAACTACTTTCTCATCATCCTGTAGGATAGGTAAGAAGTGCTCCTTAAATTGTGCCCAGCTAACACTTTTTGCTTCTACGTCTCCGAGCAGTTCAGGATTCAGTTTTTTAAGCCTCTCGATTCTAGATTTGGAAGACCATAGGGGCAAAGATACTTTGTTGTCACTAACATCAAACTCTAAGAGTATTTCGTTTGGGAGGCAACCAAACCAAACTATTTGAGTCGCTGCGACTTCTTCGTAAAATTTGTTTGCTTGTGCGACGCCTGCTGACATTTCCTTGTCTCCTAACTTTAAGCTAAGGGGCGCAGATGCGTGGGGCATAATGGCGAAGCCGCCCCGCGTATAGGCGTCCCAGCGACCGAAGGGAGAGGCTTGAGCATTTTGTTAGGCATTGGGCTCAAACTTTGCCTTTGCGGCCAAAATAAAACAACCCAGACTAGCAAAAGTAGCTAAGTAATAGGGTAAATCATTGTACAAATGAATATCATCATATACGGCATCGTCTATTATTGCAGTACCAAGAGCTATTGAGACTATCGGGATAAAAATAGATAAGAAAGAAAAACAAAACCCCAGTGAAAGGTACTTGTATACTTGATGACCAGAAATTTTTGCACTTTTACGAAAATTGAAAAATAAGTAACCAAAGGTTAGCAAAACTAACAGTTCAAAAATACCAGAAAGCATCCCTTCTGTTCCTAGGAGCTCTAAAAATAAATCCATTGTTTACGATTACCTTAAAATGCCTAACTTTTAAATAAGGGGCGCAGGCATGTGGGGCATAATGGCGAAGCCGCCCCGCATGTATGCGTCCCAGCGAACGAAGTGAGTGGCTTAATTTTTTTGTTAGGTGCGAAGTTTGGCTGCAATAGCATTAGCTGATTCTTCTGGTGTCATTGATGTTGTATCTAGAGCATAGGAACGGGCGTTTGGTATTGATTCGCCAAAATCAAACCTTTGCAGGTAATGACGCAAATATTCTTCTGTTTGAATTTTATTTGTGTTTTTTCTTCCGTTACTAGTTACTCGTGCAATATGCTCTTCTAGTTCGCAATTAATGCGAAAAAACTCACCTACTACCTGCATTTCGTCGAGAAGCGACAATAGACCCTGTATAAAATAGTCACTAGCTTTCGACACATAGCAAAAAGTAAATACCACGCCAGTCACTTTATTAGAGTGAAGTGTTTTGAGGGCATTCAGACACATATCTCTTTGATACTTTTCAAAACCATCGTTGCCGAAGCCAATAACGGCGCTCGCGATATCAAATGCTAAATGCTGAGGAAATACGCGCCAATCTTTTTGAGATGCTAATTGACGGGCAATAGTCTCTTTTCCAATTCCGGATGGGCCAAAAATCATGACGAATTTCATGTTTTCAATTCCTTGTAGCACCTAACGCCCAACTTAGGGGCAATAACACGTAGGCTAAAATTGGAGCGAAGCGACTGAGCCTACGTGTTATTGTCCCAGTGAGCGCCAGCGAATGGCTACAGTTGTTTGTTAGCTGCAAAGCTCAAATTGACGAATGCCTTTCAGTTATAGAATAGACCATATCGCAGGTTTGACACTCGACTTCCCACGCGCCAAACCGTTGAGTAATGTGTAAGTCACCTGAACATACTGGACAAACTTGATCTTGAAAAGTGCTTGGTACGCTATCCCTCAAGCGCTTTGAAAATAACTTTAAGATAGGCCATAAGTTATCGTCTAATGTAATTCTTAAGTCATCTCTGAGTGCTTCACAAAACTCTATGAAAACAATCTCGTCGTGAGAGCGTTTAATCTTGGGGTCTTGGGTGCGTAAAGCAATTAAGTCAAGAATTTCTCTATAGCGTTCGGGATATCTATCTTTATCAATGTTCTGTTTACAGTCCAGCAACTCTTCAATCGAATAGCTTGAAAAATCTGGCTTGCTCAAAAACTTCTCCTTGCAGCTAACGGCCCGCATAACGGGCAAAAATACGTAGGCTATAATACTGAGCGAAGCGAAGGGAGCCTACGTATTTTTGTCCCAGCGAGCCCGCGAGCGAGTTTATGCGTTTGTTAGCTGCAATTGCTCAAATCGACATTAACATAGCTGATAACTTCGTTTGAATCTCCTTTAACAACTGCCCCAATACAAACCTTTGTGCCGGGATATAGCGGCTTGAAGCTGCCAACACCATACGTCTCGCCTTTGTAGTTTACTGCTGCATAATATGGATAACCTACATATTTCGAGTATATTCCTTTTCCTATTTTCGGCGCACTCCATTTCGGAAATTCGATGACTTCTGCTGGAAAGTGGTTTCTTATTTCAACCGGCGGGGTTTTATATTCGAAGAGATAAAGCCCGAATAAAGCTAGAGGCAATACTATCAACGTCATTGTTGCAATAAGCCTTACTTTGACTTTTGTTTTTATTCTGACTTTGTATCGAGTTTCCATTTTGCAGCTAACTTTTAAATAAGGGGCGCAGGCGCGTAGGGCATAATGGCGCAGCCGCCCTGCGTGTTTGCGTCCCAGCGAACGA
>NZ_JAESDJ010000028.1:0-15294 GCF_019249255.1 Alteromonas lipotrueae | reverse complement strand
TAGCGTATACGGTCGGAGTTTGGTGAACAGGTTTACTACATTCCTTGATAGCTAAAATTCCCTTTGGTAACTAACTTTAAGCTAAGGGGCGCTGGCACGTGGGGCATAATGGCGAAGCCGCCCCGCGTGTAAGCGTCCCAGTGACCGTAGGGAACGGCTTGAGCGTTTTGTTAGCTTTCATCTTTTACCATTTTACCGCGCTGTTGATAAGCGCTTTCTGTGATGCTGAAATAAAGGGAAGTATTCTTGATTTGCAGGGCCCGCCTTTTAGCTATCCACTCTCTAAAGTTGTGTTTTTCTTCAATTCTGGACCAACTTATGAAAATTGGTTTACGCCAAAAAAGGAAAAATGAACGTTTTACCAGTAAGCCTTCTTTGAAGCAGTGTATAGCCATGGAGTTCCAATAGTCTTTCTCGGTCGAATATTTATAAGAAGAGCAATTTTTCCAAAAAAAGACCATTTCTATTGAGTTGGGCTTACCGTGTGGTTTGGGTATATTTTCACTTGCAGCGACATACTCGCTCCAAAGTGGGTGAGTATTTTCTCTATAGCTTAAATAGCTAAACAATAGTAACAACGTTGAAATAATTAAGATGGCAAACATGATGAAAGCTAACTTTTCAATAACGGGCGCAGGCATGTGGGGCATAATGGCGAAGCCGCCCCGCGTGTATGCGTCCCAGCGAACGCAGTGAGTGTGTTGATTGGGTTGTTATGTTTCATTTGCCTGAGACTGCCACCAAATTGTTCTATTTTTGAATGCATACAGTGCAAGAACCAAATAAAAGGTAGATATGATTAGGTAGTTCAATACACTGAATTCATCTAACTCGTACATCCCGAACAGTTCGTCAATTACAGCGATTACGAACAAAGATTGCCAAAACAATCTGGTAAAACACTTAAACCCTACTGAGTAAAATATACAACCAACCAATACAAGTGTCGTAATTGAACTTCGAATAAACTGTAACGAATCTGGCGAATCTACGAAGAATGAGTACTTTACGTAGACACAAAGATGAAAAAGAAACCACGGAAACCAGATTAAGCGAAGCGATTTCCATTTAGTGAACTTCATTAAAACTTCCTTGAAACATAACTTTAAGCTAAGGGGCGCAGATACGTGGGGCATAATGGCGAAGCCGCCCTGCGTATAGGCGTCCCAGCGACCGAAGGGAGTGACTTAAGCGCTTTGTTAGAAGCAGAGCCTGTTCCCTTGGCCTTTTTAAAAACTAATAAAGTCAGCATACGATTGATTATTAACACAAACAAGTAAAACGACAGCGCGGTGATGTTTTTGATTTGACTGAAGTAAGCTGCCATTTGAGCTACCAGGTGCAATGGCGCTTGCTGACTAAAAATAAGAACTTGGCGATAAAGTGCCTATTGCGCGACCTTTGAAGTTAATGCAGCGAAGTTAAAACCACCAAAAGCCAGAGCGATTTTTGAAACAGCAGGTGAGGGCGGTTGAACTGTTATTTGTATTAAGCGAAACGCAGTTTAGGCTGACGCCTTCTAATTTTTAAATAAGGGGCGCAGGCACGTAGGGCATAATGGCGAAGCCGCCCTGCGTGTTTGCGTCCCAGCCCGCGCAGCGGGCGAGCTTAATTTTTTTGTTATACATCAAAGCGTCTACGGTGTAAGTAATCGATCTCCACCTCCATTTCATGGATCGTTCTGGTGGATTCTAAATTAAGACTTTCATGCATCAACTGTCGTTGTTTTTCGTAGTTTTCACTCATTTTTATATTTGATGCTTTACGGTACGTTTCTTCGTTAGGCCACTGTGCATAGGCAATGAAAGCACCATTTTTGTCGCGATGTAGCCGTGAACCCAGGCTACCTTTGAAAAGGTAAATGCCCTGTGTGACTTTTGGCCAAGCGGCTAGAAATTGGTCTTTACAGCCATCCTTGACTACAAATTCAAACATTACGATAAACATAAAGTGTCCTCCTTGATGTATAACTTATTAAATATGGGGCGCAGCTTGTCTGCGTCCCTGCCATTATTTTCTTGTTAGGTTTATGCTAAAAAAGCTAGAACCATGTCTGTAATTAATTTTCATATACGAATATGGATTGAATATTTAGCCAATTGCCGTTGCAACCATTGATGACAAGTTTCACTCTTTTTTGAGTGCTAAATGCAGCTAGCAACATCGACTTCAAAATAGGATCGGCGGTAGGCGCTACACCGGCAAATCCGTTGTATTGCGGACACTCTTGGACGGCGCCTTCACTAAACGGGCTATCTAGTTTAAGAGCCAATGCTCCTTCTTGGTTGGAATAAACCTCTTTAACCTTCCCTGAACTATCAGATGCTGCATTTGCTTGAAAAGTGAGCAAGGCAACAAGTAGTAATAACAAATATTTCATCATATGTATCCTTTTGAAATTAAAAACATAACTTTTAAATAAGGGGCGCAGGCACGTAGGGCATAATGGCGAAGCCGCCCTGCGTGTTTGCGTCCCAGCCCGCGCAGCGGGCGAGCTTAATTTTTTTGTTATAAGACATGTTACTTAAAACCCTGAATAGTGCCATTGGTGCCAACGATTAGGCATACGCTACCATAATATAAGCAATCATCTTTTATGAATGGTCGAGAGCCATAAATATCCAGTGGAACAATATTATCAACTTCGTTGACGCTTTTACCTATGAGCTGCGCATTTGTTAGAACGAACAGTTGCTCCGATATTTTAGTTTGGGTTTCTAGGCTTGCTTCCATGTAAGTTAAAGAGACACCGTTATCCAAACTCCGATACAACCAAAACACGTTGGTTAGCAGGAGTAATATTGAAAGGATACTGATAACAACCTTGTTCACTGAGTTTCCTTTGTCTTATAACATTAAGCTAAGCGGCGCAGTTGCGTGGGGCATAATGGCGAAGCCGCCCCGCGTAAATGCGTCCGAGCGACCGAAGGGAGTGGTCTTAAGCGCCTTGTTATAAGCAAAGCCAGTTCCTTTGGTCTTTTTAAAAACTGTTGAAGCCAGCATACGATTGATTGTTAACACAAACAAGCAAAACGACTGTGCACAAATGTTTTTGATTTGACTGAAGCTAGCCGCCATCTGAGCTATTGAGTGTAATGGCGCTTGCGAGGTTCAACTAATAACTTGGCGATAAAGCGCCTATTACACCACCTTTGAGTTATGAGCGGCGGATTTAAACCTACCACAAGCCAGAGCGATGCTAATGAAAACAGGAGAGGGCAGTTGCACTGGGATTTTTATAAAGCCAAACGAAGATTAGGCTGACGCCTTATAACTTTCCGGTAAGGGGCGAATACTTGCTGGCGATAATGCCGAAGGCGCCAGCGAGTATTTGTCCCAGCGCACACAGTGCGCGAGCTTGACCGGTTTGTTAGGTGCGTGCATGTTTAACCAACCTTTTGTCTTTTCCCAATGTACCAAAAGAAAGTTCCTAGCATTAAGCCGTAAATTGAGCTAGCAAGAATAGCCAATGAAATAGATCCAAGAGGTTTGTCGCCCAATGAATTAAAGAGCTTAATAAATAGTAAAGCAATAAAGTTTGCCACAGTAACACCGGATAAGACGTACCAACGTAATGCACCAGTGGTTTTGTTTTTTATCAATAAAAACAATGGTAATGACAGCAACACAATAGCAAACATGGGAAACAAAAATATAAAAAACATTACTAACGGCATAGTTTTCCCTGTAGCCCCTAACTTTTAAATAAGGGGCGCAGGCACGTAGGGCATAATGGCGAAGCCGCCCTGCGTGTTTGCGTCCCAGCCCGCGCAGCGGGCGAACTTAATTTTTTTGTTATGCATGCTTCGAAATGACCTCATATTGAGTTTTGAAGTGATGAAGAATTAAGAAGCCCGCAATCGTTAGACTAGCAAGTCCACAAAGATAATTGATGTTAAACAATAATGTTTCAGCAACGCTATCTGAATCCACAAAGATGTAGGATGTAGACAGTGCATACAAAGCTGCAACAGGAAACACCATAACCTTATACCGGATAGGCTTAGTCTCTAAAACCGCCATCACCAATGCCAAGGAAAACCAAATCGAGCTTAATGGACCCAGATAAGACGCGGATAACCGAATAATTCTTCCCATTTCCACACTTATAAGCATTGTAAAAGAAGATATGAATCCGAGTGTTTCGGCTAGTATTGGGCCGATAAACATACCGATTAAGAACACTTTAACTGCCTTGTGCAATATAAACTCCTTTTAATGCATAACTTTCCAATAACGGGCGCAGGCACGTGGGGCATAATGGCGAAGCCGCCCCGCGTGTATGCGTCCCAGCGAACGCAGTGAGTGTGTTGATTGGCTTGTTAGCCGCGTTTTACTTACGAAGTACTTTTTTGAAATTTGCGCATAGCTCTGACGACATTAACAATGGGCAATGTCGAGAAGAAAACATAAATAGCTACGAACAGCAAAAGGTTAAAATAAGCAAAGTAAGCCAACAGCCCAACTAAGATTTGTACTACACCAGATAATAAAAAGCTATTGCCTACGTATTTGCAGAAAGCAGGTAGGTCGGCAATTTTAGAAAAGTCGATACCGTTAAGTACATCCGCTTTTTGCTTAAAGGTAAGCAGATAGCCAATGATTAAATATATAAAGCCGCTTAAGCAGGATATTAAAAGAATTAGAAAACCTGTACCCATGGAAAATCCTTTTTAGTGGCTAACTTCCGTTTAAGGGGCACAAACAGATGGGCAATAATGCGAAGCAGCCCATCTGTTTGTGTCCCAGCCAGCGCCAGCTGGCGACTTAAAACGTTTGTTATGTGCCATGCTAATACTTCCTTGTTGTTTTATATTAAGGATCAAGGTGATTGGTGCAACCTCTGTCATCTTTACCGAAGTTTTTAAAGTTACTTAGCTTCCCTTTGACTTCGTCGCTATCTTTGTTGAGTAGGTAAATTCCAATAGCAGCTAGTAATGGGATTAACCATACAATAACTATTTGAGCCACCTTTTGAAAAGTCTCTAGATCATTTCTGCTAGCAACAAAAATTGAGACACAAACGTTTAGAATGGCAGCCGCTCCAATAAAGATAATTACAAGATCAGACATTCTATGATGTCCTCCTGACACATAACTTTTAAATAAGGGGCACAGGCACGTAGGGCATAATGGCGAAGCCGCCCTGCGTGTTTGCGTCCCAGCCCGCGCAGCGGGCGAACTTAATTTTTTTGTTATGTTTCAAACCTATGAAGCATAAACGAATAATTCTTTTTTAATGTAATCCGTTTTATCGCATTGCGAGCTTTAGGCTGATACTCGCGCCAATTCCAATGATTGTCTATGAGAATAATTTTCGATATACCAAATCGCTCTAAATCATCTAAGCTGTAATCCCACCCTATTAAATCATTGCCAAAAAGAGATCTTAATTTATCCCATATGGTCATTTCATTATGTCCGTACACAGTAATAAGATTATCGACTCCTATTCTACGATAAAAGGCAGCTTCTCTTTTTCTCATTTTGGGTAGATAGCTAGAATAAAATGATTCGTCAGAATTTGTGGTATCCCACTGTTTCTGCCAAGCACTTCCGTGCCACATTAAAATTGTGTCTTTATGTAAGTATTTAATATTAGCTGCGGGTAAAACATAGTTTGCACACGACGATAAGCAGAGATTTTTTATTTCTATATTTAGCTTATTGCTGTGTATCCACTCACCGAGATCCATCCCTGCACCAATTTCTCCGCCTGGACTTGAAATAATAAGTCTTTTTGGCTTTTCCTTCGATTTTTTTAATGCTTGAAAAATCGCTAAGTTCGAAGACTTGGTTATCGACCCTTCATATACTAAAACGTCATTTTGGATGCCTACAAAGAAATTGCTTTCCACATCATTTTTTTCAGCATCCAACGACGTGCAGGCTACACTCCCTAAAAGAACAAATATAAAGAGAAATTTCATCTGGCATCCACTCGAAACATAACTTTAAGCTAAGGGGCGCAGATACGTGGGGCATAATGGCGAAGCCGCCCCGCGTATAGGCGTCCCAGCGACCGAAGGGAGTGGCTTAAGCGCTTTGTTAGAAGCAGAGCCTGTTCCCTTGGCATTTTTAAAAACTATTAAAGTCAGCATACGATTGATTATTAACACAAACAAGTAAAACGACAGTGCAGTGATGCAGGTGATTTGACTGAAGCAAGCTGCCATTTGAGCTACCAAGTGCAATGGCGCTTGCTAAATTGAATTAAGAACTTGGCGATAAAGCGCCTATTGCGCGACCTTTGAAGTTAATGCGGCGAAGTTAAAACCACCGAAAGCCAGGGCGATGTTGGGAACAACAGGTGAGGGCGGTTGAACTGATATTTGTATCAAGTCAAACGTAGTTTAGGCTGACGCCTTCTAACTTTTAAATAAGGGGCGCAGGCACGTAGGGCATAATGGCGAAGCCGCCCAGCGTGTTTGCGTCCCAGCCCGCGCAGCGGGCGTACTTAATTTTTTTGTTATATTGCATTTTTCAATACAGCCTTTGTTTTACCAAGAGGGTTAACCGCTATGCGCTGAAGCTGTATACCAAAGTTACAAATTGCTTGAGGCTCGACTTTCATATCAAAGTTAACTTTATAGCTTTCGTTTCTGACATTAGTGAAAGATTCGATGTGAGCAATAGTAACAGCAAACATTGTATGGCCAGAACTGTCTGTACAGAAAGCATGAATGGAAAAATAAGAAAGATCAGGGGTGGAACGGCTTTTGAACTCGAGCTCATCTTTTGTGGTTCGAGGAAACTTCTCAAGAAGTCTTCCCAGATGCTCAATCTCCTCTCTATTTGTATAGCAATCTGCTTGGCCAGAGAACTGCCCATTACTACCGAATATAGAGATTTCAAATAAAGATTCATCTTCCCATATTGATGAAACTACGAGCTGACTTTCCATGTTACTCCTGCAATATAACTTTAAGCTAAGGGGCACATACGCGGGGTTATAATCGCGAAGCGGCCCCGCGTATGTGTCCCAGCGACCGAAGGGAGTGACTTAAGCGTGTTGTTATGTGCAACCCTATACATTTAAAAAGAATTAACTTTAGAGCCACAGAAAAAGCAATGCGTTCTCTTTTTACTAATTCGGTGACCGCAATCTGGGCAATTAGTAGGAGCACTGACTTTTCCGTCTGCCTTGCCATCCCTTAAGTCAATCTCTTCTATTTTTGACTCAATTTTCTCTTTGCTAACACCTAGTTCATTTAATAACTCTAATGCAGCAAGATTCAATAAATATAAGGAATCAATCTTGTCCTCTAAAACCTTGAGGTGTGACTCATTTCCTTCTGAGCGGTATTTGGCTTGAGAAGTGTCAGCATCATTTCTACCGAATTTGAAATCTTGAAATGAATCATAAAAATTTGCCATGAAACTTCCTTTTATTTAAACCAGCACATAACTTTTAAATAAGGGGCGCAGGCGCGTAGGGCATAATGGCGCAGCCGCCCTGCGTGTTTGCGTCCCAGCGAACGAAGTGAGTGACTTGATTTTTTTGTTATGTGCCATCGCTTGATACTTCCACGAAAAAACCACTAACTTTCTGACCTTTAATTTTTGCACACCACCGTTTATAAAATGGATACGCTACTAAGGCCATCATAACGCCATTTACAACCGAAACTGCCGGTGTTGCTACCACTGAAATTAAATCGACTATGGTCGGTTCTCCGAAAAGCGCAATAATAAAAATGAGAACTCCAAATACTAATCCACCTATAAAGTTAATGGTTGCAGATATTTTGATAAGTGACTTTAAGCTAAGTTGAGTATGAAAAATTCTAGTCATAGGTTTCTTATTCTAAGTGGCACATAACGCCCCTATTAAACGGCACAGACTTGCTGGCTATACTTGCGAGGAACGAGCGCCAGCCAGCGAGTATGGGTCCGGTTGAATGGTTTGTTATGTTTTTGATTGCATATCCTTAACCCACTTTTGATTAATTAGCAGCAATACAATACCAAACACGATAAATACACCACCCATTATGGACGAAAGCCCCAAACCTCCGGTTTTGATATAAGAAACTATGACAATGGCAAGCCCCGCAACTAAAAAGAATGCAGGCATGAACATTCTATTTTTACTTTGAGCTTCTACAGTTACTAAACTTTTATTAACCATTGAATCAACAGCGGCAACCTTTTCTTGGCAAGTATCAGCGCAAGCAATAGAACCATTGACTTCAGCAGCACAAAGACTGCAAACACCTTTGTGGCAGTATTTACAAAGTCCAACTGCTTCGGACTCTTGATGAGAGAAACACTTCATAAAACATCCTTAAAAAAACATAACTTTCCAATAACGGGCGCAGACATGTGGGGCATAATGGCGAAGCCGCCCCGCGTGTATGCGTCCCAGCGAACGAAGTGAGTGCGTTAATTGGTTTGTTATAAGCCATTGCTAATGATTACCATCCGAGCCGGCACCACTGCTATCTCTGGGGCCACCTCCAAACTCAGAATGCTTTTTAATTGGGAGATCTTGGCTTTTGTGAAATTGCCAAAGAGCAATTGCAGCTATATAGGGAATTAACCATACAAGAAAGATTTGCGCAATTTTTTGCACATTATCTAAGTCATCCCTTTTCGCCAAGAAAACTGATACGGCTAGGCTTATTGCAATGTAAATTGCTAGTGCAGCGTATATCATAAAAAGAGAGCCCATCTCATCAATTCCTTTGGCTTATAACTTTTCAATAACGGGCGCAGACATGTGGGGCATAATGGCGAAGCCGCCCCGCGTGTATGCGTCCCAGCGAACGGAGTGAGCGAGTTAATTGAGTTGTTATAAGCCAATTGTTTCGAAGCCAAAAGTTGTTGCCTCAAGTTGCAATGTGTCACCACTTTGTAATTCAATTTGAAAAATGTTGTCTTGAACCCTTGCCACATTAATAGAGTTAGATTCACCCCAAGGTGCAGCCATTGGTACGTTAATTGAGGAAATGCCGGAAAACGTTAATAAACATGGCTGAGCACTTTGGTTTGTCATTAAGAAGCAATCTAAGAAAATCTCAGCTGACTTACCAGACCAATTTATTGAAATGTTTTTTACTAATCCATCATGTAGTGGTAGGTCTTTAAATTCCATTAAAACCTCTTGGCTTATAACTTTTAAATAAGGAGCGCAGGCACGTAGGGCATAATGGCGAAGCCGCCCTGCGTGTTTGCGTCCCAGCCCGCGCAGCGGGCGAACTTGATTTTTTTGTTATGTGCTGACGCAACTTAATAGTTACTTAGGTATTACGAAAAAGAAAGAAAAAACTAATAAAAGCAATACACTTACAGAGCTACCAATAATCTTGCTACTCGAATGCGATTTACCTCTGGCCAGCAGAGCCTTACTAACAAAAACATGGCCTACAAATACTGAGACTACGGCTATTAGGCTTATAGTAAGTACAAGATTGGTGAGTGAGTTAAGTGTTTCTTCCATATCTAAAATCCTTTTTTACTACCAAAGCACATAACTTTAAGCTAAGGGGCGCAGATACGTGGGGCATAATGGCGAAGCCGCCCCGCGTATAGGCGTCCCAGCGACCGAAGGGAGTGGCTTAAGCGCTTTGTTAGAAGCAGAGCCTGCACCTTTGGCCTTATTAAAAACTAATAAAGCCAGCATACGATTGATTGTTAAAGCAAACAAGCAAAATGCCAGAGCAGAGATGGTTTTGATTTGACTGAAGCAAGCTGCCATTTGAACTACCAAGTGCAATGGCGCTTGCTGACTTAAAATAAAAACCAGCCGATGAGGCGCCTATTGCGCAACCTTTGGATTTAATGCGGCGAAGTTAAAACCGCCTAAAGCCAGTGCGATTTTTGAAACAACAGGTGAGGGCGGTTGAACTGGTATTTTTATTAAGCCAAACGTAGTTTAGGCTGACGCCTTCTAACTTTTAAATAAGGGGCGCAGACGTGTGGGGCATAATGGCGAAGCCGCCCCGCATGTTTGCGTCCCAGCCCGCGCAGCGGGCGAACTTGATTTTTTTGTTATGTGTTTTCGCTTATTTCTAAAACCACAGTTAACCATAAATTACCCCAACGCTCACGTCTATCTGCCGAACTCAACAATTTAGGTGAAGTGGTTTGATATTCATTGAAAGAATGACGATTGGCAAATAGAGTAGCGGATACAGCACCTTTTTTAACTTTTTCTGCATCGTAAAAAACCGCCACGACTTGGTTGCATCTAGAACATTGAATAAAGGAGGCTTGTTCTGAACCTTGCTTTAAAAAATTGACTGAGGCACTTGAGTTAACGCTTAACTTTCCAAGCGGATCTGATATGTACGCAAGACTATGATGCTTACAAAAGTCGCAGTCACATTCTCTAGGTTGATAGCTTTCGATTGACTTAGGAAGTGATAGTTTTACGCGAACAGCTTCGCATGAGCATGAAGAGAAATAATCCATTTAACCCTCATAAATTAAACCTGCACATAACACCCAACTTTGGGGCAAAAGTACGTAGGCTAAAATATGGAGCGAAGCGACGGGAGCCTACGTATTTTTGTCCCAGCGAACGCAGTGAGTGGCAACAGTTGTTTGTTATACGTTGTTACACTTACTTTCCTCATGGCTGCCACTTAACTTTAGCTTAATATCTGTTACTGATGGTTTGCTATTAGCAATAGCTAAATAGGCATTAGCTATAGTGAGCGGCTCTGCACAATAGTCCACATCTAGCGTTACTGCAGAAAAGTTTAACTCTCCTAGTTGATCTTCTAATTCGATATTAGTTAATACTTCCACTGAGTTTCCAACAGAGTAAGTTGACTCTTTTACATGAATTGTAATTTCCTCATTTGCAAATGTGCAAAATGAAGTAGCTGCAAGTAATAATAAGATTAAACGCACGAGCTTTCCTTAACGTATAACTTTTAAATAAGGGGCGCAGGCGCGTGGGCTATAATGCGAAGCAGCCCACGTGTATGCGTCCCAGCGAACGAAGTGAGTGACTTAATTTTTTTGTTATGTGCCATTAGCTCAAAACACCCCAAGATTCGCAAACGCCGCCATACTCGGCCATGAGAGAAGTAACATTTTCCTGAGTTTCTATTACCAACTCATAAGAGAGAATTTGGTGGATGTTAAATAAGACATAACCGCTATATTCCTCGTCAGGCTCGTAAATTTCAACTGCACCAGAGAATTCTTTAAGCTTTGAAATTGCATCCGGATGAGGAGGCCAGGACACAAAGTCGATATTGAAATCTATCGTTGTTGGCTTAGAAAAATCGAATCCAGATTCATCGAGTCTTCTTAAAACGTCACCATCTGCATCATCTGGAAAATTCAATATAGCCTCCTTGGCACATAACTTTTCAATAACGGGCGCAGGCACGTAGGGCATAATAGCGAAGCGGCCCTACGTGTATGCGTCCCAGCGAACGAAGTGAGTGCGTTTATTGACTTGTTATATGACATTACTCACCGGCTAGCTTGCGGCCAAAGACTTCTGAAAGCCAAATTGCGATAACAATATAAACTACCAGCGGTAAGAGCAGCATAAAAGAAGAAAAAAGAATTAGTGCGTAGTAAAAATCCGCATATGCTTGAAGGAGAGATGAGTTTATTAAGCATGTTTCTGACGTCATGCTGCCCTCATTCCATCCTTGGCAGTTCATCATTCCTAGTACTGGGAATATAAAAAACAACGAGTAGAAAGGAAGCCTGCGTAGAAGCCAATTAAATCCTTTTTTTATCAAGTAAACCTCCTGTCATATAACGCTTCAAATTTGGGGCAAGTGCGAGCGCCTTGGCGAAGCCAGCGAGTACTTGTCCCAGGCCAACTTGTTGGCCGATTAACATTTGTTTGTTAGCTACCATACACTTTTGCGAAGAAAGGAAAAAGCAGTACGAAAAGGGCAAACAACAGAAAAACATGAAAAAATGATACAAACAAGACACGAGAAATTGGCTGCCATACGTTTTGTAGTTTTACGTAAAAATTACTTGCATAGATTTGAAGTAATATTGGATTGGTAGTATTTACGATTTCACTATTTTCATAGTGCTTGGCTGCAGCGAAGCCCAATAAGAAAATTAAAGTAACGGAAGACCCTGCAAAGAATATAACCTCGGCTAGAAACTTTGACGCTTCCTGTGCAATAGTTGAGCAGATCATTGTAGCAACTAGTAATCCAAACAACTTAAAGATAGCGTACCGCTGATGTTGTCTGAATTTGTTTGCGAATAATTTTGGTATTACTTCCATTTTCCCTCTGGTAGCTAACTTTTCAATAACGGGCGCAGGCACGTAGGGCATAATGGCGAAGCCGCCCTGCGTGTATGCGTCCCAGCGAACGAAGTGAGTGAGTTTATTGGCTTGTTAGCTGACATTGTTAATCGAAGAGAGTGTCGCTTTATAAAGTCCATTTTAATCATAAGTCCTTTTCTCTAGGTTTATCAGCATCTGGGTTTGCGAATAGGTAAAAGATAAAAACTAACCACATTGCTCCAAACACACCAACAGTTGTTACAACTAAGCGGAGAAATACTTCCATGACTGAGCCTGTAACATCTCTGGTTAGTATTGCATACAAAACCAAAAGCATAATTATCGAAGAAGATATTACGGCGTACTTTGAAGCCCTTCTTGGCAAAGACTTTTGAGTCATGGTTTACCTACTGACAGCTAACTTTAAGCTAAGGGGCGCAGATACGTGGGGCATAATGGCGAAGCCGCCCCGCGTATAGGCGTCCCAGCGACCGAAGGGAGTGGCTTAAGCGCTTTGTTAGAAGCAGAGCCTGTTCCCTTGGCATTTTTAAAAACTATTAAAGTCAGCATACGATTGATTATTAACACAAACAAGTAAAACGACAGTGCAGTGATGCAGGTGATTTGACTGAAGCAAGCTGCCATTTGAGCTACCAAGTGCAATGGCGCTTGCTAAATTGAATTAAGAACTTGGCGATAAAGCGCCTATTGCGCGACCTTTGAAGTTAATGCGGCGAAGTTAAAACCACCGAAAGCCAGGGCGATGTTGGGAACAACAGGTGAGGGCGGTTGAACTGATATTTGTATCAAGTCAAACGTAGTTTAGGCTGACGCCTTCTAACTTTTCAATAACGGGCGCAGGCATGTGGGGCATAATGGCGAAGCCGCCCCGCGTGTATGCGTCCCAGCGAACGCAGTGAGTGTGTTGATTGGGTTGTTATGTTTCATTTGCCTGAGACTGCCACCAAATTGTTCTATTTTTGAATGCATACAGTGCAAGAACCAAATAAAAGGTAGATATGATTAGGTAGTTCAATACACTGAATTCATCTAACTCGTACATCCCGAACAGTTCGTCAATTACAGCGATTACGAACAAAGATTGCCAAAACAATCTGGTAAAACACTTAAACCCTACTGAGTAAAATATACAACCAACCAATACAAGTGTCGTAATTGAACTTCGAATAAACTGTAACGAATCTGGCGAATCTACGAAGAATGAGTACTTTACGTAGACACAAAGATGAAAAAGAAACCACGGAAACCAGATTAAGCGAAGCGATTTCCATTTAGTGAACTTCATTAAAACTTCCTTGAAACATAACTTTTAAATAAGGGGCGCAGGCACGTAGGGCATAATGGCGAAGCCGCCCTGCGTGTTTGCGTCCCAGCCCGCGCAGCGGGCGAACTTAATTTTTTTGTTATGCATGCTTCGAAATGACCTCATATTGAGTTTTGAAGTGATGAAGAATTAAGAAGCCCGCAATCGTTAGACTAGCAAGTCCACAAAGATAATTGATGTTAAACAATAATGTTTCAGCAACGCTATCTGAATCCACAAAGATGTAGGATGTAGACAGTGCATACAAAGCTGCAACAGGAAACACCATAACCTTATACCGGATAGGCTTAGTCTCTAAAACCGCCATCACCAATGCCAAGGAAAACCAAATCGAGCTTAATGGACCCAGATAAGACGCGGATAACCGAATAATTCTTCCCATTTCCACACTTATAAGCATTGTAAAAGAAGATATGAATCCGAGTGTTTCGGCTAGTATTGGGCCGATAAACATACCGATTAAGAACACTTTAACTGCCTTGTGCAATATAAACTCCTTTTAATGCATAACTTTCCGGTAAGGGGCGAATACTTGCTGGCGATAATGCCGAAGGCGCCAGCGAGTATTTGTCCCAGCGCACACAGTGCGCGAGCTTGACCGGTTTGTTAGGTGCGTGCATGTTTAACCAACCTTTTGTCTTTTCCCAATGTACCAAAAGAAAGTTCCTAGCATTAAGCCGTAAATTGAGCTAGCAAGAATAGCCAATGAAATAGATCCAAGAGGTTTGTCGCCCAATGAATTAAAGAGCTTAATAAATAGTAAAGCAATAAAGTTTGCCACAGTAACACCGGATAAGACGTACCAACGTAATGCACCAGTGGTTTTGTTTTTTATCAATAAAAACAATGGTAATGACAGCAACACAATAGCAAACATGGGAAACAAAAATATAAAAAACATTACTAACGGCATAGTTTTCCCTGTAGCCCCTAACGTCGCCATAAGCGGCTAAATAACAGTTGGCTAAAATTGCGAGGAACGAGCACAGCCAACTGTTATGTGTCCGTTACTTAATGGCCTTGTTATAAACCTGCTTGCATTAATATTTCGTTTATAGATGATTCTATGTTCTTGCTTAGTACCTCAGAAACATGTTGTTTATCAGTGTCTGATAGCTCATCCCAAGTTGCTGGTAATTTTTCAATGTTAATAGGCATCAATTTTTGTAGATAACAAGCACTACATTTTTTCTTACCGTGAATATAAGGCGCAATATTCAATGCTACATAAGTGTTTGCTTGCATCGCATTTCCAAAAGCCGACCGCTGATTGACTCCATAGCCATACGTACCGGGAGTTGCGTAAACATCACGGGGAATAAGCTCAATGATCATGTCATACTTTTTCCGTTGAGCCTCGTCAATCAGTTGAGCTAGGAATCCTTTATTTTTTAGCCTGTTGATAACAGAATCAGTTAAAAGCTTAGAAAAACTTGGTTCATTTACTTGAGCATACTCATTATTAAATATTGTGGTTCCGATAGTTACAAAGTTAGGTGTGTCAGGAAATTGATTGATGATGCCAACAGTTTTGACTGATTGCAGCTCAGTTGGCTTTAAAGTCGAAGCGCATCCACCTAAAAAGCTGAGGATCAAAATGACAATTGTTAGTTTTATTAATTTTTGCACGATACGTCCTTTTAAGGTTTATAACGCCCTGTTAACAGGCAAAATAGTGTTGGCTAAAATTTAGCGACGAAGGAGCAAAAGCCAACTGTATTTTGTC
>NZ_JAESDJ010000027.1:0-20717 GCF_019249255.1 Alteromonas lipotrueae | reverse complement strand
AGGTACTTGAAGGTACTTGAAGGTACTTGAAGGTACTTGAAGGTACTTGAAGGTACTTGAAGGTACTTGAAGGTACTAAAGGTACTAAAGGTATTCGCCTCGCTGCAGCCAAAGAATTCTCTATCCAAGGAGCTAAGGTTTTTGTTACTGGTCGCTCTCAGAGAGAAGTCGACAATGCGACAAACATAATTGGCAACGATGTTGTAGGCCTCCAAGCTGACTCATCAAACCTGGCGGAATTGGATATTGTTATGTCGCATGTAAAGCATGTGGCTGGCCACTTGGACATATTGGTAACAGATGCCAAAGAAGGTGGATGTTGCTCTGAGGATGAGCTGTCTCATGAGCTTCAAGAGAGTCTAGCGCAGGGGGGCTGATGGTAGAATTTTCTCAGTTAGCCAGTCAATGAAAACTCTCAGGCGTTGATTAACGTTATCTGTCCTGGGCCTTTTCCCGTCTAATCGGGGGGAGTAGCGTCTTTACAGGCTTTATGTTTTGGGTGAGCGGCCCCAAAGGGTCTAATTCAAAGTAACGATCTGTTACATTACCAAGCGTTGTTGAGAATCTCCAGCAACGCTTTTTATCAGCAAGCGGGTTATAAGTTTCAAAATTAACAGCTTTCAGTTAAAAGAGTGCTTTTACAAATAGCTCAAGGTGCTTCCTGAATTCTGGCCGTGTTTGCTTATTTTCTTTCCAGCACGTCCCAAACAAGAAGATTACATTGGCCAATTCCAAGGCGGATGTTGTTAACTTGATCCCGTTAACGTTGCTGTTTTCTGAAATTGCAGTTGCAATGGTATCAATAAACTTCATTTTCACTTCGTTAACTTCGGAGTATGCAATTCTATTTCCGACGGTGATGACTTCGTGCGGGTCGATATGGAACAGGTCGATATTTCTGCCAAACCAATGGTCTAGGGCGTTTACTATTCGCTCGTTAAAAGAAACACTTTTGTCCTTTAAGTAACATTCAACTTTCCCCAATCCGTCACTGAGATAAAACCTCATGGATTCGATAAAAATATCTTCCTTACCGGAAAAATGCAGATACAAACTAGGTTTAGAGAGATCTGCTGCTCTTGCTAATTGCTCCATTGAAGTTTTCTTATAGCCGTAATGCCCGAAAACTGTTAGCGCGGCACTTAAAATCTTGATGTCCGTCCTGGTTTGCGTCTTATTATGCGGTGAATGCTCCGTCATGATTTGTTTTTTCCGTTTATTGCAGGTTTTTATTTATAATGAATCGCTATTAGCACTAATGGGTTACCAATATTTACGCCTCGTACAGTAGATTCTGGAATGTTAGTGTACTTTATTCAGACTCCGTATTTTTGGTCTAAAACTATGGCAAACCATAAAAAGAGAGCAAGAGGGCTAGAACAATCGTTGTTACTCTAAAATTATTCATCTTTGTTTCTCTGTCAAACTAAACCGAAATTGAACAAACTCTTAGCAGTGTCATACAGAGTTTCCTCAATAGGCCGGGGATGCCAGTCAAGCAACTCAACGGCTTTTTTTCTATCCAAGTGCTTTTCCCTGCCGAGTTCTGGCACAAGTTCTTTCATTTGCTGATTTACGAGGGAAAGCAACTTTACAAACCAATCTGGTAGCTGTTTTTTCGGAACTTTGTCGGCTTGCGCACCTAAACACTGGCGAAGCGTCTTGGCGGTAACAATCATTGGTAGGCAATCAGTCGCCGAGGCAATTATTCGCTGTCCTTGAGCGTTAGGTGCAAGCATTGCCTTTATATGGAGTTGCGCTAAGTCTCGGACATCGACTACGCCAAAATTTACCTTAGGTGTTGCAGGGATTTTCCCTTGCAACATACCTTGAATAAGCTGTATGGAGCTGGATAGGTTTTTGCCTAATATAGGTCCGAAAATGCCTACTGGATTGATTACCGTAAGTTGCAGGTTAGACTCACTTTCCTTGATAAATTGCCACGCCATCTTTTCCGCTTCGATTTTAGACTTTATATAGCTACTGATATCTTTTGAATCAGACGGAGACCAGTCGTTCTCTGTGAAAAATTTCTTGGATCTTGGGTGTCCGTAGCCAATTGCTCCGAAAGAGGATGTCAGCACAACTCTTTTAACATCAAAATCTGAAGCCAGTTTCAGTACTCTTAACGTTCCTTCGATAGATGGTTTTGTTACCTTTTCTTCGTCTGTTGGTGACTTAGAAGAGAATGGTGAGGCAACGTGTAAGACATAGTCGACATCTTTCATCGCTTCTTCCCAGCCATCATCGTACTTAAGATCTGCAATATGGAATGACACATTGGTTAAATCATCTATGCCTGCATGTGAGAGCATCTCCTTCACAATAGCGATTTTTTCCTTTGAGCGAATAGTTGTTTTTACAATAAAGCCACCTTTTAGAGCTGCCGCTAAACAATGACTACCAACAAAACCTGAGCCACCAGTAACCAATACTGTCTTCATGCATGTCTACCTATGTTCTTATATCTATCACTTAACCAGCATTACCTAATTGGTAAAAATAGTAAAGTTTTTTGTTGGGGGGGAGTATCGTGTCTCATTGCCATTGTCTCCGATATGATAGGTTATTGACTTTGGCTGCTCTGTTAATAGTTAAGGAAAAATGTAGTAATTCTATGAGCGATTTTAAGTGATAAGCAAAGTAAAAGATCAAGGGCAAGAACGGTAAAGATGGGGCGGCATATCTTGCTACAATAAGTTAAAGATCTTCTGGGTGAATAATGCTCTTTGTGATACGAGCTTTTACTTCTGCAGGCAACAATTCATAGTGTGAGCTAATATTTTCAACACTCAACACTCAACACTCAACACTCAACACGGAAGATGGCTCACCATAACGATAATGATCAAGTCGGCTTCCCCTTAATGTTTGTATTGCCATTACATAGCCTTTATTGCTCGCCATTGAATTGAGGGAAGCTACGAGGAGCTGGCCAGGGAATAAAAAAGTCGTGACCGGCTAGTGTATTTCCAACTTGTTGCATGCGGCCACCACTTTCGAGGGAACCCAGCAGAATTGGAGCCAAGCCAAAACTTTCAAATAAGTCAGCTACAACTTCCACTGCGCCTTTGTAGTCACCAGACACAAAAATAACTCTTCTGAATTGACCTTGGCGTGGGTCCTGTTCAAAATTTTCCATGAAGTTAGCGTTCATTGCTTTAACTAAACGAGCGCCTGGAGCATAACTTGCTATTAATTGAGAAGTATTTTCACCACTTAGGTTTACAACGCCATTTTCATCAATTGGATTAGTAGGGTCGATGAGAATTTGGTTTTTCCATTCCCCGAGACTCTGCAAGACACTCTGCACATGTTTCCACGGTACAGCGAGTAAAACCACTTCCAATTCAACAACTTCTTTCATTGTTCCTGCTGATGCCTTTTCACCAAATTCTTGGACAAGGCTTTTTAAAGTGTCAGGACCTCGACTATTACTGAAAACAACTTCATGGCCAGAAGCAATGGCATGTCGAGCAAACGCTTGCGCTACTGTTCCTGCACCCAATAAACCGATCTTCATATAAATCTCCCACCATTAGGCTAAGTAAATGTTATGGAGTCATTCTCATTTTATGATAACTTTTAGTCAAGTACTTACCTTTTTGTGTGTAGGGAGGCAGCCCTGTTTTTCATTCAAAAATAGGGAATAAATTTTTATGATTAACATATCGTCAGCAGGTATTTGGCGACAGGTAAATAAGGTTTGAATTAAATGAATACAAATTCTCCATTTTTGTGTGGTTTGGATGCCGCGTTGCGACTGATTGGTGGGAAGTGGAAGCCTCTAATACTTTACTTTTTGCAAAAAAGTGCGTGTAGATATGGCGAGCTAAAGCGCTCTGTAAATGGGATTAGCGATAAAGTTTTAATACAACAGTTAAAAGAGTTGGAGGCGAATGGTGTAATCACTAGAACTGATTATAAGGAAATACCGCCACGAGTTGACTACTCATTGACGCCACTAGGAAAAAGTTTGGTAGAAACGTTAAGGCCACTTTGTAAGTGGGGAGAAGACAATGAAGAAACTATAAAGTCAAAGTTAGTTCTTCGCTAAGAGACTCTTATGATATTTATCGGGTTATGTTGTACCCACTTGAGTGCAGCTTTCTATTGTCGGTAATAAACTGTACCCGACAGGCGATAGCCCTGAGCCCTAGGTAGGGAGAAATTACACTCTTTTCATCTCAGTGTTTGCTTGGATGCTACGGGTATTTATTAGAGGTAACGAACACCATACCAAGCAGTATAGCAGCTAGAGAAGTCTGATCGATTCGCAGTAACCGATTTTTGCGTTGTTTCATGCATTTTAAAGCGGAAAAGCGATACGAGTTTGTTCACAATAGACAGCACATTCATGGCGTTTAACCTTCACTTTTTGGGCGAAATATCTGATCACCAAACGTCATGAATGTTCCTCATCTATTTTACCTTATTAATTTCTCGATGTTATTTGAAGGGATACTTCAGGAACAGAACTGGATTTGACTACATAGTCACTTAATTCATAGTAAGTCTATTTAAGTCTCAATATTTAACTCTGTTTTTGAAAATTTGCTGGTTGAAAATTTAATCAAACAACCATTTCACTCTTATTTACCAGATTGCGAACGTTATGAATAAAGTCCGCTTCACCATTTCGATGAAAGTTAGCTCTAGATTTTTTAACGAGACAAAAGTTTTCTTCCGTAGCTAAGTGTACTTTAATATTGTCATTTTTCAGAAGAACGGATAGTGCATGTGTGAAATTATAAATGCCTTTAATTCTAATCATTATACCTATGTCTGTAAGATTATTACCCATCTTGCAAGAAGGTATAATATTTACGATTTCCCCTTTTTTTTGATTACGAAAGTGAGGTAAAAGCGATAAGGACATGATATAGCTTCCAGCAAATTTCGATTCATAAATATCGTTAAGATTTCTAATCCTATCATGTATGAATGAGTCGGTGAGGTTAAAAAACATGTTGTTCACTAGTAAATCTATTGGGGGAGATTTACTTAGAACTCTGTTTATACTCTTTTGATCTGTAACATCTAACGAAAGTAGGGTGAGTCTAGTCGACCGAGGTAACAGACTTTCATCTGGAACCCGCATCGTAGCAACTACTCTCCAATTTTGGTTGAGAAAAAATTGTGCTATATCTCTACCAAATGTTCGATTACACCCTCTAATCAAAACGGTTTTCATTCTGAACCTCTTGTCTTCTAAGACGTCTTTTGACGCTATGATTGAATCCACACAAGTTGTTCTAAAATCGAGCTAGTTTGGAAGAATTGTTATTGAGCTGACTAAAACCAGAAATTCACTATCTGTGGTACGACATTGATTAATCAATATGACCAGCATTACACTTCCCTAAGGCAATGCGCTGCTGGCATCTTTGACTCATTAAACTGATTAGGCAGTCCAACCCCCGTTGATATCAAGGACAGCACCAGTGATATTGTTTGCATTAGGGCCAGACAAAAAACTAACTGCCGCAGCAACATCTTCAATTTCAACAGCCTCTGGAATAGCTTTCATGTTCAGAAGGAAGTCCGGCACATCCTCTATTCCCGCTTGCATATCAGTCAGCATGATCCCTGGTTGAATAACGTTTACAGTGATTTTTCTTGCACCGAGATCTCTGGCTGCTCCTTTTGAATAACCGACGATAGCTGCTTTTGTAGCTGCATATTCTGTTACACCGGGTACACCTATATGGGTAGCTAACCCAGTACCAATAGAAATTATGCGGCCGCCATTGTTCATTACTTTCGACGCAGCTCGAATTGTAGAAATAACACCTAAGACATTAACTTGCCACATGCGATCCCAGGCTTGAGTGTCAGCGTTCGGGTCATCAATTTTGCTGCCTTGATTAGCCAGTGCTGCGTTGTTTACGAGAATGTCCAGACTGCCGAATTCTTTGACAACTTGCTCAACGAGAGGGGCAGCAGCGGTTATGTCTCCCTGATCACTCTGAATAGCCAGACCACGTTGACCAAGGGCCTCAATTTTACTGACTACATCTTTTGCTTTTTGAGCAGATTGACTGTAAGTGATTACGACATCTGCTCCAGCTTCTGCTAGCTCTAATGCAATAGCAACGCCTAGGCCTCTAGAGCCACCTGTAACTAATGCAACTTTTCCAGTTAGATTCTTCATTTTTTCACCCTTAATGTTAGTTTAGGAATAGCATTTAAAATTAGAATAGTACTATTTTTGTTTAAATGCTATTCTTAAATTAACAATTATATGAAATATGGTTATAGTGCGATATGGTTGACTACAGATTCTCAACTTCGCTTCACATTATGTTGGCGTTGGCTTACATGTTTCGACGAGACTCGGAGAGGCTAGTGTCATCCAGTGAACTGGCTAGTAGCACTAAGAGCAACCCTACACTAATTCGCCAGTTACTGGTTCCTTTGAATGAAGCTGGCTTGATTAAGACTTACAGAGGTAAGAAGGGTGGCGTTGCTCTTGCGAAAGATGCAAAAGAAGTATCGTTGAAACAAATATATGAGGCGTCTTTCAATTCAAAGCTCATGTCAAGTAGAGGTGTTGGAAACGAAAACTGCCCAGTAGGCTCTAACATTCATTGTGTATTCGACCATGTCATGGGGCAAATGGAAGACGTTTTGATGAGCCACTTGAATGATAAAAATTTAGCGGAATTATTAGAAACGTTCATCAAATAAGTACGTTTAGTCTGGACTTCATTGTTTTTGAATTCTTGCAAGCTTGAAAGCATAAAATCAATTGCTACCGGATTCATTAAAGAGACATTTGAGGATTTTGAATCGACCAGACATATTATTGAAATAGGTTAGGGATAAATACATGGCTGCTAAAAAAGAAAAAGTAATAAAGTGGGGAGTGGTTACTGCTGGACGGATCACACATACATTTGCTCGTGATATTAAACATTGTGTAAACACCGAGATAGCCGCTGTCGCAAGCCGAGATGATGAGAAAGCACGTCGGTTTCAATTGGAGCACTCAGTAGAAACCACTTATGACAACTACCAAGCTTTATTCAATGACGAGAACGTTGATGCAGTATATATAGGTTCTCCTCATACTTTTCATTTCGAGCATGCTGTTGCGGCAATGCGTGCAGGTAAACACATCCTCTGTGAAAAACCCATTACAACCAGTGAAAGCAAGTTATTAGAGCTAATGAGTGTTGCCACAGAAGAAAAAGTATTCTTGATGGAAGCCATGTGGACATGGTTTCTTCCTGCAATAAAAAAAGCGAGAGATTGGTACAGAAGCGGAAAAATAGGCAAATTGATTCATCTAAAGTGTGATTTTGGCTACCACGTTCCCTACTGTGAATCAGGCAGAGAATATGATCCAAAACTCGCTGGGGGCTGCTTGTTCGATATGGGAATCTACCCAATCGCTTTCAATAGACTATTCAATGCATCTGCTCCAAAAGAAATGCAAGGAAATATACACAGGGCACCTAATGGGGTAGATGACGATGTGATTTGGCAACTTAAATACGAGAATAGCATTTCAAGCTTGCACACGTCTTTCAGAGCACGTCTACCCAATAGCGGCCATTTAATTGGAACCGAAGGCACAATTTGCATCCCTGACTTTTTTCGTAGCATAGAGTGCTCTTTGATGAGAGACGATAAGATAGAGGAAAGGTTTCAAGATAATCGCAAAGGAAGCGGCTTTGAATTTCAAATTGACCACGCTTGTAAACGCATCAGACAGGGCGAAACACAATCTGATGTTGTAACTTGGAAAGACTCACTTAATTTCCTTAAAGACATAGAAACTATTCGTCAAAAAGCTATTTCTAGCTGACAATATTTTATCTGTATTGGGGGACTGGGGAATTGAATTCGCGTGAGACCACCAAGCGAAATCATACGTGCAAACAAAAAGTATAGTAGTGAAGTATTTAAATTTTCTTCTTCCTTAATTTGCTTGGTCAATTTCATGGGGACTATTATTAATTTGGGGTATCTAATGCTAAAAATAGCGACAATCTTAATTTTTTCTCTTTATTCAGCGTTGGCATTGTCAAATAATACTCAAGAATTGAATTGGAAATCATTACTTGATCCGGAATTAAGCGATTGGGAGGCTTTCCTTAGTTATAAACACCAAATTAACTATAACGGAGCAATACCAAAAGATCACAATGGCAATAATTTAGAGCCGATTGGTCTATTGGACTCGCCAAATGACTACGGAATATATGTTGTATTAGAAGGAGATACTCCGATACTAAAGGTAAGTGGGGAGATTTATGGGGGGTTGACGACAAAAAAGTCCTATAGAAATTACCAGTTTCGCTTGAAGTATAAATGGGGAAGGAAAGTCTACCCTCCTAGAGAAAAACTACTCAAAGACAGCGGTATCCTCTATCATGCAATTGGGGAGCACGGCAAGGATTACTGGCGAACTTGGAAGGTTTCTCAGGAGTTCCAAATTATGCTAGGGCATGTAGGTGATTACTGGAATCAGGGAAATTCAGCAATTGATGTTCGCGCATACATTCCAGAACACATAATGAATCCAATAGCAGATGAGTCTCAACAATTTATATCAGTTGGTTCAGGGCAAGATATCTCTGGTTTTGTTTTGCGCAAAGAGAATTTTGAGGAACCTGAGGGTGAATGGAATGAAATTGAATTGGTTTGTTTTGAAGGAAAAAGTTTACACATAGTCAACGGAAAAGTGGTAATGGTACTGAAAAATTCTCGTACAGTTGATGATCGAGGAATGATCACTCCTTTACGAGAGGGACAAATTCAATTGCAGAGCGAGGCTGCTGAAATATTTTACAAAGATATTTTTGTTCGAAAAATAAATGAATTACCTGCAAAATATAGACACCTATTTTAAATATTAGCCGAACATGATTTATTTTTTATAGGAAAACTCATTTTGGAACGACTTGTTCAGCTTTAATTGCACCGGACACTTGAAACGACCTGACTTCTTTGACCGCGCCTGAACTACTACGGCCTCTATCGCAGACATATCGTCCGGAACAGCGATGTTATGTTTAAGTAACTTTGCTTGTACAGACACTGGGCTTGCGCATTGCTTATGCTTGCGGAATCACGCTAGCATATAACACCAGCGTTGACTTGGCTGATGCGACTTTTTTGTTTTTTACAGATCTTTATTTTTAAGATTTTGATTGGATTGTTAAAAATAACTTTTAGTTCAACTCAATTTAAGGTTGTAAAAATGAATCAAGCTGAAAATAAAAAAACTTTGGGGTGAGGATATGTTGATTTGTAGATTATGGACTTTGTGTACTACAAAGTTGATAGAAGCATAGTAGAAGTGGTAGCAGAGTACATTAATAAAACAAGTGTACTCTGCTACCTTTATTTTTAGCTAGTGGCAAGGGCAGGATTGCGATTACGCAGCTGTAGATAACTAAGCGCCCACAATATAAAACCTCCGAAGAACAACATAGCCGATCCGTAGCCTGTTTCATTGAAACTAGCACCCGATGCCAACAGTGCGCCGCCTAACATTGGGCCAATTGCATTTGCCGTATTAAATGCGCACTGCACCAGAGCACCTATCATTGCGTGCCCAGTGGGTGAAATATCTAACAACATAGACTGAATAACGGCGGCTAAGCCTACACTGGCGCCAAGTAGAAATACAGTAAGGTAAAGCCACCAAATATTACTCGCCGCAAACACATATATAACAGACACACCAATACTGCATAGCAACGCAATACCTGTGGTGCGAAGAGGAGATTTATCAGCGAGTTTACTAATAAACCAATTACCGATGGTGGTACCAATACCGAACATCATCATGGCAACCGAAATGGTTACCTCCGGAGATTTAGTCACGTTTATTATGGTATCGGCAAGGTAGGTATAAATACAAAAAACGCCACCAAAGCCTACAAATATGATGCCCGAAATAGACCAGACGAGTTTGTTCTTAAGCACGCCAAACTCTTCTCGTAAGTTCGTTGGCGTGGTGACTGGGCTGCTAGGCACGAACATATAAATAAGTGCAATGGTAACGAGTGCAAGGGCTGCGACTAGCGCCATACACACTCTCCAACTCATATTTTGCCCTATCAAGGTTGCCATAGGCACACCGACAATAGTGGCGATAGTTAAACCAGCAAACACCATCGACATATAGCTGGCCCGTTTACCAGCTGGTGCCATATTAGCGGCAATTAATAGTGCGGTTCCAAAATAAGCGCCGTGGGGTAACCCAGACAATACGCGATAAAACACCAGCTCTGGCAAGCTAGAGGCGATAGCACTTAAGCCATTAGCCACACACATCATTGCCGCAAAGATAATAAGGGAAGTGCGTCTATTCGTCTTGTTGGTAAGTAACATAAACGACGGCGCACCTATGACTACACCAATGGCATAGCCGCTTATTACATTACCGGCCATTGATGGCGTGACAGCGAAAGATTCGGCGATGAGAGGCAACATCGACATAGATGAAAACTCTGTCAGCCCTAAAACAAATGTGCCCAGAGCCATAACGAAAATAGGCCAAATCACGGCGCTTTGGTTTGAAGGTGATGCAGACATAAATACCTTAAAATTTGATGGTGAGGAATAATGTATGCCTCATCAATCACAAATACGTTGTAAGAACTTGTGCAATAGAAAGCAGTTAACGTATTTACGTTAACGTTCGATACAGCAACTTGGTGTAGTAGGAATATTTTGAATCAAAGTGAGCCTAGTGAACAAAACATATTCAGGCAGCAACATTGAATAGTGGCTTTTTATTATGCAGCGATTATACGCTACTAACGCATCATATTTCTATCGCTAGCGCCACAGAAAGTCTAGATTTATCGCTCAAATGATTGTTTCACTTTATGTTTGCCCATTAAATGCAAAAAGCCCCTACATTGGGGCTTAATACACTAAACAAGATAAGCAGGTTTATGTTGTTAGTTATACGTTTTATGACTGTCTTAGCTATACTACAAATCAGTATCTGCTTGATAGAAAGCGCAGCTGCGTTGCTCTGAAAGGCAGTGATAGGTTTCAAAGAGTTAAACGTTAAAGAAATTGACTGAGAGTTTTAACTAACAGGAGTACTCCCACTAACAATAACATCACGAAAACCAACGGAGAAAAGAACGCCTGACTCACTTTTTTGTGCCAAGCATTACCCAAAAATGCACCTGCTATAACACAAGGCACCAACCACATGATGGATTTCGTCTGTGATGCTAGTCCTTCAAACAACAAAAACCACACACAAAGGCCAGTATTCAAAGTGAGCCACACACTTAATAGGGTGGCGCGAAATCTTTCTTTGGCCATTGGTGTTCTTGCACAGGCGTACACCAGAAGCGGGCCACCTGATGCAAACAAGCCATGGGTAATACCGGCAGAGAATATTAACGACCTGCGGGCAAGATGGTTGTGGGCGGGGGCGTTTAGTTGGGCAAGCGAGCGAATAGCAAACCAACAAATTATTAAAGCGAAAAGCCCTTTGCTGTATTCAGCGGGTATGTAATCTATTACAAGCAACCCGGTTAAAGTACCTGTTCCCATAAATGGTAAAATTTGTTTAAACAGGAGGTCATGATCAATATGATGTCGATGTTGGTATACCAGTGGGCCTGTCATCATTATGTTTAAGGGTACCAACCATTGCATCAATTGGGTGATATCCATCACTAAGGCACCAATTGATAAGGCGATAACGATGCTGCCAAACCCTGTCATAGCTTCCACAGCAAAGGCAATAAATACACCAATAGCGACGATAACAAAGCTCATTGTGGTGAACTCAATTCACGACTTAAGCGGCGGCGCATAAGGTACAAGTAAACGTTAGGCGTTAAGCGATAAAGCAAAGCGGAAACACGGGTAAACCAGTCTGGCATTAACCGCTGTTGACCTTTATTCATAGCTGAAATAATTTGTGATGCCATGTCTTTGCTACTGCCCATGGCCCCAACCATAGTTCTCTTATGCGTCGCTTTGCTACCAAGCCCGTTTAAAGCGTTGTGTTCAATGGGCGTATCTAAAAAACTAGGGTACACCATAAGAATGTGCTTTCCATTACCTTGCCACTCAGCACGTAGGGTTTCAAAGTACTGGTGAAGGGCTGCTTTAGAGGCACAATATCCAGCGCGTCCCAACACCGGCATCCAACCCGCCATAGAGCTGATATTCACTATGTTGGCGTCTCGGCTTAAATGGGGCGTAAGCATCTGGGTAAGCTGAACAGGCGCAAAATAATTTACACGCATTACTTTTTCTATAACAGATGTCTGGGTAAGTGATGCGAGCGAACGATGGGTAATACCCGCGTTATTTATTAGCACGCTAAGGGTAATGTGTTGTTGTGCAATTGACTCGGCCAACGCGACGATAGCAGCTGGATCGGCTAGGTCACAAACGAAATGATGATGGCATTGAAGCGACTTGGCTACGCGAGTCAGAGCATCAATTTGCAAGTCTACCAGAACTAGTTGGTAGTCCGTTGCCAGTTGTTTAGCTAAATCTAAACCTAACCCTGACGCTGCACCGGTTACTAGCGCCCATGGTCGCATTGGTGTGCTTTGCTTCATTCATCGTTCCTTACGTGGGGATTATGCGCAACATAGTAATCAAACACTTCCCGTGATGTTTTTTTCGGCACGTATCCAAAACCTGTCTTCAGTGCATTATTGTCCAATACCGGGCGATAGCGTAAAAAGTCAACTTGCTCGGCACTATATTGGGTAAGACGTAGAGCGTGGCCGACTCTAAGTAGAGCAGCAACAACTGTTGCCGGTAGTTGTACAAGAGGTTTGTTGAGGACTTGGGCAATTTCAGACATCGGCATAGCGCCATCGCCGGCTAAATTGAACTGTCCGGTAAGGCTTTCAGTTACCCCGTTCGTAATAATATTCACCACATCTTCGTCCCATATAAAGACAAAAGGCGAGGGCGACCCTTTAATTCCAAGTATTTTTGATTTAGTAAACAAATGAGTAATTTGATTATTGGTATGCTTCCCTAGTATCGTACCGGGGCGCAGAACCAGTTGTTTGAGCGCAGGGTGTGCGACTCGAAATTCTGCCAACATCTCTTCAATTAAACGCTTGTGCTGACTGTAGGCAAAATGGTCATTACCGCGCAGAGGCTCTTGCTCATTCAGCCAGTCAGGGTTGTCGGCGTGATAGCCGTAAGCGGCGCCACTGCTAGACACCGTAATATGCTTCACCTGATTATTAATGCAACTTGCTAGTACGTTAGCCGTACCATTTACATCAATATCATAATCTTTTACGCGATCGTCACTCGCTTGCATCACACTGGCTAAATGGACGACATGAGTAATGTTGTGTTGAGCGATGATATCGCTTAGATGTGGATCTCTGATGTCCAACTCATGATAAGGGTAGGCTTGTTTTGAAGATGGTCGTATATCTACGCCCACCGTGTTGTGGTTGCTAGCAAGTGCGCTAATGAGACGTTGACCTATATAGCCTTCGCTGCCAGTAATTAAAATATTAAGAGCCATAGAAATACTTCTTTTCAGACGTGTGTTGAAGGGCTTTTTTTCTATCCGTTAATTGCCAAAAGGTGCTTAGGCTCAAGCCGGAGATAAGGTGCCAGATACCCCAGGTAGCGGCAATAACCGCCATGGCCTCTAAGTCAGCGAAAAAGGTGAAAATGATGCCCAGACCCAAGCCGGAATTTTGTAAGCCGACCTCTAGGGTGATAGCTCGGGTATCAGCAGGGGGCAAATGCAATATACGAGCTGCAGACCAACCGATGAAAAGAGCAAGCGCATTGTGTGCTACTACGGCAAGCAAAAAGAGGCTAGCACCGGCGATAAACTTGTCCCAATTCATGAAAAGCGCAATCGCCACAAACCCAAATAAAGTCAACAAAGAAACAAACCGAAAAAATGGCTCGCTTTTTCTTGCAAATAACGGCCAAATTCGGGCGCAGGTTATGCCAAGTGCTAATGGAAAGGCTAAAACAAAGGCAATCGCCGACAGCATATCAGTGGTTGATACCGAGATACTATTTAGCAAGTGTTGTGTACGCGGGTTCAGAGCCGCGTAAAACATGAAGTTTAGTGGTGTGAGTACACAGGCAAGTAAGCTAGCCACACCGGTCATACTGACCGACATTGCGGTATTTCCATTTGACAAATAGGTCATTAAATTTGAAAAGCTGCCACCAGGACAGCAACTTACCAGAAGTAGGCCTAACGCTATTTCGCTTGGCATAGGAAGTAACCAAGTGAGCAGGCATGTTAAAGCAGGCAATAAAGCAAATTGTGCAGTCATTCCCACCACCGGTCCTACAGGCTGTCTTGCAATTCGGCGGAAATCATCGGTTGTGAGGCTTAATGCAATGCCAAACATCATCATGGCTAGTACAGAATTTAAAGCAAAGAGGCTAGTTGACGACATTTAGACTCCCTGTCCCAACTGTTGCATTTCGCTTGATAACGCCGCCAAATAATCAGCCTTATGCACGTAGTACGCCATGCGCTCTAGCGGTAAATACCGCATACCGCCGTCTACTCGCTGGCTTGCTTGTAGCTTCACTTTATCAAAAAATGTCTCTGCAGCATGATTTTGATTTCGTTGTAAATCTATGACATTGGCCACCAATTTGGCTTGTTCATCGCGCCCCTGCCAGCCTAATCCGGCCGCTTCTACCATACCCATGACGTATAAATTGGGGTGTAGAGGGTTAAACACATTTAAATAGAGTTGCGGCGCATCGCCTACCCAATTGAGATACTGTTTATCAATAAAGGGGTAATTCAGCTTATAGCCGGTCGCCTGTAAAATAAGGTCGTATTGTGCATAACTACCATCAGTAAAATACGCTCCATTTTCGCTTAAGCGCTCGACATTAGGACGAACTGTGATGTCACCATGGCCAATATGATGTAAAAATAACGAGTTAACCACAGGGTGTGATTCATACATTTTATAGTCGGGATCTGGCAGCCCGAAATGGCTAGGTTTACCTGAAATTAAGCGCACTAAGGTGCCATCTACACGTTGCTTTAACCAGTTGGGTAAGCGAATTTTTCCGCCTAATGTGTCGGTGGGCATGCCGGCGACAAACTTAGGTAAAAAGTAATAGCCTCGGCGTACTGCCATGTCGACATGTTTCGCCCTATGAACTGCGTCCACCGCTATATCACAGCCGCTGTTCCCACAACCTACGATCAGCACGCGTTTATTAGCAAAACTATCCGCATTTTTATAGTGAGCACTGTGTATTTGCTCACCCTCAAAGTTGCCGGGAAAGTCTATGATATTCGGGTGATGCAACGTACCGTTGGCAAGTAAAACACCTGCGGCAATGATATGGTGTAGCGCATCATTTTGTCGATAACTAACTCGCCACTGACCATTGAGCGGCTCCACCGACTCTACCCAACAGTTAAATTGGAAATGACGATAAAGATCAAAATGCGTCGCATACGCCTGAAAGTAGTCTTTTAGCTGGTCATGCTTTGGGTAGGTGGCCACATCATCACGCATAGGAAAGTCGTCAAATTCTGTCATTCGTTTTGACGAAATAAGATGCGCAGATTGATACATAGTGCTGGTGGTGCTATCGATGTCCCACAACCCACCCACATCACTGTGCGCTTCCAACCCCAGCACATCAATGCCTTTTTCAACTAATCGGCGCACTGTACATAGGCCCATTGGCCCGGCTCCAATAACCACATAAGGATTCATGATGAATGTCTCTGTTAACTACATGACAATAAGGTTAACAGGATGTTGATTTGGTTGCCTTGCTAACACAGGACAATTAACTAGTTAATTTGGGACAGCTTGAGTATGCTATTTATAAAATAGTTTGGAAACTCGGGCAGATAATGGCAGCTAGTGTTACTCAAAGCTTTACGCAAGCAATTCTTAACCAATTGGCACAATTGGGTATTCGTATGGAAGGCAAGCTTCTGGCTAATATTCAACAGCACGAAGGTGAAGAGCGCTTGCCTTTGATGCTTCAGGATAAACTGTGGTTAGAGGTCGAACGACACGGTAGCAAAGGCATTGGCATGCACATTGGTTTAGCCATGCAACCACAAAACTTCGACACCTTGGGCTTTTTGTTGTTAAGCAGTCCCTCACTAAGTGTGGCTGTAGACAGCCTTATTAGTTACTCACCGTTAATTGGAGAAGGAGGCCAATTTGCCAAGTCTCGTGACAAGCTGGGGTGGGGCGTGCGCTACGAACCTAAGTTTACTGCTGCAGTAGATGTTCGTATAGAAGCAATCATGGCGGGTATTGCCACAGGTGCCAGATGGGTAGCAGGTAAAAATATCACACCAGTAGCGGTTTGTTTTAAACACGACCAGCAGGCACCAACAGCATTGTATAATGAGGTTTTTGGTGAAGCGGAAGTCAGTTTTAATCAATCTCAAAACGCCATTATATACAGCGATAATGATTGGCACTTTAAGCAACGAGAAGTGAACCCCGCTATTCAAGCGCAAATGCTGGAACTGGCAAGTCAGCAACTTAATCAACTGACTGCACACTCTTTCTTAGAAAAGGTAGAAGCTCTGTTGCTCAATCAGCCCTGGCTAACTCGTAGCCAAATAGCGGCTAGCTTAGCGGTGAGTGAAAGAACGCTTTTACGTAGGCTTCAAGAGACTGAAACCAATTACTTAACTATGGCGCAGGGCATACGCAAGCAACATGCGCTAAGTCAAATACAAAGGCCAGACGTGACACAGGAAAGCCTTGCTCGATACTTAGGATACAACGATGCCAGCGCCTTTGCGAAAGCATTTAAAAGATGGACTGGGTTAGGTTTTCGAGCCTATCGAGAGCAGGTAAACAAGGCAGAGCTTTAAATAAGACAGACATATTTAAAATTAGAAAAGTTGCATGCGGCTTTGCTTGTGGTTATTAGTAAATGTAAACCTATCTGATTGGATGATTGGTAGTAGGTTGCCTTTGTACATAGTGTACCCAATCGTGTTCCTACAATTCAAAGAAGCTAAAGGAAGTTGTTGAACCTTAATGTGCACTAAGTTATTGATTTTTCAATGCGTAAAGCGAACACCAAAAAAGACACCATAAGGCGTTCTTAAATGTTGAATTGGCATATAAAAAAGACGCCCTAGGACGTCTTTATTTATTGAATTGGTGGAGCTGGCGGGATTTGAACCCGCAGGTTTGTCTTTAAATTCAATCATGTACTGCGCTTGTCGACATTCGGTTGCTAGTTAAGTCTGTTATGTGCTTTTAGCTCTAGGACTTTTCGATAAAGCTGATTCGAAAAAATGAACATATCATATACTAGCTTAGTTACTACCAATAGCTGTATTAAAGCAAGAAAACAAATCAAAGTAAGTTTACATGTCTCAACCCAAGTTTCGTAAATTGTATTTTTTGCTAAACTCTCAAAGGGAACGGCAAACTGAATGACCAATATCAGAATCAATACAAGAGCAGAAGTGCTTACGACTAAAATAAGTGACTCAATTCGCTCTGCTTTTTCACCTGCTTCTATAATAGACACATTTGGTAAAGTGTAAGCTTTCATAGCTTCCGGGTAAATTTGAGAAATCCATAAACCTGCAATAGCGAAATTTGCTGCGGATATATTAGATAATACTGAAATTATATCCTTCAAATCATCAGAATCAAATACTTCGGATGAAAAGTAACCAAAGCCAACTGATATTGATACCAAAATTGCTGTTGTAAATAAAAAACGCATGGATTTATCCTTTTTCGTTTACCGTAGCAACCTCTTGCTGCTCGTAAAACGAAGCTAAAAGTGAATTCCTTTCCCGCTTAATTGTACTGTATATATAGTCAGCATTATAGTGTATTCCTTCATGTCTTTTTGATGGATCCAAATAAAGGTGTGTTCTTTCTAAGTAACTATTGAAGAATTTGGGCGCATCTTCTCCATCTTCTATGAACCCGATGTTTGCCCATGTATCAATGGTTGGGTCATGTGTTTCTGAATATAGTTCGACTAGGTCTTTAAGTTCTTCGCCGGTTAAACTGATAGCCGTTTCAACTTCAACTTGTCTCTTAAAAATGTTGTTCTTCTTTTTTTCTAACACTCGCTCAAACAACCTTAAAATGCCAGAACGATTATCTTCTACCACTTTAGTGGATATAACATCTCGAACCACAACGTGAGTAATTTTACGTGCTAGTTTCTCTAAATTTGCATCATAAATATTAATACGTTTTTCACTAGCAGCGAAACCCAAAAATAGGCTTTTGTGCTTTTCATCAGTACTCTGGTAGGTTACTTTGTTTGTTACCCTATTAGCATTAGTACGGGGATCATAAATCTCGTTGTAACTAGTAGATTTGTTCGGGTGCTCAACTCTGTTGTTTATAGCGCGCTTGATAAACGCGCAAACGTTTTGAGTGTCGATTAAACTATCTGAAAACTTAATTGTAGCAAGTATATTGAACTCTTTTATAAACCAATAATACATTGGTTGACCAACTATTAAAGTTTTGCCATTTCGCTTGCTAGCTTCAACAGAAAAAGCATCTCCAGTTGATGCTGCTTTGCTAGCATCTTCAGCTATTCCACCTAACTTTCCTGATTTGTCAGTTATCTTTCTCCAAAAGACAAAAAAATAGTCTCCAGTATCACTATCGTAATGTTTATCTCTCACATAGATAGGTGTCCTAGATTTATGGACATGTATATCCCACGGAATACAGTTGACGAAATGCTCTTCACTCTCAATCCAATCATAGACGCTCTTGAGTATACTTTCATAGGAGCCTTCGATATGCTCAGCTTCTTTTTCTTTTCTTATTTTGTAAAAGCCAGCCTTGTCTATGTTGAAAAACGTTACTAGTCCTCTATCCGCCAACCCTTTTTCCGACATTTTCATCTTCCATTTTGATATTTAATTAAGCCATCGACCGTATATTTTTCTTATCATCCCCCAATCTGCATGGCCCATCTGTTTGGCAACCCACATTGGATTTTTTCCTGCTGATAACATCATGGACGCATATGTATGACGACACTGATAGGGGTATCTGTACGGTATTTTTAATTTTTCTAGAGTAGGTTTCCAGATATATTTCCTTAACCCGTCAGCGTATTTGTACTCTTTCATAGTTCTAGGGTCAATAAAAACTCTATGGGAATCAAAGAATTTCGTCTTTTTTAAAGTTTGTAGGGCATCATAAGCAAGATCATGTAATTCGATGGTTCTAATGCTTCCTTTGGTCTTGGGCGCTTTTTCCTTACCAGAAGTTATATTTACACGAATGTGTGCGGCTTGTTTATTAAGTTCGATATCCTCCCATCGTAAACCAAGTAGTTCGCCAGTTCGAAGACCTGTGTAAAGTGCAAACTGAAAAAATTGTTTATGAGGTGCTGGTAGTTCACCAAGTATCAAAGTTATTTCTTCAGAGTTAAAAGGCTTAGGTTCATGTGCTTCTTGTTTGTACCTTTCAATGCGTTCAACTGGATTTGATTCAATTACACCATCAAAGTATGCACGCTTGAAAATTTGACTTAGAACGTTCCGTGTTTCATTAATAGATTTACCAGAAAGTAGGCATTCAGATGCCCACTCATCAAACATACTAGCTTTAAACTCATTTAAAATCAGGTTTCCCCAATTAGGCTTAATGTATGAATTGTATTTTTGCGTATAGCCCCGAATAGTTGTATGTGACCAGTTTAGCTGCTTTTGTTTAAACCAAATGTTTGAATAATCGTGAATAGTGTAATTACAGCCATTATCAAAAGCTTTTTGCATTATCTTGCTGTTTGGAAAACGACTAGCAATAGCTTTGTCGTTTAGCGAAATTGCCATCTTGTAGATCGCTTCCTGTTCCTCAATTCTTTTCGCGGCGGTTTTATTATGTGGTGCGGGTATCGTTTCTCTGAACCGTTCATGGTTAAGCGTGAAGTCTATTACATATCCGCCGTTTACAGTTTTAACACTCATTTTGTTATTCTCCTCTCATCCACTGGTAAATCATTTCAACGATAAAAATTAACCTGCCGTCAGGCGCTTTTAGGTAATGCTGCTGTTTAATCCAAACGCCTTTTTTCACTTTCATGCGAATTGCTTCTTTCGTGTAACCTGTCATTTCAGAAAGTTTGTCTGTTGTTACTAATCCGCTCATAAATTTGTACTCCCGTATAAACGAAGTACTAGATTGGTCTTGATTGGTCTGCTAAAACAGGGGGCAAACGGGTTACATACGGGTAGTGAAAATATGGAAGTTGTTGAAAAACAGGATGTTGAGGATTTAAAAAAATCGCTAGACATAGCGATGCAGTTTTTTAGTGTTCACCTACCCAACATAGTCGGTGAAGAAATAGGAGCGTTTCTAATAGAACAAACTCACCTATTGATCCGACAGAATGCGGCTGATGAATCTCATTTTTACTTTACTGCTGCAGAAATATATAAGTCTATAAACGGGCAAGAGGATTCAGAGAAAGCTAGGCGCTGGATGAAAAGCCATGAAGAAAAACTCTCAAAGCTTTTTGCTCAAACATCTTCCTTGAACGCATTGCTTGCAGAAAAAAATTTGAGTTCACTTGCATTAGAACGTGTGGACTCGAAAGGCGGCATTCCGACGAAGTGGAGAGTGCGAACTGGTTCTTTGAAATCGACTGGTGCAGGAAATTCAAATGCACATAATGTACGGTATATAGTTACGCATATTGATGATGCATTACCATGGGCAAAACCTTTTTCCAATCTGATTCTAACTCCAAGAAAG
>NZ_JAESDJ010000026.1:0-26220 GCF_019249255.1 Alteromonas lipotrueae | reverse complement strand
GGCTATATATTGAACAGCGAATTGCGCCAAGAAGGTATAGATGAATACCATTTAGTGTTAAGGGCGCAGCATAAAAAAGGGATACCCATAATCCATTCAATAACAGCGCTTGATCAGAACGGGCAAACTCATGCCGTAAAACAAAAGACCTTTGCATCAACTAGCATATTTAATTATTCGTATCGTCAATCGGATAACCCGCTAGATAACCACATCACGCTGAACGTTGTTTTTGCCTCGGGTGAACAAAAGCAGTTTGTATTGTAGTTGACGATTAAAAGCCCTGATTAGTTTAGGGCACCCAACGTTCGCCGCAAACGCCATGTTTGGTATAAATACGGTACGGGCTGTTAGCGCTGTGAATATCTTCACGTAACGCTGTGCTATGGTCGACTTCGATAAAAGGGGTTTGTGATGCGACACCTTGGCTGTCTAGTACGTAGTAGCGTGACGCGTACTCCGTTAATTGCATTTTATTTTTATGAGCCACGTCGGTAAGGCGTACGCGAGTAACGGCTTTAAATCGAGTGTTGGGGTCGGTAATTGAGAGCAGTTTTTTATAAAAATAGCCCTTATCAGCTTGATGCTGAGAAAACGCATTAAGAACGTTAATTAAGGCTTTTAGCCCAATGGCTTCGCGCTGCAGCATAAAATCGTGTTGGGTATAATTCGCATTTTTCGCTACTTGGCCTGCCGTGTAGACTTGCTCTTCTTCTAAGCCTGTCAGGTAGTCTTGGCCTTCTTCACTGTAATTAATCAACGCTGCGGTATTCATGTTTATCATGTAATCGCTGATACCGGCAGGTAGCACTTCAAACAGCAAAACATCCGGGGTAACTACGCCACGCTCTTCTGGGGCCTGCGGGCCTTTGGGAACGCAACTATCAGAAATGAAATAGTAGTATTGGCCAGCATTCATTGCATGCGCAGAAGGCTGGAACATGGCTAGGCTAACCAAAGTTCCTAAACAAAACAGAAAACACTTACTCATAACGCAAATCCGCAACAGCAAGGCATCACATGATTCGCATTATGCAACACCGTAAAATAATGATGCTATTGTAACCTGTAAGAGTGCTCGGTCGATAGCGAACCTATTTTTATTTGTCACCTTTCTCTATTGCCTGTATTTCACTCCATAAAGTTTCTGACTCTTCTGTTATTTTGGCGTAGCTTTTCATATCACCATTGCGTTGCGCCACCATGGCTTTCTCTAAAAGAGCGTTATATTGCTTACGCATTTTTTTAGTAGGGTTGGAATTAAACATGCCGAACATAGTAGGTTCTCTTTATAAACGAATAGGCTTATTACATACGCTGAGTGTAGCGTGATCACGTGGCATGTTTTAAATATTTGTAATGGAAATTTAGCTTCGCTGCCTATCAATACTAAATTCAATACTTGTTGATTCATAAAATTAATACTCTTGCCAAGCTGCATTAATTCCCGCTATGCCAATCTCATATAAATTCTAGTTATGACTCGTAGCAAAATAATACTAGTTGAGCATGTGCAAATGCCGTAAGTTCTTTTGCTGAGTGGTAAAAGTGGTGAACAGTAGTGGCTACTTTTATGACTTTTAAAAGAAGTGTTTTAGCGTAAATAAGGGATGAGAACAGTTTTGATTTCCAAAAGGCATGTTAAGCATAAGTGAATAAAATGGCTTGTTCATCTATAAAGGATGTCATTCTCGTGGAGCCTGGACGTGAGGAGAAGCGTGTGAAAATCATAGTATTAAACGAATCGAAAATACCGATGCCACTATCCAATGTGGAGAAGCGCTGTGCAGTAACCCCATCAAGTGTACAACGCTTGGTGAAGAAAGGGGCTGAGCTTCACATAGAAAGTGGGGCAGGTTTGTTATCGGGGTATGCCGATAAAGAATATGTAGATGTGGGTGGAATTGTTATTGATGATGTGAATAGTGCATTATCAACAGCCGATATGCTTGTAAGCGTAAATAAACCGGCTGAATCCCAACTGTCGGTGATGAAAAAAGGGGCCATTGTGGTTGGCCATCTTGACCCTTTCTTTGAGCAACCGCTGGTTGAGTCAATAGCAAACAAAGGCTTAACGGCTATTTCGGTTGAAATGATCCCCCGCTCATCTCGAGCCCAAAAAATGGATGCGCTAAGTTCACAAGCGAGCCTTGCTGGCTATGTAATGGTAATGCAAGCCGCGAACTACTTACCTTCTATATTACCTATGATGATGACACCGTCGGGAACAATAAAGCCCGCCAAAGTGTTCATTATTGGTGCTGGCGTGGCTGGCTTGCAAGCTATTGCCACGGCGAAACGATTAGGGGCGAACGTACTCGCCTACGACACGCGCCCCGTTGTTGCTGAGCAAGTGGAGTCTCTAGGCGGTAAGTTTCTTAAAATCGATATTGGCGAAACCGGTCAAACTAAAGACGGCTACGCCAAAGAACTCACCGATGAACAAAAAGCGAAACAGCAAGACGCGCAGCGTGATGCAATTGCTGATTCAGATATTGTTATTACCACCGCACAGCTGTTTGGTCGCAAACCACCAGTGCTAATTAGCAAAGAGACTTTGGCACTAATGAAGCCTGGTAGCGTGGTGGTCGATATGGCAGCCCAATCAGGCGGTAACGTTGAAGGTTCTGTGGCCGGTGAAGTAGCCCAAGTGAATGGCGTAACAGTGATAGGCACCGGTAACTGGAGCCAAGCGGTTGCCCGCGCAGCCACTGATATGTATGCGAACAATATTTATAACTTGGTAGATGAATTCTACGACACCGAAAGCAACGTGTTTGGTTTGAATCTAGAAGACGATATTTTAAGTGGCTGTGTTATTGCTCATAACGGTGCCATTACCAACGATATGTTAACCAACGCCTACAAAGGAGCGTAATTATGGAAATTATCTATTTACTATTTATTGTGCTGCTTGCTGGTTTTCTTGGATTTGAGTTAATTCGCAAAGTACCTGCGACTTTACATACGCCATTAATGTCGGGCTCTAATGCTATTTCAGGTATTACCTTGGTGGGGGCATTGGCAGCGTCTGGTGGCGATAACAATGTGTTGACCACGATATTAGGAACCGCGGCGGTAGCGCTTGCCAGTATAAACGTTGTGGGTGGTTACTTGGTAACCGATCGCATGCTAAGCATGTTTAAAAAGAAAGATAAAAAATAAGGAGTATGCAAGTGAATGATATCGAAACCATAATCAATCTTGCGTACGTTGTAGCCGCAGCGTTATTTATTTTAGGGCTAAAATTACTTAGCCATCCAGATACAGCAAAACGGGGTAACTTTGTTTCTGCTGTGGGTATGTTGATTGCCGTTATAGTGACGTTGCTCGATCAACAAATAATCACTTATCAATGGATTATTTTAGGCGTTGTTGTTGGTGGTGCGTTTGGTGCTTGGAAAGCCAAATCAGTTGAAATGACAGCCATGCCTGAAATGGTGTCGTTGTTTAATGGCTTTGGTGGTGCAGCTTCATTATTGCTCGGTTGGGCTACATTGTCTGGCATGAGCATGGTTGCCCTTCAAGCCGCTACTGCGTTTACGTACATTACCTTGTTCTTCACTATTTTAGTGGGGGGCGTTACGTTCTCTGGTTCTGTGGTAGCGTGGGGTAAGTTGTCTGGCAAAATGTCGTCTAAAGCCGTAATTTTTACCGGTCTTCGCGAACTTAGCGTACTGCATCTAATTGCTATGCTAGTAGTAGGGTACTTTTTTACCACAGAACCCCAAAATACCCTGTGGCTATACTGCGCTATTGCGCTGGCGCTCAGCTTCGGCCTGTGGGCAACTATCTCAATTGGTGGCGCCGATATGCCAGTGGTTATTGCCTTATTGAATAGTTATTCAGGTGTAGCGGCTACGGCGGCAGGTTTAGCCACCGGCAACACTATTTTGATTGTTACTGGTTTGTTGGTTGGTGCTTCAGGTCTTATTCTTACTAACATTATGTGTAAGGCAATGAACCGCTCGTTAATGAACGTGTTGTTGTCTGGGTTTTCGAAGCCTGTGGAAGCGGGTGAAAAAATTGAAGGCGAAATTAAGATTTTGTCTGCCCAAGATGCATTTTATGTATTAGAAGCGGCGCAGTCGGTATTGGTGGTACCTGGTTACGGTATGGCAGTAGCGCAAGCGCAACATGCGGTGCGTGAAATGCAGTCGTTGCTGGAAGATAACGGGTGCACCGTAGACTATGCCATTCACGCGGTAGCCGGGCGTATGCCGGGCCACATGAATGTTCTGCTCGCCGAAGCCGATGTTCCGTATGACCAACTGTACGAAATGGATGATGTTAACCCGCGTATGGAAAACTACGATGTGGTTATTGTTATTGGGGCTAACGACGTGGTTAACCCTGCCGCGAAAGAAATGAAAGGTAGTCCAATTTACGGGATGCCGGTTATTGAAGCATATCGCGCTAAAACCGTATTCGTGCTTAAACGCTCTGCCAATGCTGGTTTTGCTGGGGTAGATAACCCGCTCTTCTTTAAAGACAATACCCGTATGGTATTGGGCGATGCTAAAGAAACAATTAACAGTATCGTGAGAGAGTTTGGTGACGATTAAGGTATAAAATATCAGTGGCAGGTATGAAAATGCCTGCTGCTGTTTTGTCCTCAGCGATAGCTGTTAATTCTAAGTTGCTGTTTTTTAGTTGATTTCATTTCTTAATATGCACCATTTTTTTCCACGAAAAAGATGAGACATTTCTTGTACAACGATAATAATCACCTTTACCATTGCATATGCTACTTTAGTCGAGCTTTTGAAAGGGATTGCAGTTAGACAGATGTCAAATCAGTATTATCACATTGAAGTGTTTCAAGATCTTATTTTGGTAACACTGCGCGGGCGTTGGGACATGAGCACCAACATTCAGTATCTAGCAACGTTTGCGGATACGCTCAACGCTAGGCGAGGAAAAGCCTTTCATATCATTGTAGATATGCGGTCTTGGGAAGTGCCAGATTCGGAGTTTTTTGCCCGAATGAAAGCGCCGATACAAATTGATAGACGAAATCAGAAAATTGAAATTTGGCTTGAAGACGACAAAACTGTCGCCGATCACATAGCCGCAAAATTCTTTAATGAGCAAAACTTCACATTGCACCGTACCAAAAACCAAGATTCGTTTATTAGGCAAGTCGATTCGGTGTTTAGTGGTGAAACAAAGGCGTATATTCTTGAATGGGTTAGCCGACAAGTCATCGATAAACAAAATTAGTCGAGACAATCGATATTTTACGTAGCACCACATTGTACGTTGTCTATAATACCGCCCTATTTCGCATTAATTTCTGAACAGCAGCGTTCAGCATAGTTTTTAAAAGGTGACTACATTGTCAGATTGGAGCATTGAAGAAGCAGAGCGCGTCTATGGCGTGTCTCAATGGGGTGGCGGCTATTTTCAAGTTGGTGAAAATGGTAACGTACATGTGACTCCAGTTCCTGATGATCCCAGTATTCGCATCGATTTTAAATCGGTTGTTGAAGAGATTCGAAAAGAAGGGGTTCAATTCCCTGTAGTAGTTCGTTTTCACGATATCTTACGCTCCCAGGTTGCTAGTCTGAATAAGGTGTTTCGTAGCACTATTGAAGAAGCTGAGTACAAGGGCGTATACCAAGGCGTTTATCCGGTAAAAGTAAACCAGATGCGTGAAGTGGTAGAAGAGATTGTAGAGGCAGGCGCACCTTTTAACTATGGTTTAGAAGCGGGCTCAAAAGCTGAGCTGCTTACCGTACTTGCCATGAACACCAACGAAGATTCCCTGACCATTTTAAATGGCTATAAAGATGATGAGTTTATGCGCCTAGCATTGTTAGGTCGAAAGCTTGGTCGCAAGATAGTGGTGGTGGTTGAAAAGTACAGTGAACTACTGCTGTTGGTAAAAGTGTCTAAAGAACTGAAAATAGACCCTATTATCGGCGTGCGCGCTAAAATGACGGTGAAAGGCCGTGGTAAATGGGAAAGCTCTGGTGGCGAACGTGCCAAGTTTGGCCTTACCATTACCGAAATCATTAAAACCGCCCGTTACCTTGAAGAGCAAGGTATGTCTCATTGTCTTAAGTTACTGCATTTCCACATTGGTAGCCAGCTTACCGATATTCGTGCGGTAAAAGAGGCCATGACCGAAGGCGCTCGTATTTATGCAGATTTGCACAAGATGGGCTTTCCACTAGATTATGTGGATGTAGGTGGCGGCTTAGGCATTGATTACGACGGTAGTAACTCTACTAACGAATCTTCACGCAACTACAGTATGCAAGAATACGTCGCCGACGTGGTTTACGGCATGAAAGAGATGTGCGACCTAGAAGGCGTACCGCATCCCAATTTAGTGAGTGAAAGTGGCCGAGCTATCACCGCACACCACAGTTGTGTAGTGACAGAAATTGTGGGCGAAATTAAGTCGAATGCGGCACAAATCGATACGTCTGAAAATGCAAACGAACATGTGTTTTTGAAAAATATGCGTGAGTTGTCAGACGATTTCGAGAATCAAACCAACATGCACGAAGTGTATAACGATGCGTCGCAATATAAAGAACAAGCACTCGGTGCCTTTAAATTGCGCGTGTTGTCTTTAGAAGAGTTGGCAAAAATTGAAACCCTTTACTGGGATATCATGGCGCGTTTGCAAATATGGTATCGCAAAGAAGAGTACGTACCTGAAGAACTGCAAGAGTTAGATTACAGCTTGTCTTCGCAATACTTGTGTAACTTTTCGGTATTTCAGTCTGCCGCTGATACATGGGCCATCGACCAGCTGCTTCCGGTCGTGCCGCTTACGCGCATGAACGAAAAGCCTACGGTGAACTGCTCATTGGTTGATATTACCTGTGACAGTGACGGCAAAATTGATCAGTTTTCTATTGGCCGTGAAATTACCGATGTATTGCCGATGCACCCGCTTAAGAAAGATGAGCCTTACTATATTGGCCTATTCTTAACTGGCGCATATCAGGACGTAATGGGTGACATGCACAACTTGTTTGGTCGTTTGAACGAAGTGCACATCTTTAGCTACGATGACGATCCAGAAGACTTTTATATCGAAGAAGTGGTGAAAGGCTCTTCAGTTGAAGATGTTTTAAACATTATGCAATACAACCCACGGGCTATGGCATCTGATGTGAAACGTCTTATCGACAGACAAGTGTCAGGTGGGAAAATTAACCCGAAAGAAGGTGTTCGCTGGACCGATTTTTACGAAAATTGCTTAAGCGGTTATACCTACTTAAAGCCGTAATTTCGGCGGGTTAACGTAAGAACAAACACACGGTGGCGCTTAAAATTCGTATTCGTAATAGAGAAAACGAGTGTTAAGTGCCAGCCTATTCCTTAGCCTCTGCTTGTTTAAAATAACGCTTCCAAAACTCAGCCGTTGTAGAATTTATCATATTCGATTCGGCATTCATCAGCATCACATATCCGGTTTTATAATCGGGCGCAAACGCCACATCAGCACGATACCCTTTTACCCAACCTCCATGATAGTTAATGCGCTTGCCGTCAAAGTCATAAACGCGCCAGCCTAGCCCATAATGGGCGTCTTTAAGCATTCCGCGCCAACCTCTGCGCCTAGTTTCGCGCTGGGTTTTAACCCGTGGTGTGGTGACTTCCTCAATCATGTCAGGTGAGATCACCGTAGGAAATTCGCCTAGCAAAGCCTGCAAGTAAATGGTCATATCGGTAATGCTTGCGTTTACACCCGCTGCGGGTGAAAAGCGGTAGTAGTTGCTTTCAACCGCGCCTTCCCGCCATCTATCTCTGGCAATAGCAATGTGTGGGCGAGCCCAGGATGCAGAAGCAAGCAACCCGCCTTTTCCTACACTTGCGGTATTCATGCCCAGCGGAGTAAACAGCTGAGTTTGTACTTCCCGAGAATAAGAAGAATAATTGTTCGTAAAATAGTACTCGAGCGCCCCAAAAAGCGCATTTTGGTAGGTGTAGCACTCACCAGGTACGCACAAAGGGTCGAGTTCACTCAATGACGTTAGCACCCGTTGCAGCGAATAGTCGGCTTCAATTAAGTTGTCGTAGGCATTGGGCATAAAACCGCTAGATTGGCCCACAATGTGCTGAAGCTGCAATGTTTCCATACCGTCCACAGCAAAGGGAATATCAGGTAACAGGGTGGAAATGGGGGTGTCCCAATGCAAACGTTGTTGTTCAACCAGTTTGGCAGAAAGAAGCGCGGTGAAGGTTTTTGATACCGAGGCTAGGCGAAAGACGGTGTCTTCGGTGATCCGCTTCCCGCCTTTGTGAGTTCTGCCATAGACATAAACTTGTGGTGCCTTGCCTTGCTCGTAATAAACAAAGGTATAGCCGGGCACATTATATTTTGCGGCCTCGCGCTGCACATAGTTGGCATAATCAGAAAGCCAATCGGCGCTTAATGCGGGAAGTGTCACGATAAGCGTGAAAAAGAATAGGCTAATTCTAATCAGGCGCGTTACTAAATTGCGCGTGGTTTGCAACATGAATTGGGCTCAGTAAGGGCGCACCCCAAAGGTGGCAGGCACTATTATTTTTACGCCATTATGCGGTTGCTAGTGGCGATTATCAACTCTACTGATATTTTACTGTCAGTTCCGATTTTGTCGCACCCTTGCAAGGGGAACAGGATACAATTAATTCTTAATAGCGCAGTGACTGTTTAAACCCGCACATCAACCAGAGCCATAGTATGAACACTGACATAAAAGATTCAGCGCATGTAGACAATGAGCACCGCGATACTTACGCTAAAGCTAGGGTAAGTAGAGATGCCCGTTTTGATGGTCGCTTCTTTGTGGCGGTGAAAACCACGGGCATATTTTGTCGGCCAATTTGCCCTGCCAAATTGCCAGATGAAAAGAACGTGGCTTACTATAACCACGCTGCTAAAGCCATGAGCGATGGCTTTCGTCCCTGTTTACGATGCAGGCCCGACAGCGCACCGTCTTCTTTTGCGTGGTTAGGGGTAGGCACAACGGTGACAAGAGCGCTAACGCTATTAAGTGATATACCCGTGCAGTCTATTTCCACTATTTCAAGCCGATTGGGTATTAGTGAGCGTTACTTAAATAAACTCATGGTGTCGCATACGGGGTTGTCGCCCAAACAATATCAAGATTTACAAAGAGTGCTGTTTGCTAAGCAGCTACTACAACAATCTACCATGAAGCTTACTGATATTGCGTTTAGCGCCGGATATGCCTCTACAAGGCAGCTTCAGCGGGCAGTGCAAACCTATTGCAAAAAAACGCCTACCGAATTACGAAGCAAACGCCATGCTGCATTGCCTGAAATATCCCTTAGGTTGCACTTCAGGCCACCTTACCACTGGCAGCAAGTGCGCGAATTTCTTGCTTTGCGCGCTATTCGTGGCGTAGAAGAGGTGTGTGAAGATACCTACTGCCGTTATATAAGTGTTAAGGGAGAATTGGGGTTTATTAGCGCAACTTTCAACGAGAGCGTAAATGGCTTCGATGTGAAAATGCGTTTGCCAAATTTAGGTTATGTGTATAAAACGGTAGAACAAATCAAGCAGCTACTCGATTTACATGCAGCCCCAGAGTTAATAGAAAAATCGCTATTAGCAGCGGGCTTGCCTGATAATCTTCTTACTAAAGGGTTGCGGCTTCCTGGTACATGGACTGTATTTGAAAGTGGGTGCAGAGCGATAGTAGGGCAACAAGTCAGTGTAAAAGCCGCGATTAATCAAGCGGGGCTGCTTGCACAGCATTTAGGGGCGGTAGCCGCAGAGGGGCCCGTCGAGCAAAACCAACATTATTGTTTTCCAGAACCCGAAGCGGTTGCGAATAGTGAGTTAACTTTTTTGCGTATGCCTAATGCCCGTAAGCTTGCACTTCGCGATTTTGCGGCGTTGTTTTGTAACGGTAACCAGCCAACTCATGATGAAATATTGTCAATCAAAGGGGTTGGTCAATGGACATTAGATTACCTTAAGATGCGAGGTGAACGTAACCCTGATGTGTACTTGGCTGGCGACCTTATTGTAAGAAAAATGGCAGAGAAATATCCGGTGTTGCCGCAAAAGGCTGCACCATGGCAAAGTTATTTAACACTACAGTTGTGGCAGTTAAGCAATAGTTAACGTGTTGTTGGGTATAAACATATCAGTAGGAATAAGTCATGACAGTATGCAAAAGCTACCTTGAGTCACCACAAGGGCTTATTGAAATAGCGGCAACTAGCAAAGGAATTAGTGCGATTGCATTTGTAGATAGCGCTAATGGTGACGTTGACGGCGGCGTTACCAGCAATGATTTCACTGAAGCAGCAAAAGTGCAGCTAGCAGATTATTTTAATGGAAGCCTCACCCAATTCGACTTACCCTTTGATGCCAAAGGCACTGCGTTTCAGCAAGCGGTATGGAAGGCACTGTGTGATATACCTTATGGTGAAACCGCCAGTTATGCAGATATTGCCAATAAGTTAAATAATCCCAAAGCGGTTCGTGCCGTGGGCATGGCTAACGGACGCAACCCTATTGCGATAGTGGTACCCTGTCACCGGGTTATTGGGGGCAATAAAACCTTAACGGGATACGCGGGTGGGCTTGAACGTAAGCAATACTTATTGAAATTAGAAGGAGCACAAGGCGTACTATGGGCTTAAGAGATATTGCTGCACTATTACTATTAGCATCGATTTGGGGCGGCTCATTTATTTTTATGCGGGTGGCGGCGCCTGAGTTTGGGATTTATGTATTGGTAGCCATTCGTACCGTACTGGCTACCAGTGTGTTACTGCCTATTTTGATGATGACCGGTGGCGTGAGCCAAATTTTCAGGCATTGGTTTCCCATTGCACTGGTAGGGCTAGCGAATACCGCCGTGCCCTTCGCGTTATTCAACTACAGCAGTTTGCATCTAGAAGCGGGAGTTAATGCTATTTTAAACGCCACCGCGCCAATGTTTGGCGCGTTAGTGGCGTGGCTATGGTTGGGCGACAAACTTACTCCTACTGCCATTGGAGGCTTAGCGCTCGGGTTCTTGGGTGTAACGGTTATTAGCCAGCAAAAGCTAGGGGAAGGTGATATTAGCTTTGTGCCTATTCTAACCGCTTTACTTGCCACTACCTGCTACGGCATTGCTGCCAGCATGATGAAACGATGGCTGCAAGGCGTGCGACCTTTAGTGGTGGCTACAGGAAGCCAAGCGATGGCATCTGTTATGTTAGCACCGTTCGCGTTAAGTACATTACCAGCCACTATGCCAAGTACTAATGCTTGGCTAAATGCGGTTGCACTCGCCATTTTAGGTACTGCTATTGCTTATATTTTGTATTTCAAATTGATTGCCAATGTAGGGCCAGCAAAAGCGATTTCGGTGGCCTACATGGTGCCGTTATTTGGCATTATTTGGGGCGTATTGTTCTTGCAAGAGCACTTGTCGTTACAAACCATTATTGGCGGGGTAATGATACTAACGGGTGTGGCACTCACTACCGGTGTGATAGGTATAATAAAACGTAGCAGGGCAGCCAAAACGGCGTAATAAACTTGTTTGCTCGGTTTGAAAGGACGTTAGCATCACCCTAGTATACGTAATACAGCTTAGTACCATTAAGTACAGCTAATACGTGTGGTGATGCTAAGCGTTATATATTGAAATCTGTTTATTAAATTTCAAATCAAAATTTAGCAGCTTACTTATTCAATAAGCTGCATACGCACTAAATTGTGCCCATCCCTTTTAGCCTGATACAGCGCATCTTCCGCATGGGCAGTAACTTCATTCATACTGCGGGTGGTGGCAGTGAAAGATACCCCAAAAGAGGCGGTTAATTGAAGCTGCGGCGACTCACTTAACGGCGTTAACGTGGCAATGCCATGACGTAAGTTTTGCGCAGTATCGAAGGCTTCATGCGGCCCTGTTTGAGGCAATAAAATAATAAATTCTTCACTGCTCCAGCGACCAAGCACATCTTGCTCACGTAAGTGATCAGAAAGATACGCCACAACCTTATCTAACACATCATCGCCCGCATTTCGGCCATGGGCATCAATAATATGCCCAAAGTCGTCTACGCTGATTAAAATTACACTAATAGAACGCTGTTCTTTTAATAACGATTGGTAGATAAGTTCTAAGTTAGTGCGGTCGGGCAAACGATTAGCATGACGCACAATTAAGTCGGGCTGCATGTCTCGTCTGAAATAATAGAGCAAATTATATATAAGCAAAAAGAGTGAGAAAACAACCACTAGCAAAGTAACCACACTGAAGATAAAGGCTTGCGATATTTCGGTCTGCCTGTCTTCTAATGGGCTAAGTAAAAAGACGGTCCATCCAAACTGGTTCAATTTAACTTCGGCAATCAAAAAGTCTTTTTGATCGATAGTCACTAACTTATTATTAAGGGCTTGCTCGTCTTGCACCGTAATCGGAAGGCTGGCATACCAAGGTAGCTCTGAAAGGTTGGTAAAGTCAGAATACGAGGCCACAAGAGAAGGGTCGGAAGACAGCATGATGTCTCCCTTTTCATCGACAAAAAGAAAGTCGTAGCCGTATTGTTCTTTGTAAGAATCGAAGACACTAATAAAACTGCGTAAGCTTTTCCCTATGCCAAAGAAGCCCAGAAACCGGCCATCGTCATCAAAGACCTTAAGGTCGATATAAAAATGGGTGTCTTCCCATTTACCAATATCCGCCACTGCATCCTGAGATCCATCACGGTACTTAAAATACCAACTGACTTCGCCCTCAATTAACTCAATGGTAGTGCCATCGGAATTATATTGTCGTTTGGCGCTCTCGCTGGCAATAAAGAAGGATAAACCAAACTCTCTTTCAAGACGGTTTAGGGTGTTAAATATCGCGGCCTCGTTAACCTCGTCGCCTTCCATTAAGGTGACTAATTCAGTGGAATGGCCTAACGCTTCAGACGTATGAAGCGGCTTTAATAACTGCTCGACAATAAGAGACACCGCTGGCGATAGTGACTGTTGCTGTGCTCTGCTTTGCTCCGCTACAATTTTAGAAATACTAAAATGCACTAGGGTAACAATAGCTAGAACCACGACGGCAAACAGCACCAATATACTTCGGTGAAGTGTTCGAAAAGTATTCACTGACTACGCAAGCTCCTTTGCTGCTACAATCCAATTCAGTTGAGAACAAAGTATACCCGTTGATTTAATGAACTACTAGGCTGTTCAGCTCAGATATAGACTTAAGAATGAGCCCTTAAAAATCAATCGCTGACATATAATCACGGCTTAGATACACTAGGCAAAAGTTCGTATTATCGATTTTCGTAAAGGAATAGCATGGCATTTTCAGTGGTAGTTTTAGCCGCAGGCAAAGGCACGCGCATGAAGTCTTCGTTACCAAAGGTACTTCACAAAGTGGGCGGAGTGCCCATGGTGCAGCGTATTATCAACACCGTTCAAGCCCTAGAGGCTGATAGTATTCATTTAGTTTATGGTCATGGAGGCGACAAGCTAAAGGCCACATTAACAGGCGAAAACTTAAACTGGTGTTTGCAAGAAGAGCAGTTAGGCACGGGTCATGCGGTGCAGCAAGCCGCGCCTCACATTAGCGATGATGAAGATGTGCTTGTACTAGTTGGCGATGCACCCCTTATTCGTCAAGAAACCTTGGCCAAGCTAAAAGCCGTGAAAGCTGAGTGTGATTTAGCCCTGCTTACCGTTGAATTAGAGGACCCAACAGGTATGGGCCGAATTATTCGTAAAGACGACAACATTACCGCCATTGTTGAGCACAAAGATGCCACCGATGCGCAAAAGCAAATTTGTGAAATCAATACCGGCATGATGATGATGGCCGGAAGCGATTTAAAACGTTGGTTGGGTGCGCTAAGCAATAGCAACGCACAAGGTGAGTATTACCTTACTGATGTCATTGAAATGGCGGCTAATGAAGGCAAGCGTATTCAATCGGCACAACCACAAGAAGTGGTTGAGGTTGAAGGGGTAAATAACCGCATTCAATTGGCGCATCTAGAGCGTGCGCTACAACTTCGCCAAGCGAACGAATTAATGACCAATGGCGTGGCATTGGCCGACCCTCAACGTTTCGACCTAAGAGGCACACTAACCACGGGGCAGGACGTAAGCATTGATATTAATGCGGTGGTAGAAGGTAACGTTATTTTAGGCAATAACGTAACGATTGGGCCGAACTGCGTTTTGAGAAATTGTGAAATTGCCGACAACGCAGTCATTGAGGCAAATTCTATTATCGAAGAAGCCATCGTAGGTGAAAGCTGCACGGTAGGGCCATTTGGTCGCTTGCGCCCTGGCGCGGTTATGCATGCAAAATCTAAAGTCGGTAACTTCGTTGAAATGAAGAAAACCGTGCTAGGTGAAGGAGCTAAGGTTAATCACCTTACTTACCTAGGTGATGCGGAAGTGGGCGCTAATGCCAATATTGGTGCTGGCACTATTACTTGTAACTATGACGGCGTGAATAAATCTAAAACCGTTATAGGTCAGAATGCCTTCGTGGGCTCTAATTCTTCGTTAGTGGCTCCCGTAACGATTGGTGACAATGCCACGGTAGGTGCTGGCTCAGTCATTACCACCGAAGTAGAGAGTGCGGCATTAGCAGTAGCACGAGGCAAGCAGCGTAATATTGCTAACTGGCCCCGCCCGACTAAAAAATAGCGAGTATGTAATAGCTTTAGAGCTTTTTACCGCTTAATGAAAGGACAGCTATGGTTGTCCTTTTTTGTGCCCGCTTGTTTCTACCCTCGTTCGTCGCTTTATAATAATTGTGCAAAAAACTTGCGAAATAAAGTCGAATAGCTTACATTTCTTTCACTTTGTAAATTATAGCTTTCGTTTTGAAAGTCATGATGTAGAAGTAATGTAGAAATAGTTTAGAAATGGTGTAGAGAAAACACTGTGGTTTTCGTCATATCGGGGTTGGGTTGAGTGTGAAAACAAGTCGTTCTGTAGATCAGCGCCGCGCTGGCATTATTAAATGGGTAAATACTCACGGCTACGCGCAAGTTGAATTCCTCGCGGCCCAGTTCAGTACATCTGAAGTGACTATCCGAAAAGATTTAGCCGCCTTGGCAGACCAAAAAAAGCTTATTCGTCAATTTGGCGGTGCCGCGCCATTATCTGCTTCTCAAGGTGAAACCAATGTAGTGAATTTACCTTCATCGATAAAACAGAATATAGGTAAGCTTGCTGCTAGTCGCATTCAACAAGGCTCAAAAATAGTATTAGATTGCGGCAGTACCATCGCTGCGCTTTTACCTTGCCTTCGTGACATACCCAATCTGGTAGTGATGACCAATGCCTTAGATGCAGCGAGTCAGCTGACCAAAAGCAATAACGAACCGACTATTTTAATGACAGGTGGTACCTGGGACTCGGCATCTCGTTCATTCCAAGGTGCAATGGCCGAACAATTAGTATCGGCATATAGTTTTGATATGGCGTTTATCGGCGCGGCGGGTATTGATGTAAGTCGCGGAACTACTACCTTTAATGAATTAACCGGGCTTACTCGTGCCATGGCACGTGCTGCCCATGAAGTTGTTGTAATGGCAACGTCAAATAAGCTTTCGAACAAAATGCCCAATTTAGAATTGGGCTGGGAAAATATCTCTACCCTTGTGACTGATAATGGCATTAGTGACGAGGATAAATATCTAATTGAACAACAAGGCGTAACGGTGCTGGTCGCTGCGCAAAACGGAGAGTAATTATGTGTGGAATTGTCGGTGCTGTTGGCGAGCGTAATGTTGTTGAAATTCTATTAGAAGGCTTAAAGCGACTTGAATATCGTGGTTACGACTCTTCAGGCGTGGCCTTGTTGCAGCAAGATGGCACACTAAATCGCATAAGAAGTACCGGTAAGGTACAAGAGCTCGTCGATATTATTGCTAACGATGAAGCGTTAGGGACGACTGGTATTGCGCATACCCGTTGGGCCACCCACGGCGGTGTTACTGTAGCCAATGCCCACCCTCATTTCTCTAGCGACCGCGTTGCGGTAGTGCACAATGGTATTATTGAAAACTACCAAACCCTACGCGAACAGCTTTCAGCAAAAGGCTATGTATTTAGCAGCGACACTGACACCGAAACCATCGCCCACACGGTTCATGAAGCATTAGATGCTGGCAAAGACTTATTAGAAGCGGTTCAGACCTCCGTTAAAACATTCCACGGCGCTTACGGTACTGTTGTTATCGACAAAGAAGATGTGGGCCGTATGGTAGTAGCGCGCTCTGGTAGCCCGTTAGTAATTGGTTTAGGGTTAGGCGAAAACTTTGTTGCGTCTGATCAAATGGCACTGTTACCAGTTACACGCCGTTTTATATTTTTAGAAGAAGGTGATGTTGCCGATATTACTCGCCGCACCATTGCTATTTATGACAAAGACGGTAATGCAGTTGAACGTGAAATTATTGAATCTAACGTTGAACACGACGCCGGCGATAAAGGCGCTTACCGTCATTATATGCTCAAAGAAATTCACGAGCAGCCAGTGGTTGTGCGCAATACGTTAAAAGACAGACTAACCGAAAATGGATTAGCGGCAGATGTGTTTGGAAACGGTGCCGATGATATTTTTAGTAAAATTAAACATGTGCAAATTGTAGCCTGTGGTACCAGCTATCATTCCGGTATGACCGCCCGCTACTGGTTAGAACAATACGCCAATGTGTCGTGCAATATCGAAATTGCCTCTGAGTTTCGTTACCGTAAATCGGTAGTGCACCCAAACAGCCTGCTTATTACTATTTCTCAGTCGGGAGAAACAGCCGATACTTTAGCGGCACTACGTTTAGCCAAAGAAATTGGGTATAGCGCAAGTTTAGCTATTTGTAACGTACCGGGTTCTTCGTTGGTACGCGAGTCAGACTTAGCGTTTATGACCCGTGCAGGCGCCGAAATTGGCGTGGCATCAACCAAAGCCTTCACTACCCAGTTAACTGCATTCTTAATGCTAACCCTAGCGTTAGGTGAGAAAAACGGTATGGCAGAGAGTGACACGCAAGATATTATTAGTGCACTTCAAAGCTTGCCAGCTAAATTAGAAGAAACCCTTACCATTACTCAAGGTATTGAAGATTTAGCCGAAGAATTTGCCGATAAACAACACAGTTTATTCTTAGGCCGTGGCGATCAATACCCTATTGCCATGGAAGGCGCGCTTAAGCTAAAAGAGATTTCGTATATTCACGCAGAAGCCTATGCTTCAGGTGAATTAAAGCACGGCCCATTGGCACTTATCGATGATGAAATGCCGGTTATTGTGGTTGCGCCTAATAACGAATTGCTAGAAAAGCTTAAATCGAATGTGGAAGAAGTACGCGCTCGTGGTGGCATCATGTATGTGTTCGCCGATAAAGACGCCGCGTTCAAAGGTGACGACACCATGCGTGTAATCAATGTACCGCACTGCGAAGCACCTATTGCCCCTATCATTTATACCTTGCCGTTACAGTTGTTGTCGTACTACGTAGCGTTAATTAAAGGCACGGATGTTGACCAACCTCGTAACTTGGCGAAGTCGGTTACTGTGGAGTAGTTCTCTATAAGCGGCTGAGGGATAGCCGATTCTGAATAAAGTTGGAAAGTGGAAGTTCTGATTGAGTTTCCACTATTAAATTAGTTTTACACTTTCGATGAGATCGTTCACATTACGCTTCCGATTTTGCATAAGCATCAGGCAGCAAGTAATTTAGTAAACTTTAGGGCAGACATGAATTTAAAGCAGTAACTCTCGCGAGAAGTGCGTACATTGTTGAACGTTTATAATTATTCAGTTTGGTACAAAGCTACCATTGGCCGTATTCTACCTTAATCCAGATAGGTCGCTCTCTATCATGCCATGCACCGCAATCTCCTGCCCCATTTATAACTACAGGAGTCTTTTGTATTGCTGCGGAAATAAGTAAAGAATACATGGCTTTACCAGTGTTTGTAGATGCATCAAATGCCCACTCATGCCCAGGGCAAGCTTCTGGCGGATTTTCATGAATTTCTACAGCAAACATTATAACACCATCGCCATTGTTTTTTTCATGAGCGTAAATTCGAGAAATCTTCCCTGACCCATTTCCACCAAAACACCAAGTGCTATAAAATGTTATAATGATAATTAAAACTAAGCTTTTCATGACCCTACTTAACAAGATTTGTTAAATTTTACAATTGGCTCACATCATACATTATTGAAATAAACAATAAGTATTTTACTTAAAAATCGAATACGAATAATTTATTCTGTGCCATGAGTTGTGCGCGGTTAGCATTACGACTAATGTATACAGGTTGCTTCTTTCGATATCATTAGACAATTGTAATATTTTAAAAAGATCTTTTTGACTTCCAGGATATTTTCACAGGCATGTAATATGAAGAAATTTTTTGTGTTTTTAGTGGCTTCATCACTACTTAATTCTGCAAACTCTCAAGGTTTCGAGTTGAAGGAGATTAAGAGTATTGGGTGTCATCTAAATAACGATACCTGTTATGTGACCGTTAGTGGATCGGCGGTTGGTTCTGCCCAGTGCAACTCTAAATCTCTAAGGTGGCGAAAAGATGCAAATATAAGCGGTAAAGAGACGCTAAGTTTATTGACCACCGCATTTATCGCTGGTAAAAAAGTGCATTTTAACATTACCGAAAGTTGCCTTGGGAACTATCCCACATTTAATTATTTTACTATTACGCATTGAAAAAAGTGATTTTTAGTTAGTTGGAGTAGCTACCACTAGTAATCTCGTTATAGAAAGGCCTCAATGTCTTCGGTAGTTGAGACAACGGGTGTATGTTTTCCTTGATTGTCATGAGCACTTTGATGTGAGTGTGAATACTACTACTGGAAAATGAGGTGTTGGCGAAAGTGACTATTGGCCCATAAGCTCGATTGATTGTGAGTTACCAATTCGGTAGGTGCGTTACGTAGAATCATTCGAGAGACTCTTAATGGCAAAAAGTTGTTAGTCTTTGTGCTTATACGTACTAGTATAAAAATGTCTAGCGATGTGAAGGTAATTCAAGTTGATAGTTTATCTTCAGCGTGTGTTTCAGGTCATCCTCGAGTAGCTATTCACAAAGACGGCCAAATTTTCTCAGCAGCGTTTTAGTGGCAAACACGCCAGTACAAATTGGTTATCATCAAGACCTCACTTATAGTTCGCGCTTATAGGTCTATTAATCTTTTCGAATTAAACAGAAAGTTTAAATACTTCGGCTGTGCTCATCATTTGGAAAAAGAAATGTACCTTAATCCACTCAACTTATTCGGAGTTAAGTTGATTAACGTACATTTGTATTGTACCTTGAATAAAAATGTAAATATCATGGACGATAATGGAATCTTTTAAAGTACAGCGTGTTTCAAACCTTGTTATATTCTTTTTATTCGTATCATTTAGCTTTTTTTGCGAAGCTGATTATGCTGGAAACCTGAAAGTTCAAAAGCTATTTGGTAATAGCAACATACTTTTTGGCGTAAGTGCGCCCCCTCTCAATACTTGTGATTATTTTGGACGCCATTTTAAGTTTGATGCAACGACTGACGGTGGAAAAAATATGCTTTCTATATTACTTGCTGCTCACCTATCGGATAGAAATGTCGATGTATGGTATGTGCCGAGTAAATTACCCGATTCTAATGAAGAAAATGGCTGTAATGCTAATGATACGCTTGCTGAGATTACTCAAATTGGATTTTCCAAATAATGAAACGCCAAGTATTAACAGATCTTAGATATTTAATATTGATAGCTGGATTACTAACTGCATCACAAGGCTTTGCTCATGGTGTTGTGGAAGGTTACGTGATTGATGTAAGAGTTGAGAGAAATGGAAAAGTTCTTTTGACATTTGACCGCGACGTAGGACATAACCCACCAAATTGTAGTGCCTCCTCTAGGCGAAACATGGCTTTTAATTTATCAACTGTAGCTGATAGTGGTATGTTGTCGGCTGCACTTACAGCTCAATCTACACATAAAATTCTACGAGCAAGGGGCTCTGGTGCATGTGAATCTTGGGGCGGAATTGAAAATATATTTTACGTTGTAGTTAGGGATAGTTAATTTGAATATTTACTTAGTAATGAAGCAACTTTTAATTCTGCTTGTTTTATTTTTTTACTCTAATACGGCCCTTTCAAATCAGAATACTGGGCCGGTGAAAATTACAGCTGTAGAAAATTGGGCTGGTAGTGAGTCATTATTTGTTTGGACCGACGAGAGCACCAAAACTAATCCCGCAAACTGTAGTTATTCTGGTAGCTATCTAACTTCAAGTAATATAAAGGATGTTTTTATAACTTTGCTGTTGAGTGCTAATATTGCAAATAAAAAAACGCAACTAACTATTTATGGCGACGGGTGTGGAAATAATCGTCCGGTTATTGTTGCTATAAAAATACTGCAATAACAAATTGCTCAATAAACGATTTATCAAGAAAGTTACCACTTATAAATTTGTTCGGGGTTCCTTTTCTTTTTACTTTAATTTGCATTCAATCGAATTTGTACAAGTCCCAGATGATAATAATTGTGTAAAATAACAGGTAATTAATTGCATAAAGGGGGGCAATGATCAAAGCGAGAGTCGCAAAAAAAACCTAGATGATTGTGCCTTAATAATTTGCTACATGTTACACCCTTTGCAGTCAAACCATGAATATTTATACTCAACTGTACTTACAGCTATGGTTTCTAATCGAAAGCTATGTTTTGGCTTGATGGGTGAAAAGGCCAATATAAAAAGCGTTTTTGTAAGTGCAAACTAAACTTAGGGTAATATGATTGTGAAGATAAAATATCTTTTAATGCTGGTGTTGCATAGCTTAGTAAGTAATACGGTGAATGCTACATCTTACTCTTCGGCAGGAGCAATAGACAAAATGACCACTGGTAAAGACTTTGCTAGAGTTAGGCTGGACGCAATGGAGAGTTATGAAGAGTGTGAAAAGCAAGATTGGTATATCCTAGAGTTTGGAAGCAGTGCGAGACTTCCTATGTATTCCATGCTTTTGGCCGCGAAGGCAAGTAAGCAAAAAGTGTCATTTCAATTGCAAGGGTGTAAGCATGGCTATGCTGTAATCACACACGTTTATAATAATTAACTACTAGCAACCTAAAAGTAATCATTCAAAAATTTGTAATTTTAAACCTTTTTAATAGGTTTTTGGTGGTTTACTCAAACTCATGTAAATATAACAATCACAAGGTTATATTTTAAGAATCGAAATTCAAGCTGCATTGAATGAAAGGTGATAATCGTGCCACTATATATGAAAACTTTTTTATTCGTTACCTGCTTTTTTCCTTTTGCAGTAACAGCAGGATTTCATTACTGCACAGGTAAAGTCATTGATATTGTAACTCGCGGCAGCCACGAAGGTACTCACATCAAGATTGAAGGCTTAAATAATTTTGCAAGGCTAGGTTATGGCGGGTCTGCATTTAAAGATATGCATGAACGACAATATGCAGTGATCTTATCAGCTTTCGTCTCTGATTTAAATGTTACCTTAGAATTTGTAAATGAAGAGGGGATAACAAAGTGTGATGACGATCATAAAGACGCCCTTATCAGATATGTGAGAGTCAGGAAGTAAAATTAAATAGCTTCCTACGAGTTTATACTGTTATCAGGTTTAGTTCGGGGAATTGAAGTATCAAGAATTTTTCTTATTTGTAAAATAATTAATTTTCGAACTACTAAATTTATTTGATTGGTACCAGAACTAATTTAGTTAAATAACTAATCGGAAGATGGCTTTTGTATTTAAAGTCAGTTATAACTATTTCACAAATGGAAAAATCAATTTCATTAAGGATTGATGATGATACATTATCTGGAAATAGGGGCTCGATTCCTGTGTTTCTTTTTGATTTTAATGCTCCCAACTAAAATCGTTTATGCTAATACCTACGTCCCCATATTAGTTGGCGATATATTCATAATTATTCCACTCCCAGAACCTTCAATCACTGTGAAGTTCGGCGATATTGAGTCTTCCAAAATTCCTAAGATGGAGTCTGTTTTGTTGTCTGTAGCTGCGGATTCAGGGGATATTTATAAAGTCGAAGTACGAGTGAATGGCAGCGATTGGGTAGAAATTGAAGTATCTAATGGAGAATATTTTTTAGATTTAGGTCAGCTTTCAATGGGGGCTCATGATATTGAAATAAGAATTAATGGATTGTTCGAAAGAAAATATTTAGTTGAAATAGTTCCTCCCCCCGGCGCCAATCTGTCAAACGCCGTAGTGGAATATAATTATGATGATTACGGAAGGCTTGAAAAAGTAATCGTTAATGGGAATGTAATTGTCGAATACGATTTAGACGCTAGTGATAATCGGAAAAAGGTTGAATACACGGAGCTGGAACAATGAGTGATTGTAAGCTAAATCGTCAAATATGTGTCAAACTAAGTAGTTTCGTTCTTTTTGTTTTTGCGCTAATGAGTTTTTCGATATATGCAGCTGATGATATTCCATCGTGGCATTCCCCTTCAGAATTACTTTTAAGATTAGATGAACCCACAATAAATTACTCTGAGAGCGAGGCACTGAAACTTGAAAAAGCTATTGAGCCACAACTTTTTCAATCTTCTAGTGAAATTAGCCAAGAAAGTGTAGGCAACGATACAGATTTTACAGAGGACCCACACTTAATTGCATTGGCCAGAAATTTAAAAAACGACCCCATAATAATTTATCAATTTGTTAAAAGTAAAATACAGCTCGACTATTCCTACGGTTTTAAAAAAGGCCCATTGGGTACATATTTAGACATGACGGGGAACATCTATGACCAAGCAGAGCTACTAGTTACCTTACTTAAGATTTCTGGTTATTCAGCAAAGTACCAGTTCGTCGACGTCGAGCATTCTGCTAGTGACTTGGCAAAATGGCTTAAAGTGTACTCCATTGATAACACCGGCGATGAGCATTTGCAAAAATTGTTTCATTTACTCCAACAACTCGGTGTTTCTAGTATTAGCTCTAATTCTACAGACGTTTATAAATTTAAACATTTAGTTGTTCAATGGAACTCTGATAATGGGTTTATTTATTTAGACCCTAGTTACCAACTTTATGATTTTCAAAATCCCACCCTCAACCTAGGGGACGAAATAGATTTCGATATTGACTATTTTCGTAAAAATACTAGTTCCGAAAGCATAATAGACAGAAACGAAGTTTTCTCTGAACTCAATGCTTACTCTGAGTCCTTAGTTGCAAAAATTAATGAGACTGATGGTTCTGCTTCTATTGATGAGATGGTTGGTTACTGGAAAACAGATGTTAAGCAATATAACTCGATTGATGATATTGGAGGTTATCTATCGAGCTACGGTGATTTATATGATGAATTGCCTAGTGGTTATAACACCACCTTGCGAATTAGACACAGAGGAATTGATGTAACATTAGACTCCAGGAATATTTATACAAACAGGCTTTCGATATATTACTCAGAGAATACCCCAATCCTGTATCTAAATGGGGAAGTCTTAGCAACAGGTAATTCAAGCAACGATGGACAGTCCTATCCCGTTACATTTAATGTGAACCACCCAGGCTCGGGAGATCAGAATTGGAATCAATATATTCGTGCTGGAGGTGCATACACTATTATCAATACGTGGGGAAGTGTTGGCAGAAAGCATATTTCTTTTCAAGAAAAACGACTTTCAGAGTTGCAAAATTTTGGGAAGCGTACAGAGCCGCTTCTTAATCAAAGCTTAATGACAATGGGGCTTAAATGGTCTAGGTACAAGAAGCTTTCTGCCGAATTTATAGGGAAAGTAACCAATACTAATCATTTCGATCTTCATACTGTTGGTATAGCTGGAACAGGTGATATAGAGGGGATAGATGGTGGGCCTTATGTTGACGTAGCAGGTAGTTTCGGTGGCTTTAATGCTAACATTAAGCAAAATTTTATTGCAAGTGGCCTTATTGCAAGCGCTTTCGAACATGGCGTCATAGAACAGAATCAACCCTTTTCGGCTGTGTCTACAGTAAAGCTTTTCGACCTTGCTTCTCGGAGGAAAATTCCCCTATATGAAGTTAGCTTGGGAAATTGGAGTACAATTCAGCAAGAGTTAGAAAATTATTCTGATAACGACTTAAATTCAATTGCATCTGCTATAAACTCAGGTGGTAGTGTCTTGCTCCCGAAAGACGGATCTTTGACTGAGGATAGCTGGAGTGGTGCAGGTTATTTTACCTTTATAAGTAGTGCTAATGGTTATTCTGCAGGTTATCAAATTTCAGGTGGGCTCAAAGGTGGCTTTTCTACCTCGTCTGGTGATGTGGAAACCGTCATTCCAACCAACATAGTTGACCTTCAATCTGTAGCAAATGTTCATCCATCGGTAACGCGAGAGCGATTGTCCTCTGGCGATGGTCTATATAGCCATGATGATTTAATGGTAGGTGCTGAGAAGGGTGCGTTTAAATTAACACGAACATACAACGGAAGTGATACTCGAACGGGCTCGTATGGGCAAGGTTGGCGCCATAACTTTAATATTGATATTACCGAAAGCTCAGAGGTTAGCAGACTACTTGAGTCTGGGACTGCAATTGATGCAACTGCGTCTCTAGTAGCAACGTATGTTGTATCTCGATTAATGGATGACGTTGAAAGTTCACTATTCAACAGTGTTGGTTTAAGCGCATCAGTCCACCAATGGTTGATGAACAATTATACGGATAATAGTGTATTGGTTTCAGTGGGAGCGAGTACACAGCAATACATAAAGTTGCCTAATGGGGGGTACAGCACATCCCCTCAAGTAAAGAATAGTTTGAAAAAGTTCTCCGGCTTGTATTCCTTAAAGACAAAAGACGGAACAACTTATAGCTTTAACTCTTCAAACTTGGCTTCATCAATTGAAGACAGGAATGGTAATGAGACCACTTTAAAATATGTTTCAGGAAAACTGGACACGGTTGAAAACGAATATAAACGAAAACTAAAGTTTGAATACAAACTCGATTTCTTGAGTTCTGTTACGGAGAGTTTAAGCTCAGATAGTGCCTATACGCGGACAATAACTTTTGAGTACGATGACGGTAAATTAGATGAATTTATAAACCCAAATGGAGAGAAATTTAAGTTCAGATACGATGAACTAGGTCGTTTAAGTGGATTATCAAGCCCTCTTTATCCAAATGAGTCAGATTATAGGGATACCTATGATATATGGGGGAAAAGAGTTAAGAGGAAAACTGCCACTGGAAAGGAATTTTTGTTTTACTCTGAAACGGGATTTAGGAATGAAACTGTTGATGCCGAAGGAAATAGATCTGTAAAGTATTTTGATGGTCGAGGTGATTTAGCGCTTGAGATCAACGCTTTAGGACAAAAAATGACCTACGGCTATGACTCAGCACATCGGCGCGTCTCGACTCAGTTTGAAGAAAATGGAATACGAATAGAGCTTAAATATGATGATGAAGACAACGTTATTGAAAAAAGAAGATTTCCTAAAGCGGGAAGTGACAAATTAGAAAAAGTAGAGTCCTATACTCACACTACTTTTGGCAACATTGCTACACATACCTCTTTAGATGGTGAAGTTACACACTACGAATACGATGATAACGGGAACCTAGAAACGATTACTTCGCCTAAGGTCGACAGTATCAGTCTAATAACATCCTATAAATATTACGAAGATGGCAGTGTTAAAACAGAAACAGGCCCTGATGGAATTAAAGTAGAGTATATTTACGATGATCAGGGAACCACAAAGAAGAAACGAGTTCATCCTAATGATGAAAGTGCTTTCGTTGAGTACTCTTACACCTATTTCCCATCTGGAGATATAAAAACCTCAACCGATCCTTTAGGAAACATAACAAGTTATTTGTCTTACGATGAGACAAGAAGGTTGAAGCGCATTTCTTCACCATCAGGACATATCACTACTTTTTCATATGATGTAAATGGGAATCTTGTTAATGAAGCTCGGAGTTTAGTTGATGTTCCAGTTGACGATACACTAGAACACTGGGCCGTTACCGAATATAAATATACGCGAGACGGCCAACTAGAACAGCAGATTGATTCCGAAGGAAATTCAACATTATTTGGTTACGATAAAGTGGGCAACCAAAACTACGTTGAAGATGCTGATGGGAAAAAAAAGCGTATATTATTCGATGCACTTTATAGGCCCACACATACTCAGCAATATGTAGATGGAAGCTATGTAGACGAGATTATCAC
>NZ_JAESDJ010000025.1:0-27277 GCF_019249255.1 Alteromonas lipotrueae | reverse complement strand
AAACGTATTAGCGGCGATGGTAGTGTGGGGTTTCCCCATGTGAGAGTAGCACACTGCCAGGTCCCATTCGAAGAAAGCCCTTATCGTATGATAAGGGCTTTTTTTATGTCTAATAGAAAATAATATTAGCAGTTACGCCGTAGTAAAAAACTGAGCGTACTGCAGGTCCTCCTTGCGCGCTCATTCCAAAAAAGCATCATGATTCTGCACCCCGTGGTATATGAGCCATCGAACTCAGAAGTGAAACCTATTAGCGCATGCCGAGACTCGGCGACCAGTAACTGGCGTGGGGATAGTGCGGGGTTCCAGTGACCGGCCCAGCCAGTGTGGCCCAGCTAGTGTGGCCCAGCCCCATGGGACAACGTGCAAGCCATGAAATGGTTGCCAGAGTTAGCACGGGGTGGCCCTCCACACTGCCATAGTTCGTTGTGAAGCAATCCCATTCGAAGATATTGCTTCACAACGATTGCTTCACAACGAAGCCTATCCTAACGGATAGCCCTTTTTTTATGCTTGTAAGAAAGTGAACAGGCAATAAAAAGCCCCGCAGGGGCGGGGCTTAAACTATGAAACTATTAAGCTTAGTATTACTGGCCCATTGTCTTAATTTCTTCAAAATATCTACGGTATTCCATACGAGTAATAAGTTCGTTGCCATCTTTATCCATGGTCATGAAATCACCTTTAATACCTGCGTTTTCAATTTCACGTTTAGATAGTTCACCATCTTTATTAGCATCGGCTTCATCGAATCGCATATTCGCAGCATCCGTAACTTCTGTACGTAATGTTTCGTTCTTTTCACTGATCACAGCACCCGTTTCGTCCATGGCATCACCATGTTTCATTGAGTGTTGTGTGTCGCTAGTTTTCATTTCAGAACGCATTTCTTTATTTTGTTCACTAATTACATCGCCATCTGCGCCCATGGAATCATGTTTAGCCATAGCGGATGTCTTGCTCATTGAATCATGGTTTGCATTGGCTTTCGTTTCAGAGCGGAGTTCTTTATTTGCTTCGCTAATCACATCGCCACCTGTTCCCATAGCCTCTTTCTCGTCCATGGGTTGGTGCGCGCTATTGGCTTTACCATCGTGGTTTGTTTTTTCTTTAACCACTAATTCGTCAGTAAACCTTTCAGGTTTCGCCTTAATGTAGTCAGTAAACTCAGAACGGTTAATCTTATCATCACTGTCTGTGTCTATTTTAGACATAGTCTCTTCAGTAATACTTCCCTTAACCTCTTCCTTGGAAAGCATGCCGTTGCCATTTGCATCTAGTGCCTCAAAGTCTGAGGTTATTCTAGATTCATGATGGGCAGCGAACGCGGAAGTAGACATTACTGCGCCAATAACCATTGCTAACGTTAGCTTTTTCATAATAAATTCCTTCTTTGCATGTGTAATGCTTTGGGTTAAATATGAGAAGTGAATGCCGAAACTGTTCACGGTATTGACGACAATCTAAAAGGCACGAAGGTATTTCCGTACTTCTACTCCTACATATCTTTATTCCTGTTTAGTAAATCACACTGTTTCATTCCTGATTTATAATTCATACTTTGTGCCAAACGTTAATATATTGATTTAAATGCACTTTTATTTATTTGCCTGAACGACATAGGTAAATAAAGTGTTAAAAAGACACAAGCTGTGAAATATATGCACTGTGTTACATAGCTCAGACATTCCCGCTTAAAAGCTCCATTCCCTTCTTAATTGGTTCGAGATTTAACCTTCCTGACTCTGAAATTTGCAATTAAATCAGTGTTTTAATTCGTAAGGTAACCAGAAGGTTTAATTTGAGATTTATCCGTAAGCTTTGTTCAATCAATACGGCCCAAAGCTAGGGGATAAGGAATGTTTTCAACAATGCTTAGTAAAAATATTAATAAAAAACCCACAGAGAAGCTTTTTAACTTTTACCAGGATTCTTCACTTTCGCGCATGATTAATTTTCTCAATGAAGCAGTTGTCGTTATAGATGTTAACGGCACTATTGAAATGCTTAACTCTACATCCGCCTCATTACTGGGAATAGAAAAAGACAAACTGCTAGGGCATAATTTACTTGAGCTAGTTATAGATGATACGGGTAAGTCACAAACTTATGTTATTGAGAGCTTAGATGCAGGCCAAAGAGGTTTAATTTCCGCCCCTCCTATGGAAGTTAACCTTCAAGCAGACAAAGACAACCAAACACATGTGTGTGTTGAAATGTCGATATCAACGCTACCAGAAGCATTCTCATCGGCGAATACATTGTATCTTTGCATACTCCGCGACCTTACGCTTCACAAGGCAGAGTACGGTTCTCTATTACACAAAGCTAATACCGACTATTTAACAGGGCTAGCTAATCGTCATCGGTTTGCCGAATACCTTGATAAACAGTGGGATCTTTGCGAGCAAGACGATGTACCGCTAAGTATTATATTTATTGATATCGACCACTTTAAAGACTTCAACGACCAATATGGCCATATAGCGGGGGATAGATGCTTAAAGAGAATAGGGGAAACTATTTCGTTAAGCCTTCCTAATCGCGATACCTTAGCCGCACGCTATGGCGGTGAGGAGTTTGCCTTAGTGTTGCCCCGATGTTCAGCACAGACCGCCCAATTGTTAGCCATACGTATTAAGCGACATATATCGCAATTAAGTACCAGGCAGTTTGCGTTATCGCAAGAATCAGAGTTAACAGTAAGCATGGGTGTGGCAACGCAAATGGAGAACCGCTACAGTTCAAAAGAAGGTTTGTTGAACGCGGCTGATACATTGCTTTATCAGGCTAAGTCTCAGGGAAGAGATCAGATTTGTTTTTTGTGAAATAGAATGGGGCTTCCTCACGAAGCCCTAAATTTTTAAACTGGTTTTCTATTTATAATTTGTGGATCACACATGAACCGTTCGCCGGTTTGGGTATCGAAAACCCATACTTCTAAATAAATATCGTCTGCCAGGTCGTTACCGTCATCAACACCAATGTGTATGCTGGCATCGGTCTTATCTTCTAAGGTTACATCACCAGGGCTGGTTGCGGTAACCCAACGAAAGGCGTAACGGTCATTTAAAGCGGACGAAAATTCGATATTCAATTTACGATTAGTATTGCCATCAAATGCAACTGCTTCGGGTGTGTAGCGATAGTAATAGCCTTCACCAATTTCCACATGTTTGGCATCGGCAGGCGGCACTTCATCCGGTGCCCAAAGCTGTAAGGTAAAGGTGGCCGTATTAGTCGTTTCAGTTGAATTTGTTGTTGATGTGGCTTCTTGTGCTAACGTTGAGAAAGAGAGTAGTACCGCAAAAAAAACAATGGCTTAAGCAATGTCTTACTATTTTTATATATTGACTTCATTTTTATTCCCTTCAAAAATTAAAAAATAAACACGCTACTTTTAGCGCATAAAAACTATATCAGTATTGTTTGGTGTATAGAATAAAAACAGGGAGGCTTAAGTAAGTCCTCAGATATTAAAGCGCATTTTAAACCAGAATTGGCAGCTAACAGCCGCCAATTCTATAAAATTAATTTTTCTGTTTATTAATGATTTGTGGATCTTGACTGGTATAAACGCTCGACTTAGGTGCTGTAACTAGTTTCATACAAATACTTTCTGTTGCTGAGTCTGAATCTACAAAGATAATAGTTTGCCCATCTTCAGTTATACTGTAAGTCAAGTCATTATCTAAATCACCAGATATGACTGGGCCCACGAATTGTAAATCGCTAGACTCTTTCTTCAAAGTATACATTATCATGCTACTGGACTCAGTTACTGTTACATTACCTGTTGCAGGGTTGCCTGAGGTATCATAAATAGCATATCGAGGTGGAGTTTCGTCCGTAAATACTGAAACCATAAACTGAAATATCGGTGTTGGATTAGACATATTTTATTCCTTTTATAAATAATCAAAGTAGAAAGGTTTGGTCAAAGTTTTTGCGTGAGCTTTCAAAGTACCATTTATTTTAGAAGTATTGTTAGTACATTGACTCGCAAAAAAATGCGGTAAAATTGCATCGGGGTGATAAGATTTTTCGACGATTTTCGATGTGGTAAGTTGAAGCTCATGACAAAGTAAACTTTTGCGCTCATCGGTAAAAATGTTTTCACTTCTAATAAATTGAGATAATATTTTTTTTGTTTTTAAACTATATTCTGTAAAGCTTGGCTCACGGGATTTTAATGAAGACTCAATAATTTCTGGGGTAATTGAGCGTATATATTTTTGAATTTGAGTAATAATTTCCCAGTGCGAATTCATTTGAAAGTATTCAATTAAGGGAAAAAGTATCCATTCTGCATTAGATGCAATTACCTTGGCTAATACCTGCTGAGCATCAATAGAGCTTTTAAAACTTGAATCACTTACTAGTAAAAGTGCTTCTATACGAAAAAAAGCCAATTGCCATTCACTGTTGTTAATATCTTGCGAGATCGCCTGTTTTACAATTATATAACTTTTCTCTAGTGTTGTGCCGTAGTTTTTTTTCAGCATTAACTTTTTAGCTAAGAGCGCTTTTTGAACAAGAACTGCAACATAAGGTTCAATGGCGGCAGCATTAGAACTATGAAGTATATATATATCTTCAAAAGCTTGTTCAGCATCCTCGTACAATCCATAAGCTTTTTCATATTCCCCAGTATGAACAGTAGCCGACGCTATCCACGACAGGGTATCGGCAGCATAAAGTTGAGCATCAAAATCATCAGGGTTTTGTTCAGCGATATATTGTTTGAGCTTTAGTGATGCACTGAAGTATTCAATCGACTTACCAAATTCAAAATTTTCATATTCAAGAGAGCCCAAAGAGTTTTGTGCGTAGGCCACTTCTAGCATAGCGTCAGTATTGTCTGGGGCTATTGATAGCATACGTTCGCTATAAGCTAAGTAACGCTCGAATGCCGTTCTGGCTATGTCCATCAAGCCATCGTTATAAGCGATGTGGCCCAACCAAAATGCGTTTGCACCCGCGGCTTTAAGTAGCTCGAAGTGATTGGGTGCATCGCTCAACAGCGCCTTTATATGTACATCGGCTTCTTCGTAAGCTTCTTTCGCGGTGGCTACATCGTCTCTATAAAATCGTACTTCTGCCATAGCTTGCAGTGAAAGCGCATGTTGAAAACGCAATTCGAAACTCGCTTTTGGCGGGCTAATGGTAAAAAATCCATATTCACTCGTTTGCTGAGCTTGTTCAACATAACTCAGTGCTTGTTCGCTGATACCTTCCAATAAGTCCATACGTTTTACGCTACGTAGTTTATTGGCAAAGTCACCTATCATATAGCCCATTAAATTTTCAGCTTCTAATCGCTTCCTTTCGGCCAGTTGTTGCGATTGCTGACTTTGTAGCATGGCACCAAATGAAACTACGGTTAAACAAGCAAGGGCTGCAAAGGTAACCCCGCGAATAACCCGTTTGCGTTGCACCGTTTTCTGTGACGCCCGAATGAGCGCTAATTCGTCATTCGTCAGTGTTAAGCTAGTGTCGGCGTTTAACGCCAAAGCATCAGTTAAGGGCTTACCTTGTGTAAGTAAAAACGCCTTACTTTTGTTATCTTGCAGCCATTGTTTGGTTTGTTGTTCTAATCTGCCTTTGCTTACCAGCGCGCTTTGGTGTTGTTGAATCCAACCTTGTACTCGCTGCCAGCGCCTAAGGACGGCTTCATGCGCCACTTTAAAGCAGGCTTTGTCTTGATAAAGGTGCGATACAAATAACCGATGCTCTACCATTAGCTCGACAAAGTTTTTCTCGTTATCGTTACTAAGCTCACTCCACAATGCGGTGCGGCTGGTTAAGTTACTGCCATCTTGGGTAAGCGTTACAATTAGAGGAAGCACGCGGTCGAGTGCAGTTTTCACTAACGCCGGCATCTGTTGGTAAAGCTGTTCAGCTTTGTGGCCAATTGCGCCTTCTATACCGCCCAACTGTTTGTAGGTACTAACTTGCAGCAAGTTGGCTGTTCGCTGCAAGTACAGTTCTTGTAAGGTGTATTGTAATAATGGAAGACAGTTGGGTTCTGCCGCGGCTTCGGTAAGTATAATGTCGTCTAACGTAACATCGGTATGGTTATCTTCTTCCCACTCTAGCCCTGCGGCAATAGCTGGAAGGCGTATCATTTGGCTTAATTCACTGGCCGAAGGGGGCGTAAGGTCGAAATGTGCTCCACGCTCTTTATTTTTCATTAGGGTGGGGTAGGCAGCTAAGTGATGGTAAAAATCATTCCGACATACTAAAAGCATTAAAATGAAGCCACTTTCTGCTAATGCTTCAAGCAGCGTAAACACCGCTTCCTTTTGGGTACTATCAACATGGTTAGTGGCCAAATAGGCTTCAAGGCGATCGAGTACTATTACATAGCAAGGGAAAGCGACGTTATTGTACTGGCTTGCAGTTGTAAGTTTAGTTTTCGCTAAATGAATAACCGGCTTAGGGTCGCGTTTCAGTTTTGCCGCTAATGAATCGGCACTTTCCCCTTCAAACAACGGGGCATCGTTGATATCCCAATCTAACATACAGGCGGCAAGTTCTTCCACAATCTGTGCCGTCTGAATATCTGCAATATCAATACTGGCGTAATCGATGGCATGAACACCATTGGCGCCCTTGTTGTTTAATAACCTAGGTAATAAACCTGCGTGCACTAACGAGCTTTTACCTGAACCGCTAGGGCCGATAATAAGGGTAAAAGGGCGTTTTTTGGTAAATTGATCCGAAAGCCTAGCCAGTAAATTTTTTACTGCCGCATTTCTACCGTAATAAACTTGGCTTTCTTGTTGCGTAAACGCGGTTAAGCCAGGGAACGGAGATTGACCCTGCCAATCGGTTTCGGCGGCACGTGTTTGTTCATCTTCTAAAAACTGAACATCGGCAATAACCCGATAACCTCGTTTACGTATGGTTTCTATAAAAGAAGGGGCACTGGCTTTATCACCTAATGCTTTACGTAATTGGGTTATGGTTTTATGAATAGGGTTATCGCCAACGGGCGCGTCTGGCCAGCACTGGGTAATAATGTCGTCGGCGCTAACCACTTCACCCGCTTGCTGACACAATAGCAATAGAACGTCCATTGCTTTGGGTTCAACGGTGCGCTTCGTTTTACCTAATATAAGGGTGTTTGATGCTGGCTCTACTTGCCAGTCGCCCAAATAAAATTGCTTCAACATGTATTCAATTTGCTCAAAAGAAACCAATCAGAACAAACTTAACCTACTTTAGTTGTAAGGTAAACGAGTTACGCTGAGCTAGGTACTACATCGGGACTATAAAAGTTAGCTAAAAATACCTTTAAATTTAATAATATAAAAAATATTAATAAAAAGTGAAATTTGATCTTCACCCCCTAGGTCTATACTACTACACGTGCCTACCGCACGTTAAAACCAGACTTATACATTTGAGGGTAGACAAAATGAAACAAATTAAAAAATCTTCTGTTGCTACGGCACTCGGTGCGGTTGTTATTGGCTCGTTAGCATCTACGGTTGCTATGGCTGAAGTTAACCCATTTTCAATGCAGTCATTAGAATCTGGCTATAGCCAATTCGCTGCTGAAGGTAAATGCGGTGAAGGCAAGTGCGGTGGTGATAAAGCGGCAAAATCTGCAGATGGTAAAGCAACCGAAGGTAAATGCGGCGAAGGTAAGTGTGGTGGCGACAAAGCGGCGAAAGCAACCGAAGGTAAATGCGGCGAAGGTAAATGTGGTGGCGATAAAGCAGCTAGCATGGCTGAAGGTAAAATGGAAAAAGCCAAAGAAGGCAAGTGTGGTGAAGGCAAGTGCGGTGGCGATAAAGCAGCTAGTATGGCTGAAGGTAAAATGGAAAAAGCCAAAGAAGGCAAGTGTGGTGAAGGGAAGTGCGGTGGTGATAAAGCAGCTAGCATGGCTGAAGGTAAAATGGAAAAAGCTAAAGAAGGAAAATGTGGTGAAGGTAAATGCGGTAGCATGTAACACTACGGCAAGTGCAGTATAAAAAAGGCCGTCATTCGATGGCCTTTTTAGTGTGAAATTGGGGTGGAATAATGAAGCATATTCAAGGTGCAGGTTTAGGTTTTCGTCGCGAGATGTTAGATGAGGTGTTACCAACACTGCCTAGTGAGGTCGACTTTTGGGAAGTTGCGCCCGAAAACTGGATCCCTTTAGGGGGAACATACGAACGCCAGTTTGCCCAAAGTATTCAACAAGCGCCTTTTACCACACACGGTTTGTCCCTTTCAATTGGAAGTAGCGACAAGCTTGATATCGAATTCGTTAAAACCGTAAAGCACTTTTTAGACACCCACAATATCGATTTATATAGCGAGCACTTAAGTTACTGTTCTGGTAACGGGCATCTGTACGATCTCATGCCAATACCGTTCACAGAAGATGCAGTTAAACATGTGGTAGGCCGCATAAGGCAGGTTCAAGACATTATCGAGCGGCCATTGGTGCTAGAAAATGTGTCTTATTACTTGGCGCCTGGGCAAGAAATGTCTGAACTAGATTTTACCAATGCGGTACTAGCGGAGTCAGGTTGCTTGTTACTGCTTGATGTAAACAACGTTTATGTAAATAGCATTAATCACAAGTATGATGCTTACGATTTTATAAACCGCTTACCTAGCGATAAAATTGTATATGGTCATATTGCTGGGCACTTCGACGAAGCCCCATATTTAAAAGTAGATACCCATGGGGCTGATGTTATTGAACCCGTATGGGATTTACTAAAGCACGCTTATGAAACTCATGGCGTATTCCCTACATTATTAGAACGTGATTTTAATATTCCCGCGATGGAAGTATTAGTAAAAGAAGTGCAGCGTATTAAAGCAATACAAGCCCAGTGTATTGCAAATCACCAAAGCGTTTTCGCAGGGCAGTCTGCATGAGCGAGAATTTTAAAACCGTCCAGCAACAGTTTGTTAACGCAATTAAAGATCCAGATTCGTTTGAAACAAACAATGCTGACATTAAACGCCGCATGGATATTTATCAGTCCCTTTTTTTTAATAACATTATGGGTTTTATAAGCACAGGTTTTCCGGTGTTAAAGTCATTGGTAAGTGAAGAAAATTGGAATGATTTGGTGCGCGCCTTTTTTATTCATCACGAAAGCCGTTCACCGTATTTTTCAGACATTAGCAAAGAATTCGTAGAGTATTTGTCAGCAAACCCAGAACTCGCATTTCAATTACCTGAGTTCGCCGCTGAACTTGCCCACTATGAATGGCTAGAATTAGATGTCAGTATTCGAAAAACTCCTCATAAGGTGGTGTATTTTGAAGCGGGCGAACAGGTAATGAGGGTGAGCGTTTCCCCGCTGGCCACCATTGCTTCCTATACTTACCCTGTACATTTAATTGGGGTAGATTATATTCCCGAAAATCCCGCACCCGAGCAACAATTCTATGTGGTGTATCGGAATCAAGAACAGCATGTAGAATTTGTGCATTTAAATCCGCTTACAGCAGTTTTATTGCATACCATTGAACAGCACGAACAGGGCATAGGAATAGAGGTCTTAGGCGAGCAGCTTTGTAAGCAATTACACCACCTACCAGAACACACTGTGCTTCAAGGTATGCAGCAAATAGTAAGCGATATGCTGCAAAAAGGTATTTTGTTACCTAGCTGAGCAGTTTGCTGAACACTAAATCACCAGTTTTTAACTGGCACTTAAGTGCAGAAAGGCTAAAGTTGTACGCGAGTGTATAGCTTTGGCTGTTAAATGTTGGGAAAGTAGGCAATTGACTACAATAGCGCTGTCAATCCGGTCTGCTTTCGATTAACATTTACGACCATTTTTTTGTTAGTTAAATTGTTTAGGTAGTGCATATGGCAGACAATTCAGATTTCAAAGAAGTCTACAATAAGTGGTACTTTCTAGCTTCTATCGTAACTTTACTCGCGTTTCCGCTGATGCATATCATCTGCGGCTGGTTTACCTTCTGGTTATAACGCAGACATTCAAGGCATAATTGTGACTGCACAGTATATAAAATCAGTTGTTAAAACCGTTCCTGACTATCCAAAGCCAGGTATTTTATTCAGAGATGTTACTAGCGTACTAGAAGACCATAAGGCTTTCAGTAGTTGTATCGCATTGTTGCTTGAAGAATTCCAAGACATGGGATTCAACAAAGTAGCAGGAACCGAAGCGCGCGGATTTTTATTCGGCGCGCCACTGGCCATTGAGATGGGCATTGGTTTTGTTCCAGTAAGAAAACCCAACAAATTACCCCGTGAAGTGGTGAGTGAAACCTACGATCTTGAGTACGGTACTGATACGTTGGAAATTCACAAAGATGCTATCCAGCCAGGCGATAAAGTGTTACTTATCGACGACTTGTTAGCAACGGGCGGTACCATCGAAGCATCAGCAAAGCTAATCCGAACATTAGGCGGCACCATTGAGCATGCTGGCTTTGTTATCGGCTTACCTGAACTAGGTGGTCGTGAAAAGCTAACCGCGATGGGTATCAAAAGCTTCACGCTTTGTGAGTTCGACGGCGAATAAGGATAAAAATACAAGCAATGAGTTATCAGGTATTAGCACGTAAATGGCGCCCGGGTAAGTTTAGTGAACTCGTAGGGCAGGAACATGTTGTTTCAGCTATTTCGAATGCGTTAGATAACGACCGCTTGCACCACGCGTACCTATTTACCGGTACGCGAGGGGTAGGTAAAACCACCATTGCTCGTATATTCTCCAAGAGTTTAAACTGCGAAGAAGGGCAGGGGTCTAACCCTTGCGGTCAATGTAATACCTGTAAAGAAATAGAGCAGGGTAATTATGTTGATTTGCTTGAAATTGATGCGGCATCACGCACGAAGGTAGAAGATACCAGAGAGCTACTTGATAACGTACAATACAAGCCTACCCGCGGCCGGTATAAAGTGTATCTTATTGATGAAGTACACATGCTGTCTAAGCATAGCTTTAATGCGTTGTTAAAAACGTTAGAAGAGCCACCGCCTCACGTTAAGTTTTTACTGGCCACGACCGATCCACAAAAGCTTCCTATTACTATTTTATCTCGTTGCTTGCAGTTCAATTTAAAAGCATTGTCGCGAGAGCAAATAGTTGGGCAGCTTAATCATATTTTAGAGCAAGAAACCTTACCCTTTGAGCCGCAAGCGCTAGCGTTGTTAGCCCGCGCTGCACAGGGGAGTATGCGTGATGCCTTAAGCTTAACCGACCAAGCTATTGCACAAGGTGGCAATGCGGTTAACGCCTCAGTCGTTACCGACATGCTAGGCTTGATGGATAAAAATCAGCTTGTGAAGTTATTGCATGCGGTGGTGAGTAAAACGCCAGCCGATGTTATGCGATTGGTTCAGGATATGTCGGAACAAGCACCAGATTACGATCATGTGCTTGCCGAATTAGGCAGTACGCTACATCAAATAGCGTTAACCCAATGGGTGCCTGAAGCCTGTAAATTAGAAACAACTTCAGCCAAAGCTATTTACCAACTTGCTAAATCAATTTCTGCTGAACAAGTGCAGTTGTTATATCAAATTGCGCTGCAAGGAAGGAAGGACTTACCATTCTCATCAGACGGCAGGAGCGCATTAGAAATGACGTTAATGCGTATGATGACATTTGCACCCAGTACGCCTTTAGCTGATGCGCCATCTGAGATAGCCAGCGGAACGGTTGATAGTTCGTTGCCTATTGCATCGGCGGAAAAAAAAACACTAATTTCTGAGCAAGACGCGCAAAGCACGACTTCTACCGCTAACTCTCTTAGTGCTGAAAGCACAGACGCTGGGCCATCGTCAGCCGATGAAGAGCTTTCCAGCAATGAACAAGATGCTCACAGTACAAATGTTCAAGATGCAGAAACTGCTACTGATGAAACCGACCGCGCACTAACTCACGAGATTTCATCTTCTTCTGACATAGCAGATTTAGCCACTTCACAGAATAACCCCTCTGAACCAGAAGCCTCGGCTCATGAAAATGAGTCGTATGGCGAAGTCGCTTCGCAACAGGTAAAGCCTTCCCAGCCGGTAACGCATTCAGAAGATAACCAGCCTTCAGATGCCAATCATTCTGTAATAAATAATCAGCCTACAGATAGTGATCATTCTACAGGTAGTGATCATTCTACAGGCAGCCATCAGCCTACGGGTAGCAATCAACCTGCAGGTAAGTATGGCAAGCCAGTCAGAAGTTTGGCGTCAGAGCATACTCCTTCAGATTCGGACCCGTTTAATGATATGCCGCCAGCAGATGCATACATGGACGATGTGCCACCGCCTTACGATGATGATGAGTCGTCATTTATGCCGCCTGAATTTGCCGATGCTCAGCTGACAAATGCACCGCTATCTGATGAAAGCCCTGACACGCAATCTACACATTTTGCTTCGCAGCAAGCTGTTGATTCTGTGCCAGCCGCTACGCCCACACCAGAGGCACAGCTAACATCCACTGCTGATATGCTTGCGCTACGACAGCGGTTAAAGCAAAAACGTGATGAAAGCGCAGAACAAGCGGCGAAAAAGCCTGAAGCGACGAACGAAACTACTAGCTTTGTAGATAGAATGAGTAAGGCTTCAAGCCAAAGCTCTCCTGACCCTTCTAGTGAAGGCCAAGATGATAGGCAATCTAAAGGCACGGCTGACGACAGCAGTGCTCAACAAGAATCAACTACTGCACCGGCAACTGCGCCATCAAGCTCTGATACTTTAAATGCAAATTCAAATTTAGATGCTGGCTCGAACACGACTTCTGACGGTAGCATGCAAAACCAAACCGATATGCCCCCGTGGGATACTGGTATACAGCATAATGATGAGCCGTTTACTGCCAACGAGCAAGATACCCAATTTGATTCACCAATGCCTGACGCGGCGCAGTATGGCGGCAATAGCGAAACAGCTCGCAATGAGCCTCAGCCTTTAGAGCCTCAGCTTTTAGAACCTCAGCCTATAGAACCAAGGCCAAGCGATACCCGTAATGAATTTAGTGGTGAGCCAGTAAATCAGTTCACAAGTCAGTATCAAGGTAAGCTAGCTGCGTATTTGGATGATGGTAGTAAGCTTGTTCATGCGAGCCAAATTGATAAGTGGAGCAATGACGTAGAGCAAATGCCTATTGCAGGTTTGCTTAAACAATTGGTGCTTCATGCCTCTTTTTTGCGAAATGATCAGGGTATAACGCTTGAAATTGATAACAGTCAGGCGCATCTACTAAAAGACAGTGCAAAACAACAGTTGCTTGATGTATTGCATCATAGTTTTGGTGAAGGGGAGAATATTACCATCACCCTTGGTTCGCCAAAACAAACGCCCTATGCGTTGCAACAAGACATTATTGCTATGCGCCAGGCGCATGCACAATCGGTGGTACATACCGACGAAATGATACAAGCGTTGTTATCAGCGTTCGACGCATCAATAGTGACCGACTCGGTTAAAGCGCGATAGCAACATTAACTAACACTAAGACAAAGTGAGAAAAGAATATGTTTAAAGGTGGAATGGGCAACATGATGAAGCAGGCTCAGCAAATGCAAGATCGTATGCAGAAAGTGCAAGACGATTTGGCAAAGCTGGAAGTCACAGGTGAAGCCGGTGCAGGCATGGTTAAGGTAACCATGACATGTAATCATAACGTTCGCCGCGTAGACATTGACGACACGTTAATGGAAGACGATAAAGACATGATTGAAGACTTGGTTGCCGCTGCATTTAACGATGCCGTTCGCCGCGTTCAAGAAACCAGTAAAGAAAAAATGGGTGACGTTACTGGCGGAATGTCACTTCCACCAGGCTTCAAAATGCCGTTTTAAGCCATATATCTCATATTTTTGAACCATAGCGATAACGAACGTTGTGGACTTAAATAGAGGGCAGTAAATGCTATACCTAAAAGCTCTGATTTTATCAGAGCTTTTTTTTACTTTAGCCTATTACATAGAGAGATTTACTGGCGCTATCTCCCCCCTGCATGGCCGTCTTACACTGCATGTGGTTGTAATAAATGTACGCAAGATTCACCAGTTAAAATCGAGATGCTTAACGACTTTTCCCCCGTTAAAAGTAAAGGTGAAAATAGACATTTACATTATCAGCGAAACTAAGATTCGAAGGAACGTAGGAGCATTTAAATGAACAATGGGGTCAGTATGCCTTTAGGCTTAATTAACACTGACTCCATCAAACTAAACTTCACCGGATTGGTCAGTACGTTCAGCATAAAAGGCTTTAGTTATGGTAGACCATCAGTAATAATACGCCCCATCTTAATCTTCAGAAATATCATCATTTTCATGCTGAAAAAAAGTATTATCCTGTCGGTGACGGTTTCTGTCATCGTAGCCATTACCCTCTTTGGCATTTCTACTCACAGGCTGTATAGCAAAAAGAAGTTATCTGTAGATCCTAAATTGAATGAAATTTCTGGTATTGAGTTCGATAAGAAAGGCTACTTGTGGGCCATTAATGATAGTGGCGACGATCCCAAGCTATATCGCTTAGATGACAATGGCGACATCACCAAAGAAGTCTTGGTTGCCAATGCTAAAAATATCGATTGGGAAGACATTACCCAAAACGACTTCGGGCACTTTTTCTTGGGCGACTTTGGTAATAATGATAACGATAGAAAATGGCTAACGATTTATAAAATAGAAAACCCTATCGATATTAAAACCGAGTCGACAAACGCTGAGATTATTAAGTTTACCTACCCTGAAATGGATGGGAAAACACCGGTTAAGCCGAATGATCGTAACTTCGATCTAGAAGCTTTTGTTGCGCTAGGGCGCCATCTTTATTTATTCACCAAAAATAGAACTGAGCCCTTTGATGGTATTACCAACGTATATAAAGTTGGCGATCACGCGGCTAATTTTGATGCCGAGTTAATCGACTCTTTTAAAACCTGTACTACCATGGAAAAACTGTGCTGGATAACGTCTGCAGCATTAAGCCCTGACAGAACTAAACTAGCGCTACTGGATTCCACCAGTATTTGGTTATTCGAAAACTTCAAAGGGGATAAATTCTTTTCTGGAGATATTTACCGCATTGATTTGGGGTTGATTACGCAAAAAGAGGCGGTCACTTTTAAAGACGACAACACCATTATATTTACCGACGAGAAATTTAAAGGTATTTTCGGCGGAAACGCCTATGTGATTAAACTCGATGAAGTGCATAAAAAGTTAATTCGAAAGGCAGTAAAGCCGAAAGAAAAAATAATTGAGTCAAACTAGCCTGTGGCCTACCTTTATTATGAGTGTGCAACAAGAACTTTTAGTGAGTAACATGCAAAGTTGTTTCGTAACCCGATTTAAAATGATAAGAAGTTTGTATGAAGTTTAGCCCGTTACTGAATGAATTAATTCAAGCGTTAACTTGCCTTCCAGGGGTAGGTAATAAGAGTGCCCAGCGTATGGCGTTTCACCTTTTGGAACGCAATCGTAAGGGGGCGATAGATTTAAGTAATGTACTGCACAACGCCATGGAGCATATTCATCACTGCAAGCGCTGCAGAACGTTTACGGAAGATGAGCTGTGCGAAATTTGCCGTCATCCAGAGCGCGAAGCCAGTGGCTTATTATGCATTGTTGAAAGCCCGCAAGATGTATTGGCAATCGAGCAAACGCTTAGTTATAAAGGCCAGTACTTTGTATTGATGGGGCATTTGTCGCCTATCGATGGAGTAGGGCCTGAAGAAATTGGCTTAAACGAATTGGAAACCCGTTTTAGTGCAGGTGGCATTAACGAAGTGATCCTTGCCACTAACCCGACGGTTGAAGGCGAAGCTACTGCACATTATATCGCTCAGCTTTGTGCGGCCCATAATGTTGAAGCGTCTCGTATTGCTCATGGTGTACCAGTGGGTGGCGAGCTCGAATATATAGACGGTAATACCCTCACTCACGCCTTTTCTGGTCGCCGCAAACTCTAAATTGCGGCGCTTCCCCAATAATATTTTTTCGCTTTGCGGTTGAAAACTGCTAGTTCGGCCTTACCTGTTTGAAAGTAACGTGATCCATTCAACGAGGAGATATTGGATTATGGCTGAAGCAGCCCATAAAGAAACCCACGGTTTTCAGACGGAAGTAAAACAACTTCTACATCTGATGATTCATTCTTTGTATTCAAATAAAGAAATCTTCCTACGTGAGCTTGTATCTAACGCTGCCGATGCAGCAGACAAGCTACGTTTCCGCGCACTAGAAAACGACAGCCTTTATGAAAATGATGGCGACCTAAACGTAAAAATTAGTGTAGATAAAGAAGCGGGCACGGTAACTATTGCTGATAACGGCATTGGTATGAACCGCGACGAAGTGATAGCCAACTTAGGTACTATTGCGAAGTCGGGTACAAAAGATTTCTTCAGTAAGCTATCTGGCGACAACGCAAAAGACTCACAACTGATTGGTCAGTTCGGTGTCGGCTTTTACTCTGCGTTTATCGTTGCTGATAAAGTGACTGTACGCACCCGTGCCGCTGGTGCAGATGCATCACAAGGCGTTGAGTGGATTTCAGAAGGCGAGGGTGAATTCACTTTAGCAGAAATCAACAAGCCTACTCGCGGTACTGAAATTGTATTGCATCTTCGTGAAGAGGAAAAAGAATTCGCTGATGATTGGCGTTTACGCTCAATTGTTAGCAAATACTCTGACCACATCAGCATTCCTGTAAAAATGTGGAAAGAAGAAGTGCCTGAAAGCGAAGGCCCTGATGGCGAGAAGACGCCAGCACAGCCAGGCGAGTGGGAACTAGTAAACAAAGCGACTGCTTTGTGGACCCGCGAAAAATCAGATATTTCTGATGAAGAGTATCAAGAATTCTATAAACACATTTCTCACGACTTTGCAGACCCATTTGCATGGGCACATAACAAAGTTGAAGGTAAGACTGAATACACAAGTTTGTTGTACATTCCTTCTAAAGCCCCGTTTGATATGTGGAACCGCGACCAAGCACACGGTTTGAAATTATATGTTCAGCGCGTTTTCATTATGGATGATGCCGAGCAGTTTATGCCTACGTACTTGCGCTTCGTTAAAGGACTTCTAGACAGCAACGATTTGCCGCTTAACGTGTCTCGTGAAATTCTACAAGACAACAAGGTAACTCAAGCATTGCGTCAAGGTTGTACTAAGCGCGTACTTCAAATGCTTGAGAAAATGGCGAAGAACGATGCTGAAAAGTACCAGTCATTCTGGAACGAATTTGGTAACGTGCTGAAAGAAGGGCCTTCTGAAGACCACAACAACCGCGAAAAAATCGCCGGTTTACTTCGCTTCTCATCAACCAATAGTACCTCTGATGCACAAACCGTGTCGTTGGCAGACTACATTGAACGCATGAAAGAAGGCCAAGATAAGATTTATTATGTAACGGCAGACAGCTTACAAGCTGCTAAATCTAGCCCGCACCTAGAAATCTTCCGTAAGAAGGGTATTGAAGTCTTGCTAATGGGTGAGCGCATTGACGAGTGGTTAATGTCGCACTTAACTGATTTCAACGAGAAGCAGTTTGAATCTATTGCGAAAGCAAACTTAGATTTAGGCGATCTTGAAGACGAAGACACTAAGAAAGCCCAAGAAGAAGCAGAAAAAGAAGTAGAAGGTATTGTTGAGCGAGCTAAATCAGCCCTAGGCGATAAAGTAGTAGACGTTAAGTTTACCCACCGTCTAACTGATTCTCCTGCGTGCATTGTTGCAGATGACAACGGTATGACCACACAGATGATGAAGTTGATGCAAGCTGCAGGACAGCCTGTGCCTGACGTTAAGTACGTATTCGAACTTAACCCAGAGCATTCTTTGGTTAAAACCCTAGCAGACACGCAAGACGAAGATTTGTTTAAGCAATGGGTTGGTGTATTGTTCGACCAAGCAGCATTGTCTGAACAAGGTAGCTTAAAAGACCCTTCAGCGTTTGTGCAAAACTTAAACACTTTATTAATGAAGTTAGCAAAATAAGCTTCAATATTAAAAGTTAATTAATATAAAACGGGCGTAATGCCCGTTTTTTGTTTCTAGGGTCTTTAAATCTATTTTGCACGTTAATTTATGCTATATTTTACCCGTTTAGCTAATTTCATTCGGTACGTTTGAAAGTAAGCAGTGAGTTAAGACCAAAGTCGGATTTTATAACGGGCCATAAGTAGTATATATATTCATCATAAGTGTTTAGTTTCCCTCTACAGTGGGGCTTATACTTGTCACTGTGGTGCTGAATGTGTAAAGTGCCCCAAGTAAAAAAGTTCAAAATCATAAGCGGAGAACGCACTCATGCGAATTATTCTTCTCGGCGCTCCTGGCGCGGGTAAGGGCACACAAGCTCAGTTTTTAATGGGCAAATATGGGATCCCCCAAATTTCTACCGGTGACATGCTTCGTGCTGCTATAAAAGCGGGTACGGAAATGGGCCTTGCAGCCAAGCGTGTAATGGATGAAGGTAAGCTAGTATCTGACGAAATCATTATCGGGCTGGTTAAAGAGCGTATTGCGCAAGACGATTGTAAAGATGGTTTCTTGTTAGATGGCTTCCCACGTACAATTCCTCAAGCTGATGCAATGAAAGAAGCGGGTGTTTCTGTCGATCATTGTATTGAGTTTGATGTACCAGATGATGTGATTGTTGAGCGTATGGGTGGCCGTCGCGTACACCCAGCTTCAGGTCGTGTTTACCATGTTGTTTACAACCCACCTAAAGAGGAAGGGAAAGACAACGATACTGGCGAAGACCTTATTATTCGTGATGATGATAAAGAAGAGACAGTTCGTAAACGCCTAGCAATTTACCATGAGCAAACCAAGCCGTTGGTTAATTACTATAGTGCTGAAGCTGATGCGGGCAACTGCGAATACCACAAGTTAGACGGCACACGCCCAGTAGATGAAGTGAGCGCAGAGCTTGCTGAACTTCTTGGTTAATTGTGCTTATTGATTTGTAAAGGCCGCAGTAGCGGCCTTTTTTGTTACTTGTATGTTATGAGCGAATAGCGTTTAATAATTGCAGAATAACTAATATAAACGTGGAGCTAACTCATGGTATTACCTATAACGGCGTTTTATGCCAGTCTGTTGGGGATTTGCTACCTATACCTGTCCTTTTTAGTGATAGGGGTACGTAGAAAAAGTCAAATTAGCTTGGGTGACGGTGGTAATGAAGACCTGAAAAGGCTCAGTCGCGCTCATGGTAATTTTAGTGAATATGTTCCTATTACCCTCATTATGGTCGCTTGCTTTGAGGCGAATACAGGGCAAGCTTGGGCGGTACATGCACTCGCATGTTCACTGTTATTCGGACGTATTTTCCATGCTTATGGATTAAGACATCATAGTGGAGCAAGCTGGCAGCGTATTGCAGGTATGATGCTGACGTTTTTGGCCATGTTAGTAGCGGCCATTGCCAACTTAATGCTAATTCATTTTGGATTGTGATTGCCTGACGTTCAGGCAATCACAGTGAGTGCTAGCGTTTAGAACCTAAACGTTGCTTTGGTATATACGAAGCGGCCGCGTGGATTGTGGATACTACCCACATAACCATAAAGGTCGCTATCGCCATCGCCAATAGCAAAAGGTGGTTCTTCATCTAGTACGTTGTTTACGCCAAGTACAAGTCGAATAGTGTCAGTCACGTTATAGCCACCTTGAATATCCACTAGCATTTGTGAATCGACCATACGGGATGTATTTTCTTCAAAATCTAACACGCCGTCGAAGTCGATATCCGGTGTATCTTCAAATTCACCCACAAAGCTAATATTCAAGTTAGCGTCAAACGCACCTTTGCTCCACGTTGTGCCAAACAACCAACGATGCTCAGGATACCCATACTCACCAGTATAATCTAAACCGTCCTTTTCAAACTCGGTAAGATAAGACCAATCAATATTGAACTTAACGTCACCGTAGTCGTTTAGGGTAAGCATGTAGTTTGCACTTAAATCGATACCTGCAGCTTCTTGTGAAGACACGTTTTGGTAGGTATTAAATATCTTTTGGATAACCCCTAAACTAGCCCCGCCTTGTGGATCTAAACGTACGCAAATTTCACTGTCTTGGTTATTACACTCAGTGTCGTACACCAAACCAAATTGCTGCTCATCAATTTTGTTATCTTGAGTGATACTCCAAATATCAACGCTTAAACCTAACTCTTGAGTAGGTGCCCAAATAGCGCCCACATTCCAAGATTCAGACTCTTCCGCTTCCAAATCTGGGTTACCCGCAAATTCAATATTGTAATCTAATGATTCGCAGTCTAGGCCTGTTGCTTCACAGCGGTACCTATCCACAAAGAACACGCTCTTCTGCGAAGGACCTAAACCTACTTGTGCCAATGACGGTGCTCTGAACCCTTGTGCCCACGAGGCACGAAGGGTAACTTCATCGCTTGGCGCCCAGCGTAACGCAACTTTCGGGTTAGTGGTGTTACCAAAGTCGCTGTAGTCGTCGTAACGACCCGCCAATTGAAGCTCTAGTTGATCAGAGATCGGAATTGATAATTCTAAATAGGCGGCGTATTGGTCGCGCTCTGCGTTAGCAGAAACAGATTCAGTACCAAAAATAAGCCCTTGCTGGAATTGAATGTCAGGAATGTCTGATACTTGCTCTTCACGGTACTCTATACCCGCTGCCATCATGACCATTTCATCGCCTAACGCAAACGCTTCGCCAGTAATGTGAGCATCGAAGCTAGTCATGCGTGATTCACCTCGGCGAACCAAGCTGGTGGTGATGGCATCAATAACTTCGGGTGAGTTAGTTACACCACCGAAAGGATTGTAGTTACCTAGGTCAATTTGTTCTTGTAGCCAATCTACGCGAACCCAACCCTGCGATTGATCGCCGCTTTGTTCAGAACTACTTCTACCCTTTTGTACAGATGCTTCCCAGTCGTAGTCAAAAATTTGGCCTCGTAAGCCTGCCACAAACCTAAGGGTATCGGTTTCAATATCCCAGCGTCTGGCACCCGCATCAACCGGGCGGTAACGGCCAATATCAATATCTTGCCCGAAAGGGTTATCAGGATGGGTGCCAGGTACGGTTAAGCCCGCGTCTTCATCAAGGGGTGTGGCTGCACCGCCAGCTTCAGACGTATTGTGCTGTACGGCTACTTCCATAAACGCGGTAACATCTGACGAAATTTTATAATCGAATTGACCAATAAAGCCTACGCGTTCCGATGCAGGAATAGTCAGGCCATACGGACCATAATCGAATAAACAACTGCCAGATGCAGTGGCGCTATCGGCTGGGCAATCTGGATCGATGGTTTTAACGCCATCAACATAGAAATAACCTGGATACCCGCGAGAAGAACGAAAATCCATACCGCCATAAGGGGATTGGTTGGCAGTACCAAACCGGCCCATTTCATCAGCCCCTAACTGGCTGTTGTTGAAGTAATCGAGAATGACAGTAGCGCTGCTTTTTTCACTTTGACTGCCCCACAGCATATTAGCAGTAGTTTCGCCGTAGCTTGGGCCTGTTGTACCGCCATAGCCTACGTTTACTTCTAAACCATCATAGTCTTTCTTCAAAATAACGTTCACTACACCAGCCACGGCATCTGAACCGTAAATAGCTGACGCACCGTCTTTTAAAATATCGATGCGTTCAATGGCCGATACGGGAATAGCATTAATATCAACAAATGAATTCGTGATGCTTTCTGCAAATGCACTGATGGCCACACGTCGGCCATTAATAAGTACCAAGGTGGCATCTGGGCCCATACCTCTAAGGGATACAGAGGCCGCACCATTTGCAGTAGAGTCTTGGCTGTTGTTACGTGTTGAGAATGTACCTGCGCCGGTGGCCGGCATGCGTTCTAGTAATTGTTGTAAGTTTTCATAGCCCATGCCTTTTATCATGGTGGCATCTATTGATTGAATAGGAGAGGGGCCTTCAATATCGGTTCGTTTGATACGAGAGCCTGTTACTGCTATACGTTCTACTCCCTCAGCTTTTTCTTCTGCTTGTTGCGCATGAGAGGAAGAGATAGAGGAGAGTCCAGCCAGTGCGAGTGTGAGCGCACTAAGTTTAACGCCATGTTTCATTGTGATTTCCTTATGGTTCCATTTAACTTATTGTTTGTTATTTCAGCAACGCGAAGGGTTGCTTGTCAATCAATAGCATTAACGTGGGTAAAGTAGCAAGTTGGCAAGCTATTGTTTTTGAATAGAGTTAGTTACAAATTGTGTACAAATGGAGAACGAGGAGAGGCGTGAAGCGCTGAGGCTCATCGTTGACGTAGAGTAACTGGCAAGTTTAGGCAAATTTGTGGGAAGTTGGGTAAGGCAGAGATAAGAGAGAGGGAGGGCATACCCATTTGAGGGCATGCCTGTCGAACTGATATTATTGAAGCGCTAACAAAGAACGCTCTCCTCTAGGTAAGTAGTAATTTTCTTTGTCTAATGAAAAAGCCACACGGGTAGCTCGGCCTTGAATCTCTTCAACGGGAATAAAGCCGTAATAACGTGAATCTACGCTGTTATTTCGGTTATCACCCATTACCAATACATGCTTATCAGGTACAACAACTTCATTAAATGACGAGCGCGCCCCTTTAACAGGTAATAGCTGAATGCTGCGCTGACTATCGCCTATATTTTCTTGGAAAACATAGTGGTCGCGCCTCTGTATTACAGCATGCTCATCATTTACGGTTAGATTGTTGTTATGTAGGCTTACCTTATCACCAGCAACGGCGATAACGCGTTTAACTAACCGCGTTTCGGCGGCACTGCTTTGAATAACCACAATGTCACCATGGGCAATATCACCCGTTTGGCTAAGCACCACATTGGTAAAAGGCAGTTCAAGAGTGTATGCACTTTTATTTACCACAACGCGATCTCCCACCTGAATGGTGGGCTCCATAGAACCCGTAGGTACATGATAGTAATCTGCCACACTGCTTCTGAATGAAAACATCAGTACAACAAACAAAATGAAAGGTAAGTTTCTTTTAATAAACACGCCAGCTTGTTGCTTCATTTTTATTCCTAATAATAGGTGGGGAGTACGGCGTAATTGTAGTCTTTTGCCACGTACTAAATAAATAACGGCGGCTAATAGCCGCAAAGGAGCTAGAAGTATAGAGGGTTTAGGTTGGGAACAGTTCATACTGAAAGTGTTTCAAGATGTGTGTTCTTTATTTCACGCTAGCCTTCAGTTTTCATGGTAGTGCTTGGTCGATTCTCACAGGCGGTTTAGTGATATGGGCTTTACTATTGAAGTACCGCAATGTACGTAAAACAGCCGTTAACTTATTGCAAATTAATTGGCAGCTAGGAGCGAATTGAAATCTTAAGGTAAGCAGATAATAAACGTCAGCTAATCCGACATTGCAGACATAAGGATTTTTCTTATGATAACCGGCTTAGTGCCAGTTCCAGACGCAGAGCATCTCAGGATTGACTGATCACATTGGGTGGTAAGCTGACGCTCGCTACTTTAGACATGAGCGCACATTTTGAGCGGATTGTGGCCGGTGATAGCGATGAAATTTGCTGTCTTACTGCTAGTAAAAATAGCTCAGGCGCAAATCAATGACTTTTTACTTTCCAATATTATTACCACTGCCAAAGCGTCAGTAAGTTTGAATATTGATAGGCGAAGTTGTACATTGAAGTATCAAATCACCTCAAAAAGTTAGGGAAAGCATGAATCTACTAGGGAATTTCTCATTTTGCTTACTGTTATTGTTTTATTGTTCAAGTTCGATACTAGCGCAAGAGCTTACTTTAGAAGAGCATGTGTTAAATTCAAAAATACTCAATGAAGAACAAAAAATAAGTGTGTACCTTCCTGAAGAGTATAAAAAAGATTCCAATCATAGATACCCTGTCCTATATGCATTGGACGGCAAGTATTACAAAAAAACGGTTAGCGCGGTCATCGCACATTTTTATAGTGAATGGCTAATTCCTGAAACTATTGTTGTCACTATTGATAATGAAAACCGTATTAGAGACTATACTCCTAGCCCACACCCAACTGCTGATGTACCTAGCGGTAAAGCTGATGCTTTCTTAGATTACATGGAAAAGGAACTCATTCCCTTTGTGGACTCGAATTATCAGACTTCTGAATTTAGAATTTTGGAAGGTCACTCCTTGGGTGGTTTATTTTCGTTATATACTGTTCAAGCGCGTCCTGAGCTATTTACAGCACACTATGCTTTCAGCCCATCTCTTCACTGGGGAGATAATAAGACTGTTGAAAAAATAATTGAATACCTTGCATCACGTAAGTCTTTAGAGCAATTCATATATATGAATTTAGGAGATGAAATTGTTGAAAGTGAGTATGAACCAGGAAACACAATGGCATCTTCTTTTTTAAAGTTGCAAACTTTTTTCAAAGAAAATAGTGTTTCAGGATTAAGAGTTAAAAGTGAAGTTTTCGCCACCCTGCCTCATGTTGCAACAAATATGACCGGGTTGGTAAATGCGACCAACGAACTTTATAGAAACTGGGTTTTACCTTTCAAAGCAATGGAGAAAGGGCCTGAGGCAATTTCTGAACATTATGAAAAGCTATCAGCTGACCTTTATTACGAAATTAAACCACGCATGGGGCCAATCAATTTCGCTGCCGACTATGTTACAAATGGTATCCACTCTCCCCGGAAAGGTATGAAGCTATTAGAGTATAACGCTGAGTTATATCCAGATTCTGCATGGGTTAACTTTAATTTAGCCAAGGGTCACAAGCAACGTGAAGACTTGGTACTAGCAAAAAAATACGGAACAAAAGCTTTAAAGCTAATAGCCCAAGATGACGAAGAGTTGAAATCTTCAATTGTAAATTTTCTTGAGACGCTATAACTTTTAAATTGATATCTTTGCAGTTGAAAGCCCGACATTGATATCAGCCTGAGAGAACGCAAAGGGACATCAAGTAATGCTGGAAAGCTTAATTGATAAGCCTCAGCTCGATTTAGCTGCTTTTTAGTGTTTGTGGTTACGGCCATGATTGAAGACTTTTGGCACAAAGTTATGTCTAAGACAGTGAGTAATGACCGTCCGCTTTCCACCCTGAGCAGATCGACAACCCATACAAGCTGTATGTGCATAATTCAATCAAAACAGTCTGACTTCATAAATTTGCTAATGACGGCTATAGGTTGTTTGCTGCCACTTATCTAAACATCATCCAGTGTCTGCCAACGGCCGATTAAAGTCTGTCAGCCTCAGTTTCACAACTGCCAGTAAATGACCGCAATTTGTCTTTTGCTGCCAGTCAGCTTAGCTCATGGGTCTTCAAAGTACGTAAAGCAGACATTTCAAATTTATATAGCTAGGATATCTTTATTCTGGTAACAGTTACTCTTTTTTAAGCTAATAAATCGAAAATAAGGATTTTTTAGATGGCTAAAATCACTAGAGAAGTTCGGATAAAGATGGAGTTGGAATTTTCTGAATTTAAGGGTCAAAAAAGAAAAAAATTTCTTTCGGAATTATCTCAAATATCAGGTGTGCCACTCGAAGAAATTATCGTAACTAGATTTAACAAAGGTTGTGTGATTTTTTATGGTGAACTAGATAGAGAAGCTGTTGAGAGGCTTGTCGAGCTGTTTGAGAATTTACAAAATCTTGGTAGCGAATTGTATTCTAAAGAGTTTAAGGATTTTCTTAAACACTGGGACATAACAAGTATCACGCAGAATATCGATAGTCATTGTGAGTCACAACAAGAAAAACAAAACAATGTGAGAGATCTCGTTCTCTTTGTTCATGGCTGGAATGGTTCATTAAAATCTTGGGGAGAGCTACCCATTTTCATTGGTGAATTGGTTGACTGCAAAACTGCATTGTATGAATACCCAACAGGAGTTTGGGATAACTCACCGTCATTAGAATTTATCGCAAGAAATCTAGATAATTGGGTCAGAGCAAATTATCGAAACTTCTCTAAGATTTCTATTGTCGCGCATAGTATGGGCGGTATTCTTGTTAGAAGACTTGCAACTTTACAGAAGAATAGGAAAAAAAAGTTAGACAATATAGTTCAAGTTACTTTTATAGCATCACCTCATAATGGGGCAGTTTTAGCGAAGCTAGCCACTTTTATACCAACACTTGAAAAATTGCAACTACAAGAGTTATCCGCGGACTCACCTTTTATTTTTTCATTAAATTCTGATTGGTTAGGTTGGGTTGAAAGTGGTGCTATCAATAGGGAAAACATACGGTGCATTGTTGGTACAAATGATAAAGTTGTTTCAGTCAATAACGCAATGGGCTTAGATGCTTATGCAGTTCCGCTCCTTGGTGAAGACCATATAAACATTGTAAAGCCCAAAGGTAAAAATTCTGAGGTTGTTGTCACGCTCCAAATGTTTCTTGAAGATGCAGCTTTCAAGATTAAAGAAGCGGATTCTTAAACAACAGGCGCTATCTTATGCGACTGTTCGCTCACTAGACACTAGTAATGCTCGTAAAGGCATCGAATAACAGCATTTTGTCTGTTAGTGCCTTCCAGTTTTCGCTGTTAGGCAATTCTGTACGTAAACCGGAAGTTGGTTATCTATTATTTAATGGACCCAATGAGCTAGTTTCTGCCCAAAATATTGTCATTGTTGAGAGTTAGATGTCTGTCTACGTATACGGTTGTAGCTGCCTTTCCCCTATATTCAGGAAAACGACAAAATCGCGCGTTTTTGTCCTTTACGTAATTAGCCCTTATTAAGCGTAACCTCTGTACTCTTTGACTTTCAGTAAACTCTGAATGATGGCACTATGGATAAAAACGAGCACATGCTCGGAAGAAAAACGCGCAATTTGCGCACTATTAAATTGTTATACATAAACCATGAAATCATCCTATAAAACAATTTTCGCAATCTTTGTTTCATTTATCATATCTGCTATAGCAGACGAATACTTTCTCATTACACGAGGCGCTGAAGAGCTCACGTTCGCTGCCCACTCAATATTTATAGCTATTTGTCTGTTCATATGGTGCAAACAGCATGGAAGAGAAAACGGGCATACAAAGCTTAAAATGTACCCTATACTCTGCGCTTTGATTGGCTTCATCGGTATCCCCGTTTATGCATACAGGTTTTATGGCTTTAAGGGTGGAACAGTTCTTCTACTCAAAGCTTTTATTGTTTTAGTTATTACTGCCATGTTTTCTTACGGTGCCACTATTCTCTTTTCAACATTTTATGTATAACAAACAAATTAAGTCACTCGCTCCGCTTATGTGGACTCCCCATAGTCAACAACTATTTTTACCATTCAAGATTTAATGCGTGCTTATGTACGAGCTCATC
>NZ_JAESDJ010000024.1:0-30162 GCF_019249255.1 Alteromonas lipotrueae | reverse complement strand
GCTTCTACATAATGTGGTCATTAATTGATGTAAGACAAGCATATTGCACGTTTTGTTACAACTTCCACAATTTCGCCGTACTCTATATTGACCATAATATGATGCACTGATATATAAGATTGCACGCATATAAAGATTTACTTACTTTGTGCTTAGTCTTTACCGTTAATAGTAAAAAGGATGATCAAATGAGCAAGTCGTACCCTGATATAACTAAACGCATTTCAGATAATATGAAGTCTCTTCGTGCTGGCATACCCGACACCATGCAAGGGTTTTCAGCCATGGCGAAAGCCGCGACTCAAGACGGCGCGCTAGATAAAAAGACCAAAGAGCTGATTGCATTGGCCATAGGTATTTCAACACGGTGCGACGGCTGTATTGGCTTTCACGTAAAAGCACTGGTCGATTTAGGGGTAACGAAAGAAGAGTTAGAAGAAACCCTAGGAATGGCCATTTATATGGGTGGCGGCCCCTCGCTGATGTACGCTGCTGATGCCATGTTAGCCTACGAGCAATTTACCAAGGAGTAATATGCTTTAGCCGAATATCGCAAACTGAAGCATTTACGAAAGGGGCTGGCACGCCAATCCCTTTCGCACTTCACTGTCGTAAAATGCACTAGTGCTGAGCGGTTTTGCCAAACAGCTTTCGATTTATACGGTTTTTGGCTGAATGCCAGTGATTCTTGGGCAGGGTAGGCGCGTTCTCGATAACGTGATCAAAAGGAATATCAGCCAACTGTACCGGTGCAACATGGGCGCAAAAAATAGTTTCTATAGACGACTGCGCAATACGTTGTAGCGACTTTCGATATTGATTTGGGTGGCATAAGGGGTAAGGTGGTACTAACTCACCTTTTACTTTTACCAATAAATCGGCCACGTACGCTTGCCGCGTAGGTTCGTGCATAATGGTAAGATCGTGGTCAGTGTGCCCCGGAGAATAAAGTACCTTCCACTCGTTAAAAAAGGGCAGATTTTGCTCGTCTTCCAGCAAGATATCAGCCCGCAATACAGGGTTATACCAAATAGACTCACGCTGCTTACCTATGCGGTTTGCTACCCACCACGTCAGGCCCAAATCAATGGCGTGGGCTGCTCTGCCCATTAAGCCAGCATACCAGCTTTTTGCTTTTGGGTGCGCGGCAATAGACGCCCCGGTTAACGCCTTAATTCTTGCAGCGCCACCAGCATGATCAGGGTGCATGTGCGTTACCACAATCAATTTTAGGTCGCTTAAAGGCCGATGTAAGGTCTCAGTAATAAACTGGCTCACCGTTTCTACATCGGCGCGACTACACCCATCTAATAGCAGTAAGCCATGCTCGTGCTCTGCTAGATAGATGTGTTGAATGTAGCCCGAAAGGGTATGGATCTTCATTTAGATTCTCATGGCGTTGAGTTGAACGCTGTCGTTAATACTACGTGGATTGTGGGTGTGACTTATTTTTGTAGCAAAACACGCCAACAATTCGTACTGAAACACTAACAAACATTACACATAACAACCAGATCAAGCAAACAACTGTAATACCAGAGCCTTAAGCCACATTAACCCTGGCTCGCCTTCTTGATGCTGATGCCAGTACAGATGTGTTTCCAATGCGGGTAAGTTGAAGGGCAGTGCCGCGATACTTAAGTTTTCGTCAGCAAGGGCGCTGGCAATAGAGCCTGGTAAGGTTAACAGCGCGTTGGTGTTCGCGGTAACCTCTGCCGCAGCCCGATAATTTTGACAACGCCATAGCGAAGGACGGCTGACTCCAAGTTGCTGTAGGGCAATCTCCTCTACCGAGGCCCCTTTTATTCGATTCGACACCGTAATATGCCGTGCATTTAAATAAGCCGCTGCACTTAGGCTATCACGCAAAGCATGCTGTGTATTCATTAGTACGGCGTAGTTATCACGGGTTAGCAAACAATGTTCAACTGGCGGTGAAATGGGCCGGCCAATGTCTACCACTAAATGTAAATTGCGATTACTTAGGTCGGCTACCATGGTGTCGCGATTTAATCGCGCACTCACAATTTCGACATTAGGGGCGTGAACTTCAAGCTTGGCTAGTAGTGCCGGTAAAACACTAAGCTCTAGCGACTCTTGCATAGCAATAACGAAGCGCTGATGGCTGTGAGCAGGATTAAATTCGGTAAATTCACTTAGTGCGCGGCGAATATTAGCTAACGCTTCTAGAATTTGAGGTGCTAACCGTTCGCAGGCGGCCGTAGGCAGCATATGGTTTTTTTCACGAGCAAATAGTGGGTCGCCAAGAATTTCGCGAAACCGTCGCATGGCGTGGCTAACCGCTGATGGCGTGATATGCAGCGACTCTGCGGCATGGGTCATGTTACGCTGCTGCCACAAGGCTTCAAACACTTTCAGTAAGTTTAAGTCGAGCTTTTCAAATTGCCGTTTATCTTGCATTAAGGCTTTCCCTTTAATACCTAAACCGCCCCACAACAAACTACGCTGAAAAACAGTGCTAAAGCCACCTATTGAAACCGGCTCTCAACATCACAACGCAGTGAATAGCATTCACAATACTATCGGACTAGATTTCATTTCATTCATTCTAGTAACTAAACTACGCTATAGCTATCAAATTTATTACCCACTGCTTTTAAGCTACTAGCCATTTGTTAAGAACCCGAGGATAGTCATGGATTTTTCGCATAACGATAAAACAAACGCCCTACTCGAAAAACTTGATGCATTTATTGCTGAACATATCGAGCCCATTGAAAATGAAGTTTATGATTTTCATCATAAAGAGAACCACCACGGTGATTGGAAAAAGTGGAAGCTACACCCTGGCACCGAGGCACTAAAACAAAAAGCCCGTGAGGCAGGATTGGCTAATTTATTTTTGCCCGATGCTGAGCTTGGTAAAGGACTAACCACGCTAGAATATGCGCCTATGGCTGAGCGTATGGGCAGATTTCTTTTCGCCCCTGAAATATTCAACTGTAACGCGCCAGATACGGGAAACATGGAAGTGCTTTATCACTTTGGTAACGATGCCCAAAAAGCCAAGTGGCTTACCCCATTGCTAGCAGGTGAAATACGTTCCGTGTTTGGCATGACAGAGCCTGATGTTGCCTCCTCTGACGCCACCAACATGGCAGCAACTATTATTGAAGATGGCGATGATGTAGTGATCAACGGCAAAAAGTGGTGGTCTACCGGTTTGGGGCATCCCAACGCTGCTTTCACTATATTCATGGGTTTATCTAACCCTGAAAACGACAAGCACAGCCGCCATAGTATGGTGATTGTGCCACTTGATACACCGGGAATTACTATAACCCGTATGCTCGATGCCTACGGCGATTACGATGCTCCTTACGGTCATGGTGAAATGCATTTTGATAATGTACGGGTAAGCAAAGAAAACCTGGTAATGGGTTTAGGCAAAGGCTTTGCTATAGCTCAAGGGCGCTTAGGGCCTGGCCGTATTCACCATTGTATGCGCGCTATCGGCATGGCTGAAAAATCACTTGAACTTGCCCTTAAGCGTGGGCACGAACGTGTCGCGTTTGGTAAGCCTATTATCCGCTTAGGCGGTAATTTAGAGCGTGTTGCTGAAGCTCGAATGGCCATAGAGCAAGCAAGGCTATTAACCCTTCACGCAGCATGGAAGATAGATAACCTTGGGGTGAAGCACGCCATGACAGAAATATCTGCCATTAAAGTGGTGGTGCCAAACATGCTGCAATCGGTCGTAGACATGGCACTGCAAATTCATGGTGGTGCTGGCATGTGTAGCGACTTCCCATTAGCACGCTTTGCCGCAGGCGCTCGTGCACTACGATTAGCCGATGGCCCTGATGAAGTGCATAAAGGCATGGTATCGCGCATAGAACTTAGAAAGTATCAATAGAACAGCCTTGAGCTAATAGACAGCCTTGAGCGGGTAAACAGCCCTGAGCGAATAGACAGCCTTGAGCAGGTAAACAGCCCTGAGCGAACAGAAAGCCTTGAGCGAACAGAAAGCCTTGAGCGTTTATAAATAGCCTTGAGCATTAAACAAAAAAAGAGGCCTACTCTTCTAAGTAGGCCTCTTTTTCTTATTCACTCTTCAGTGTCCAGTGTCCAGTGTCCAGTGTCCAAAAGAATGCTATTTACGCTACTCGCTGTCTTCATTCAAACGACTATGAATGAACTCAAGTTTGGCAAAACTTTTGTTTAACTCAGGGTTCGTCATGACTAACGCCGCCACGTGCTCATAGCTTTCTTCGCGGGTTTGCTTGGTTAAAAATCGAATCATGTCATCGCTAGGTAACCTATTTAAATCAATCCCTGTGCCAGTAGACATGGCTTGAATATACATTGCTCGCGCAGTTTTAACATACCGGGGCTCACAGGTTTTTCTGGCAATTTTACTGCCTATAGGCCGATGGTAAGAACAGAGCACGTCAAACTTCGCCACTTCATTTATTTCGTGATACATATCCAAGAAATCAAATTTAGCTTTATCGAATTCACGCTGTAATTGCGGCTTTGTTTTTTGTCCAAGCACTTCAAACTGCTCATACTGTCGAGTTTTATCATGCTGCGCAAACACTGCACTACTAAACAGTAAGGTAACGACTGTGAACAAACCTGTTAGGTACTTCACGGGGGCGCTAGATACAGCGGGAATGGTGTATGCCTTCATCATGTATTCCTTTATTGATGCGTTAAACTTAACCTAGCATATGTGCAATTTATAGGCAAAAATAATGATTACTGTGCCTTCTACTACCGCTTGGGCTCGCGCCTTTCTTGGCAATACCTTCTTTTTTAGGCCATGCTACCCACGGTGCTTTTGAATCTGCGTAGGGCAATATAATACAGTACGCCCCCAATGAGCGTTAAGGCGATAAGTTGGGGGTACACCACACTCAGTCCCGCTCCTCGGTATAGCACCCCTTGCGACGCCATAACAAAGTGCGTGTTTGGCGCAAGCAACATAATGTACTGAATCATTTCAGGCATACTTTCTCTTGGTGTTACACCACCAGACAGCAACTGAAGCGGTAATAATACTAGAATAAGCAAAAGCCCAAACTGAGGCATAGAGCGGGCAATGGTTGCCATGAATATGCCTAAACTACTCACCGCAAACAGGTGAATGGCCACCGCCAGCATAAATAACCACACGTCGCCATTAATGGGAATACCCAGCACGTATTGAATCACTAAATACACAGACATAAGTGTAGCAAGCCATACCACCAGCAAGGTGGCAGCAATTTTCGATAACATAATTTCACTGCTTGATACCGGCATTGCCAATAAGTGCTCTACTGTACCCCGCTCTTTTTCTCGAATGAGCGCCGCGCCCGATAAAATAATGGCAATCATGGTCACCGCATTAATTAGCTCCATAACCGAGCCAAACCAAAAACTTTCCAGTGCAGGGTTAAACCTTGCGCGCATCACTAAACCCACAGGATAACGGGTTTCGTATTTGTAGCCAGCAACAAAAGCAGACACCTCTTCACCAATAATTTCTGTAATGTAACCATTACCCGTAAAGGCTTGGCTAATGCGCGTGGCATCTACGTTAACTTGCACATCAGGCACTAAGCCTTTCATTACGTCTTTTTCAAAAGACGGTGGTATCGTCACCACAAAGGTGTATTTTCCCGTGTCTAAACTGGGGTTAACCTCTTGCTCGGTAATAATCTCTGGGGTTAAAAAATACGGTGGCACAAAGCCGTCTATTACCCGATGAGAAAGCTGCGAACGGTCGTGATCCACAAACGCGATAGGCGCATTATGCAGCGACTCAGGCACAGCGGTAGCCGCTGTGTAAATGTTTAAGGTGAAAACATAAAATATGAGCACCAACATTACAGGGTCGCGCCACAAGCTCCACAGTTCTTTTACGCTAAGATGCAATACATTCTTCAGCTTCATAACTTAGCGTTCCTGTTTCTTAAGTAGTACGACTGACAACCACAACGTAATTGGAATACCAATAGCAATGACATAAACCGCAAAATCTAGTGTGCCGAAACCCAATCCTTTGCTAAATATTCCCCTACTAGCCAACAAGAAATAGCTTACAGGATGTATCTCACCAATTATCTTCCCGGCTCCTTCTAAAGCGGAAACGGGCGTGATCATACCGGCAAATTGCACTGCTGGTACCATAGTACCTATGGTAGTCAGCAAAATTGCGGCAATTTGGCTATTGGTAAATACAGACGCCAATAAGCCAAAGCTGGTAGAAAATGTCACAAACAGTAAAGCGATAATGGAAAACGCGAAGACATCGCCTTTAAGCGGTACATTAAAAAAGTACACCGCCATGAGCACTAACAAGACAAAGCTGGCAAATGAAGTCGCTATATAAGGCAGCTGCTTACCCAGTAAAAATTCGAGTTTTGTCACTGGGGTAACGTACAAATTAATAATTGAGCCTAGCTCCTTTTCTCTCACTACCGCCAATGAAGTAAGTAACGCTGGAATCATTAACAGCAACATAGGAATAACGGCAGGAACAATAGCCACCAAACTTTTAATATCGGGGTTATATAAATAGCGAGACTGCACACTGATAAGTGATGTAGACGCAGTGGTACTGGTTTGAGCGGCTTGTTCTAGCAACCAGGTAACGTGAATTCCTTCCACATACCCTTCAATCGTTTCCGCCCGTGAAGGCATCGAACCATCTATCCAAGCGCCAATTTCTACATCTTCACCTTTATGTAACTTTTGTCCAAAGTCGGGCGGAATTTCAATCGCGAGCGACAACTCACCACTTTTCATTCGCCGGTCCATATCTTCGTAACTGGTAATGTCGGGTTGAGTTAAGAAATACCGCGAACCAGCGAGGCTATTAGTGTATTGCTCGCTAATCGCCGACTTGTCACGGTCGAACACCGCATACTGTAAGTCTTCTACATCCATGGTTATGCCGTAACCAATAACCACCATCAGCACCATTGAGCCTAAAAACGCCATGGTCAGGCGAATAGGGTCGCGGATTAGTTCCAGCGTTTCTCGAGTGGCGTAACTCAAAAGACGCTGAAGCGACATTTTATAGCGGATTGCTTGCTTTGCAGCCATTGGGGCATGCGCTGGTTTTGACTGAATCTCCTGCTTAGTCTCTTCTTCGGAAGTTTCACCATTCGCTGTGCGTTTTGTATCGTTATTAGCCTGAGCAGCTTCTAAGTAAGCAATAAAAGCATCTTCTAACGTTGTCGCCTTTTTATGCGCAATAATGGTAGCGGGGGAATCAGTGACCAACACTTTTCCCGCATGCATAAGTGAAATACGATCGCACCTAGCCGCTTCATTCATAAAGTGCGTGGAAATAAAAATAGTGACGCCGTCTGCTCTGGCTAAGGTGATCAGCAAGCGCCAAAAGTTGTCTCTGGCCACGGGGTCGACCCCAGATGTGGGCTCATCCAGTATGAGCACTTCAGGTTTATGTACCATCGCGACCGCCAGCGACAATCGTTGCCGTAGCCCCAACGGCAGAGATGCAGGTAGGGCGTCTTTGTGCTGGCTCAATGAAAAGCGTGCTAGCATCTCTGCTACACGCTGCTCACGCTGCGCGTCTGGCACCATAAATAAGCGTGCATGTAACACTAAATTTTGTTCTACCGAAAGCTCGTTATAGAGAGAAAACCCTTGTGACATATAACCCACGCGATAGCGCGTGGCGATATCATTAGGATCGAGCACACTGCCCAACATCCATGCTTCACCAGAGGTTTGTGGTAGAAGGCCCGTCAGCATTTTCATGGTGGTAGATTTACCGCAGCCGTTCGATCCCAGAAAACCGAATATCTCCCCTTTTTTGATAGAAAAGCTCACGTTATCTACTGCGGTAAAATCACCAAATTTCATGGTGAGGCGCTTGGCTTCTATTGCAATAGGAGCATTCGCATTATCATCAATAGGGGTAATCACCACCGGTAAATGTGAACGCCTTATCTTTTCAGGCAACAAAGCAATAAAGGCCGATTCTAGGTTAGTGGCGTTTGTTTTCGCCAATAGTTCGTCTGGCGTCCCTGTAGCCAGAACCTTTCCATCGTTCATGGCAATTAAATGCTCAAATTGTTGCGCTTCATCCATGTAAGCCGTGGCAACCAGAACGGTTAAGTCGGACTGCTCTTTATAAGAGCCACCTTTGCGAATATCGGCAATTAGTCGCCAAAACTGACTACGAGCTAGGGGGTCTACGCCGGTAGTAGGCTCGTCTAAAATTAACAGTTTAGGATCATGAATAAGGGCGCAGCACAAACCCAACTTCTGTTTCATCCCACCAGATAGCTTGCCCGCAGGACGAGACAGGAAAGGATATAACCCCGTACGCTTAGTGAGGTTATCGATGCGTTTACGGCGCTCGGCACGCCCATGGCCAAATAGCTTAGCAAAAAATTGTAAGTTTTCTTCCACCGACAACGTGGGGTACAAATTCTTCCCCAACCCCTGAGGCATGTACGCAATGTCAGCGCAGATAGCTTCACGATGAGAGCGTTCGCTAATATCACCGTTAAGCACATTTAGCTTACCTTGCTGCAATACTCGCTCACCAGCAATAAGCGATAACAAGGTAGACTTTCCGACGCCATCAGGACCAATGAAACCCACGGTGGCACCCCGAGGAATTCGAAGTGATATATCTGCGATTGCGGTAGTTGATTTGTAATGAACCGTCAGACCTTCACAGGTAATGACGTCACTCATAGCGCAACCAACTCAGGCATATCACTAGGCCATGCAGCACTGTCATCTAGCTTTACCCATACCACGCCAGGCAACCCTGTTTTCACTTTCTCGATATACTTTTGCAGCAGATCTTTAGGGATTTGTGCTTTTACCCTAAACATCAATTTTTCTCTTTCACTTTCGGTTTCTACCGAACGAGGCGTAAATTGTGCAACATCTGCTACATAAGAAATATTGGCGGGAATTGATACGTCAGGTGCAGCATCTAAAACAATTCGCGCATCTGAACCAATGGACAATCGGCCAACTTGCGTTGCAGGCAAATAAAAGGTCATATAAACGTTGGTCAAATCGACTAGACTAAGCACTCTTCCTCCGGCAGCAACCACTTCGCCTGGCTGAACAACCCGATATTGAATACGCCCGTTGCGTGGTGCTTTTAATAGCATATCGTCGATTTCAGATTCTATTTGCGCGATGGTGGCATCGCTCGCCGTAACCGCAGCTTTAGCGGACAAATACTGAGACTTTGAAGCTTCAATGGTCGCATCTGCTGCCGCTAATCTGGCCGATGCAGCATTAACCGCAGCCTTGGCACTTTCTACGGTAGTAAGGTTATCTTCAGCCAATTGCTTAGACACTGCGCCGGTTTTTGATAATTCGTTGGTTCGACGGGCATGGGCTTGTGCGGCTTTTAACTCTGCTTCTGTTTGTATTAGCGCCGCCTGCAGCGCAACTTTTTCGCTTTCACGTTGCGCAATAGCCATATCTGCTGCGGCAACTGCACTTTGCGCCTGAACTCGCTGGGCATTAGCTTGGCGAAGTTGGCCGCGAATAGTCGTGGTATCTAGTTTAGCAACCAACATTCCCGCTTCTACTTGCTCGCCTTCATCCACAAAAATTTCTTCGACTCGACCAGCCACTTTCGCAGAAATGCCAATTTCGATGGCTTCAATACGACCATTACTTGAGGCCACGCCCTCTGGTTCGGTGCTACCGAAGAAAGCTCGAAAGCCAAGCACGACTAATACAATCAACAGAAAAACTAAAACAAAAGGCGTCTTTTTTACTGTTTTCACGGCGTGTATCCTTTGTGAATAAATTCGTTGCAAGAATGAGGGAAGCGCTGCTGTACGGGGAAACGCACAAACATCCATGATGAATTATTGTACGTTTTTGGCTAACTACATCTTTGTTCTACATCAACAAACAGTCACGTTAGATATTTATTTTCATGAATGGAAGAAGAAAGAAGAATAAGGCTACGTAAAAAAGATTGGCAAAATAGATGAAAATCACCTTTCACCTATTTTGCATTATTCGTGGAGATGTTTTTAGGTATTGGGCCGGTTGTTACAGTGTGTTGATGATTGAAGAAAAATCAAGCGCACCATTTTCCTGGGCTTTTTCACAATACTCACGATATAACTGCGATGCTTTTTCCCCCATAGGGACATTCGCCCCAACAGCAGCAGCGCCCTGCATTGCCAAGGTTAAATCTTTCAGCATAAGCGCTGCGGCAAAACCACCCGCAAAATCATTATCGGCGGGGCTAACGGGACCCACCCCTTTTACGGGGCAGTAACTGGTCATCGACCATGTTTGCCCTGATGCATTCGAGGCAATATCGAAAAATACCTGCGGGTCTAAATCTAGCTTTTCTGCCAGCTGAAACGCTTCACAGGTAGCAATCATGCTGGCACCTAGCAGCATATTATTGCAAATTTTAGCAGACTGCCCTGCCCCACATTCTCCCGCATGAATAATTTTCTTACCCATGGCTGAAAGTACTTTTTCTGCCTGTTGGAACGCAGCGTCTTCCCCCCCCACCATAAAGGTAAGGGTGCCGTCGCCTGCAGCCTTGGTGCCGCCAGATACTGGCGCGTCTACCATAAGCAAGCCCTGCACTTTTGCCATGCCGCCCACTTCCTTGGCAGTTTCCACATCAATGGTTGAACAATCTAATAGCAAGGTGCCCGGCCTTGCATTTGGTAGCACGGTTTCTTCGTATATGCCCTTAACGTGTTTGCCAGCAGGTAACATGGTTACCACAGCATCACAGCGCTCTACTGCTTGCTTGGCTGACTCGGCTAATTCGCATCCGTTCTCTTTTGCCATGGCCATAGCTTCACTACTTAAATCAAACGCCAAAACGCTAAACCCGTTTTTTACTAGGTTTTTAGCCATGCCCGAGCCCATATTACCCAGGCCAATAAACGCTATATTTTTAGTCATTATTCATTCCCCTTTAATGTGGTTGGTAACGGCTTATTCCATAGTAGGAATAACAAACGCATTGTCGTTGGTATCTGAACCATCTGGCCATCGCTGGGTAACGGTTTTCACTTTGGTCCAAAATTTTACCCCTTCCATACCGTGCTGGTTCGTATCGCCAAAGGCTGAACGCTTCCAGCCACCGAAGGTGTGGTAAGCCACAGGTACTGGAATGGGCACATTAATGCCTACCATACCCACATTCACACGTTGCGCAAACTCTCTGGCGGCATGGCCGTTTCGGGTGTAAATAGCCACACCATTGCCGTATTGGTGATCGCTTGCTAGCGATACTGCGTGGTTAAAGTCGGTGGCGCGAACAATTTGAAGCACAGGCCCGAAGATTTCTTCCTGATAAGAACGCATATCGGCAGTTACATTGTCGAACAATGTGGGTCCAATAAAATAGCCGTTAGTTTGCTGAGGTATTTGCGACGTGCGACCATCGTAAATAAGGTTAGCGCCTTCTGAAATGGCTAGTTCAATGTATTCCTCAACCCGTAATTTATGGGCAGAGGTTACCACAGGGCCGTAGTGGGCCGACTCATCTTCAGAGTGACTTACTTTTATGGCTTTAATGGCAGGGATAAGCTTGTCGATAAGCTTTTCTGCGGTGCCCTCACCTACGGGCACTACCACAGGCAATGCCATGCATCGCTCGCCCGCAGACCCATACGCAGCGCCCACTAAATCAGCCACCACCTGATCTAAATCAGCGTCTGGCATCACTATGCCGTGGTTCTTAGCGCCGCCCATGGCTTGAATACGTTTGCCGGCTCGTGCACCACGCTCATAAACATAATTGGCAATGTCAGATGAACCCACAAAGCTGGCTGCCTTTACGTCTTGGTGATCAAGCAAGGCATCTACCGCCACTTTGTCACCATGCACTACGTTCAATACACCTTTAGGTAACCCTGCTTGCAACATGAGTTTGGCTAGCTCAACAGGCACCGATGGGTCGCGCTCTGAAGGTTTTAATATAAAGGCATTTCCACAGGCAATGGCCACCCCGAACATCCACATAGGTATCATGGCTGGAAAGTTAAACGGCGTGATCCCCGCCACTACGCCTAAAGGCTGGCGCATGGAATACACATCAATACCCGGCCCTGCGCTATCGGTGTATTCTCCTTTTTGTGCATGAGGAATGCCGCAAGCAAACTCAATAACCTCTAGCCCCCGTTGAATGTCACCTTGGGCGTCGGATAGCACTTTACCGTGTTCGCTCGAAAGCAACTGGGCAAGCCTGTCTTTGTCTTGCTCAACAAGGCGTTTAAATTCAAACATAACCCGTGCACGGCGCTGAGGGTTTGTGGCTGCCCATTCACGCTGGGCTTTTTGGGCTACTTCAACAGCATGATTTACCGTTTCCACGGTAGCCAGCGTAACGTGCGCTTGAACCTTTCCTGTGTTAGGGGCGAACACATCGGCGTGACGCTCGCCTTCAGCAGTATAATCTTTGCCTTCAATAAAATGCGTTATGGTTCTCATGGCCTACCTCAACAACTTAAAAATAAAAACAGATTATTTACAATTTTGAAACCTTGCGTTAAAAACTGCAAGTCAATATAGTTACAGCATAGTGCTGCATTTTTGCAGCAAGTTAAAAAGGTAATCACGTGAACTGGGATGACTTAAGACTGTTTCTTGGCCTCGCCAGAAATGGAAAAATTAGCATTGCTGCCAGAAACTTACACCTTGATGCCACCACGCTCATTAGGCGTGTAAAAAGGCTGGAGACTGCCCTTAATTGCAATTTGTTCGAGCTAAGCAATAAAGGCTATTTACTTACCGATCACGGTAAGCGCTTAGTCAATTACATAGAACATGCAGAGAGGCACATTTTAGAAGCAAAAAATGACTTAACCGATGAGCGCCAAGAGCTTTCCGGCACGGTAAGGGTTAGTGCTTCTGAAGGGTTTGGTTCTTGGGTGTTAGCTCCAGCATTGGCAGAGTTTAAGCAGCGCTACCCCGCTATTTGCGTGGAGTTAGTGGCAAACAGCGGCTTTTTAAATATCAATAAACGGGAAGCCGATATTGCCATTTTGCTTGAAAAGCCCACGAAAGGCTTGCTGTACACTAAAAGGCTTACCGACTACCGCTTAAATTTATACATGCATGAAGACCTAGTAGCAGCGCATGGTGCTCCAACGTCTATCGAGCAACTAAGCCCTTTTAACCTAGTAAGTTACGTGCCCGATTTAATTTATGCGCCACAGCTTAATTTCATTGAAGAATCGCTGCTTTCACCGCTTCACGCCCTTAAAAGCACCAGTATTAATGCGCAATTTCAAATGCTACGAAACAAAGCAGGTGTAGGTATTCTGCCTCATTTTATTGCCAAGAATGCCCATGAACTACAACCGATACTGCAAGATAAAATAAACATTACCCGCACCTTTTGGCTAGCAACTCATCGCGATGTAAGGCACTTAGCCAGAGTGAATGTATTTTTAGATTGGTTGAACGACACCGTGCAAAAATACGCTGACATCTTTTGATGTAGTCACAGGTTTGCCATGTTATTGCTCTCGCTAAGTTACACCCACATAAAAAAAGCGCCCGAAGGCGCTTTTTAGTGTTCTTTCTATTACATTTTAGAATGCGTAAGTTAGGCTCACAGAACCATTCACTGGAGCACCATAAAAGCCTATGGTGTGTAGGCTGGTAATGTATTTTTCGTCAAAAATATTGTTGATGTTTGCACGCAAGGTAAGGTCGTTGGTTACCGCGTAGGTTGCATAGGCATTTGCTAAAAAGTAGCTGCCTTGCTCTACGTTATAATCGGTGTTGCTGATTTCAGATTGCCATCTTCCGCCTAAGCCAACTGTTAACGCTGGTACTGCAGGTAGTTCATAACCTAACTGGAAAGTCACTACATCACGTGGAGCCCATAGGTTCGCATCATTGCCCGCTTCATCTTCCACATCAATTGCGGTATACGATGCTTGAACACGCAATGCATCAGTAATTTGACCAACAACTTCCACCTCAAACCCTTCAGACTCTACCGTAACACCTTCGTAGTAGTACTGCTGGTTTTCTGGGTTAATACCCGCAAAAGCAGCAAGATTTTCTTGGTCTGCGGTGAAGTATGCGAAGGTCGTTAATAGTGCGTCGTCTAACCACTGCGCTTTCACACCGGCTTCAAAGTTTTTGCCCTTGGTTGGCGCAACAAATTGCCCCGATAAGTCGTATTGCTCTTGCGGTTGGTATACATCTGAATAACTTACATAAGTATTGATGTTTTCAGTTACCGCATAAGTAGCACCTATGTAAGGGCTGGCTTCACTTTCATTATTGTCGATAGTGGTGCCCGCATTGTTACCACTGCGCTCAAAATCAATTGCGTTGAAGCCCGCAATAACAAACAATTCATTGGTGACGCTTATTTTGGTAGAGCCAAAATAGCGGGTAAGATCTTGTTCAATATCAGAATACAGCACCGCGTCAAACCAGTCTGGTTCGGCAATGGCATCAAATGCATATGGGAACGCTGGCGTTGCGCCATAGGCAGGCGTATTGGCATAGTCGAAACCGTATTGATACATGGTGTCGGAACTAGAGGCATGACTTACACCAATGTTCACTTCATGTTGACGGCCGAAGAGCTCGAAAGTACCAAAGGTACGCGCTTCTACTAAGTTTGAATCTATGTCTGAATCATAACGACCGGGCCAGCCTACTAAACCTAAGCCCGTGTCTTTATCGATAGTACCGTAAGCATAAAACAACTTATCTTGTTCTTCGTAGCCGCGATAGTTGTAGCTTACTTTCACTTGCCAGTCGTTATCGAAAATATAGTCGAATTCAACGAAGGCATTGGTGTTTTCTGTGTCCCACATTGCCCATTCTTGCGCTGTGGTATCACTCACATCCCACTCAGCTTGTGTACCGTCTGTGTAATTAAATACTAACCCGCCCCAATTGTTTCCATCGGTGTTGGCATCTTGGTAAGAGTAGCCCAACGTAATGGTGGCGTTATCGGTAAGTTGCCCATCTACTACGCCATATAAAAAGGTGCGATCGTTCTCTAAGCCATCTAAGTAAGATTCTTTATCTTCTATAGCACCTACAAAACGTGCAGCCCAACGGCCATCTTCGGTTAGCAAAGTAGAGTAATCCGCCTGCAAGCGTTTAAAATCAAACGACCCTGCACTCACTGTCACTTCACCGCCTTCTTCATTGGTGGGGCGTTTACGTACATAGTTTAATGTACCCGATGAATTACCGACACCGGTTAGCAGGCCATTGGCACCACGAATAACTTCAATTTTTTCATAACCGTAGGCTTCAAGCGCACCGGTGACAATTCCCCAGTCGTTAGGTAATCCTACGCCATCAATTTGCGTGTTTTTAATTTCAAAACCACGGGCTGTGTAGTTTGTACGGTTAGTTTCCCACTCTTCTACGTTAATACCCGGTGCAAGTTTAAGTGCATCGTTAACATTGTAGGCACCAAACGACTGCATTAGCGCTTCAGAGATAAGGCTAATTGACTGAGGTGTTTCGCTTAGCTCCATTGTTAAGCCAGTCGCACCGCGACTTACGCGGTTTTGACGTACACCAACAATGTGAATTTTCTCAACCTGCGACTCTTCTACAATTGCAGTATCTGTTTGAGTTTCTTGAGCGTTAATTGAGAAAGCGAGCGCTACAGGGGTAAGCGCAAAGAGTGTGGTCAGTTTCATTGTGTTCTCTACAGTGATTTTGGTTTAGTTTTTAGTCGCAGAGGATTATACGGAAGTAGAGAAGGATCACAAATGATAATTATTAGCATTTACAATAATGCTAATAATTACCTGTTAATAAAAATTGATCAGATTTTTGCTTTCTTCAGAATATAAATAGGGCAAGTTGGTTGGCCAAAGAATTTAGCGCCTTCAGCCATCACTGAAAAGAAAAAATACTAACTATCGGGAAGTCTCGATTTTACTTGGGTAATAAGATCCTGTTTCACCACAGGTTTAACAATATGACCTTGCATACCTGCATCGATACAACGCTTTCTGTCGGCTTCCATGGCGTTAGCTGTCATGGCTAAAATAGGGATATTATCCCAGGTAGAATTTGCGCGAATGTGCTCAGCTGCTTCTACACCACCCATAATAGGCATTTGCATATCCATTAATATTAAGTGAGGTTTGAACCCACTCAGAAGAAGATCTAAACACTCTTGCCCATTCTCGGCAAATTTAACAACGGCACCCGCGCTTTTGAGCATAGCGCCAGCAACTTGTTGATTAATTGGGTTGTCTTCCACTACCAAGATTAAGGTTTTAGCCAAGAGTTTTTCGTTATCTTCAACCTCGGGCTTTTCAGCTAATTCATCGATAGATTGGCTGCACGAAATAACCGTATCGTACAATGTAGATGGTGTGAATGGCTTATATAAAAGGTCGTCGTATAGCACCAAGCTATTTTTATCAAGACTCTCTCTGTTGTGCGAGACCACAACCAAATGGGTAATTTCTTTTTGTTCTTGTTGCCAACTTGCCAGTGCTTCTTTACTGATAACAGTTAAGATTGCTTCATCAATGATAATGACCCTAGGTAGGCTATTCGACGCTTTATGAGTAGTTAAGTCTTCAACACTTTTTGCCACATAGGACGGCCACCCAAGTACAGAACATTGGCGCTGAATGCCGGTTTCTACATTTACATTTTGCGTAAGCACTATGGCCTGATAAGACATAACATCTTGCTCACTTAAGCTGTCTTCTTGCGCTACCGATGCTTTTTTAAGCAACACATTAAAATGGAATTTACTGCCTTTACCCTGCTGGCTTACTACACCAATCTTACCGTGCATCATTTCCACTAACTGCTTGGCAATGCTTAGCCCTAGGCCTGTACCACCGAACTTAGAGTTGGTGTCGCGGCTAGCCTGAGTAAACGCCCCAAATACTTGGTTGGCTTGCTTTTCAGTCATGCCAATACCCGTATCTTGAACCTCAAACCCTAGCTGAATGGTATCTTCGTTTTCGTTTAGTAGCTCAACGCTTAAATTCACTTCCCCACGAGAGGTAAACTTAATGGCGTTACTAATTAAGTTGCTGATAATTTGATTGAGCCTAACGGCATCGCCCACAACATGTTTAGGACATTTAGGATCAACATCAATCCACAGCTCGATATGTTTACCGTAAGCGGCACGCCCCATCATCTTACCCACTTGATTAAGTAAACTATCCAACCGGAATGGGGCTTCAACCATATCGAGCTTACCGGCTTCAATTTTGGAAAAATCGAGCACGTCATCAATAATTCTGCTTAATAAAGAAAAGCTAGTGATAGCTTGCTCTATATTATCGTTGATTTTTTTGTAGTTACGCTCACCCAACGTAATTTGCAGTAGGCCGTACACACCGTTCATAGGCGTTCTAATTTCATGTGACATTCTGGCGAGAAAAATGGCTTTAGATTTTTCGGCATTAGTGGCCTTATTTTTTGCCTTTATGGCAAGCTCTTTTTCCAAGTTCAATTGATTAAGCAGTCGTATTAATAGGTACGCCAGGCCTAATAAAAACAAAGCCGCCACCGCAAAGCCCAAAGCAATAAAATGCTTGGTTCGCTCCAAATACGCTATTGCCTCAGTTGGCCTTTCCATAACTAACCAGTAGTAAGCATCTTCAATATCTGTGTTGTCAGTATTCCTTTTACCAATAGGAATAATGCCGTGTTTAAATCGACTGGTAAAACTCCTATCTGGCATGTCATCTTCGCCGCCATTAAAGCGTTTTTCAAAGCCAGGAAATTGCATACTTACTTGGTTCTTGGGCCTGTCGAGCAGCCAACCCCACGCGGCGTTATTCGGAGAAGCTAAAAAGAATCCATCTGGATTAATTAACCAATGCGCACTCTCGGTTTGCAGCTCTTTTAAGCGAGAGAATACATCACGTAAATCAAAGTTCAGTACGATTAAACCTAAAACCTCGCCATCAACGCGATATTTAGCAACACTTCTAATAGTAGGCCGATAAGGGAGTTCTATTACCCCCCGCTCTTTATTTAAATCTAAGGGCGATATGTAATAGTCTTTTGATGACTCAACAGCTTCAATAAAATAATACCGATCGGCTTTGTTTTGCAGGTCTTGGGTGTCTCGCCAGATAAGGCTTCCGGATGGTTTTTCAGCACGTAGTTGTTCATTACCATCAAGCGCAATATAGCGAATTTGCTGTAAACTTGGGTACGCATCGAAAAGCGCTGACCAATGTGCAGTAAGGTAGCCCTTAGCATTCTGTTCAACTAGCGCATCGGTAATTAAGGTACTTTTGCTTTCTTGAATAGCAATGGAACGCGCATCCAATATAACGTGGTTGATTTGGCTCTGAAAATTTTGATGCAGTACATCGAATTGTTGGTCGATAGCGTCGTTACTAAAACGCTTAGTTTCAATCCACAAAATATTGGCTAATACTGCCAAGATGCCAATAAATAATACGCAGAATATAGAAATGAAGAGTGCTGATTTAGAAACTTTATTGACCACAATGCATCCTTTCGGGTTACTGCAACGGCTACATAATTATACGAAAGTATAACACCTAAGTCGTACCTTACCGCGAATAAGCTAGCGTTGGCTATTCAGGGCTATTTTAACGTTGAGACTAAAGCACTTAACGGCCCTAAATCAGACTCAAAATACTTCCATTGCTGCATTCCGCTTTGATAAATAGGCTGACGAACTTGCTCAGCTCTTGCGGTTCTTACTGAGCGTTTGGTGTTGTAGATATCTAAGCAACGCGCTTCAAAAAGTAGCCCGCAAAAATCAAGTATCCTTTGTACTTGCTTGTTAAACTCAGTGACCACATCTTTTAAATTTTATCTGGTAGCACTGTGTTCCAGTACTCCAGCGGCTCAACATAATTATTGTAGTACTTTTCAATATCTTCAAGGTTATAACTAAATTCCTGCCCTTTTACAAACAACGGCTTAAAGATACTAAATCCACATGACATGGGGTTGCGGCGTGCATCTATGTTGTAGCGCTTGGGCTAATCAAAGTCCCCGCCCGTTTAACCTGTGCGCCACTCCAGCAACATAGAGCCTGCTTGAGGTAAAGTTGCGCTGTAACTCATATACACTAATAATTTGACTCGTTAACAAGCAACTAGCAGAGTATAGAGATGCTTACATTAAGCGAAACCTTGTCACTATGATGAATTTAGCGTTCTCTTACCTACCTCTTATTTTGCTAATTACCTTAATGGTAAAAAAGAACCCTATGCCATCTAGCAAAGCCCTACCTTTAAGCGCTTTGGTAGCTTATATTGTGGTGCTGCTGGTATTCAAACAAGACGCAAGATTAGTGAATGCCAATGTAATAAGTGGCGCATTACTGGCACTTACCCCGCTTTCTATTATCGCCGGCGCGATATTCCTTTTTAAATGCATGGAAATTACTGGTGCATTAGCTATTTTACGTAAATCGCTAGACGGCGTAAGCGAAAACCCCGTAGCCCAGCTAATGATTGTAGGCTGGGCGTTTATGTTTCTAATTGAAGGCGCCAGTGGTTTTGGAACACCGGCCGCTATTGCCGCCCCCATACTTTACAGCCTTGGTTTTCCCGCCTTACGAGTGGCACTGTTCTGTTTAGTGCTAAATACCATTCCCGTTACTTTTGGAGCCATGGGCACACCTGTATGGTTTGGGTTATCGCTGTTGCAGCTTCCCCAAGAAAGCGTGCGGGAAATAGCACAGCAAGCAGCCCTTATTAACACCATAGCCGCACCTGTTATTGTGATATTGGCATTGCGATTAGTAGTAAGCGATGCCGCCGACATTAAAAAGAACCTGCTTTTTATTCTACTTTCCACCTGCGCATGCACCCTGCCCTATTTGGGGCTAAGCTATTTTGGTGTGGAATTCCCTTCGTTGCTGGGCGGGCTAATTGGCTTAATCATTACCCTGCTGCTAGCGAAATATAAAATAGGAATTGAGGCAGTAAATCGACCAACAGCTAATCGAACAGTATCCACCGAACAAGCCCCAGCGAAAACAGTACCACTAAAAACACTAATAAAAGCCGCGTTCCCGCTATGGGGCACCGTGTTGCTTTTAGTCTTAACTCGCCTGCCGGAACTAGGGTTAAAAGCGCTTTTACAAGCCACCGAACCCGCCTTACACATTAGCCTAGGTTTTTTAGGCACTTTCCACATAAGCACAAGCTTAGTGGCCAGCTTAACCGACATCTTAAATACCGCGGTAACCTGGAAACATAGCGTTTTGTATATTCCATCTATCATTCCTTTTGCGGTAACCGGCAGCGTAACCTTGTGGCTATTTCGCCAACAAGCAGAACCAAATACGTTAAAAACAGCAGGCCAACAAACTCTTGCCCGCATGCGCACGCCTTTTTTCGCCATGCTAGGTGCACTTATCTTTGTGAATATGATGATGCTAGGCGACAGTTCTGGTCAAAACAGCGCGGCAGTAGCACAAATCGGTCATCACTTGGCACAAATTACCGGCGAAAACTGGACCTTCTTCGCGCCGCTATTAGGGGCATTAGGTTCATTCTTTTCAGGGTCGGCCACTATCTCTAATTTAACCTTCGCTGGTATTCAAACCACCATTGCAGAGCAACTGTCATTACCCTTAACCACCATACTGGCACTACAAAGTGTAGGCGCCGCCATGGGCAACATGGTGTGCATCAATAACATAGTGGCAGTAACCGCTATTCTTGGTTTGCAAAACCGCGACGGCGACATTTTAAAAAGTACAGTGGTGGTCATGGTCGTATTTTCGTTTATCGCTGGTTGTTTAGGCGTTTTGTTGGTCAACCTTTTCGCGACATAGACTTTAGTGAACCCTTTTCGCGAGCGAGCTTTTCCTCACTGTTATGCGAAATAGTAAGGAAATTCAGTTATTCTAAGATGAGTACAACCAAAGGGCACTAAAACTAGATTTTGTGGTTCGCTTTTCGAGGCTACCGGACTATGAGGTACTGGCGCCGCAATACAACCCAACATTTGCCATTGAGGTAACTGTTTCGCATCTATCGTTAGTGTGACCGGAAAGTGCTCATTGCTGAAAGGGATTTCAGTATCAACCGCGCTCTCAAATAACGATATTTCTCCGTCGTACTTCAATGCAAAATTCCAAGCAGATTTCGCCCTAAACTCGTAGTCACAATGGGGGTACTCCCGAAGTGGTTTATCTTGGTTCACTTGTTTTTGTTCATAGTCTATAGGTAACGAAAAAACTAAAGGACCGCGCTCCAAGCTGATAGCATTATAAAGCCGCTTTTGTCGAGACACTGGCATTTCTAGTACAACGGTTATTGCGACCTGTCTATGCCAAGTTCTTTTAAGCCTAAAGTAACTTCCACTTTCGGTAGACTCTATGCTGTCGCCATCAAGTGAAATAGTCACTCGAGGGCACCATTGCGGAATACGAATATAAAGTGGAAATGAGTTGGCTTTTTCAGACCCTATAATAAAGGTTAAATGATTATTAAAGGGGTAATCGGTAATAAGCTCAAGCGTGGTTTCCACGCCTTGGATTTGGGTTGTTAACTTGGACGGCGCATAAATGGTTGCCACTACACCACCATCGGTGCTTGTCATCCATTGGCTAGCAAGTAGTTTTGGCCAGCCTTGATGATAGTTTGAAGTACAGCAACCAAAATGAGGGGCTAATCCGTAGATATTGGCATCAGGATCGTTGGTAGACCAAGGCATGTTTTCATCAATAGCACACGCTATTTGATTAGTTTGCTGATCGTATTGGTGAGCCCACATATCGCGAGTAAAGGCCGCCGGGAGTGCATTATAGGCAATTTTTTCCAACCTATCTGAATACTTAACATCACCAAATATTTGAACCAAATGCTCCAGTGAATACATATATTCTACGATTGCACATAACTCAGTTCCACGGGTAGGCTCTTTTCCCGCCAAGCATTCATCGCCGGTAAAAGTCCCTACAGCCGTTCCATGGTGTTCATCGAGTAGCGCAATCATATTATCTACGGCTAATTTTTCGTCCGGCGACTTGGTTACTCTGCTCAGCAACCCATATGCCTTGACTGCCATCGCGTTGTTGACGATGTGGCTCATAAAATTCCAACCACCTTTTGTCGTTGCAGAGGTCATTGGCCAGCGTGAAAAAAACGATTTCCAGCCAAAACCTTGTGCTTCTAACTTGGTGGTTAAGGCGAGCAACCAGGCTTCTGGTTTACGCTGATAAAGCCATAAAATACTAATGAAAGCCTCAAACCAACGGGCTTGCCCCCAATCGAATAAAGGCGTCCAGTTAATTGAGCAATCTACTTTTCGCAAGCAGCGGTAAACAGCACCTTCTACTCTCTCGTCGCTGGTTATTTCATAATATTGCACTAACACCTTTAGGGCTAAAAATTGCGCCCATATATCGTATTGTTGTTTGGATTCTGGGTTTGTAACGTTCGGATCCGTGGGCCCAAGCCAACCATCCTCATGTTGATGACAGAGGATGTAGTCCAAATACCCTTGAACTTTGGCAATTAACTTATCGTCTTCTAGTAGATAAGCCAGTGGCATTATTCCATCTAACCAATATGGCGCTCTCTCCCACCCTTCTGCTTCCCCTCCAAACCACGCGCTGTCCCGCACGTCCGGCCAAAATTCGTCTAAATGCCCAGTCAATCCTTCAGCTTGAATCTCCAATTGTCGGCGAACCCAACCGGTAGGCTTAATGGCAGTAAGCGCTAGGGGTTTGAAGGTTAGTGCTTTTATTGATGTCATTTTACTTCCGTATAGTATTCAAGCGAAAGGCTTCCACCCCTTACTCTGAAATAGTTAAACCGTTGCGAGCTTCTGTTTACGTTGCAGATCTGTTGGCGAAAGTAGCGGCGTCTGACTTTTTGTCACGCCGAAACATAATGACGAATAGCCCAGCAACGATTGCACTATAAAGTGCAAAGCAGTTCATGATGCCTTGCCAATCTTTTACCCCGTTTTCGGTGAAAAAGGCGTCGATAATGTAGCCACTTGCGAAACTACCAATGATAGTCCCCAAACCTATTACTACGACTTGAAATAAGCCCTGTGCACTGGAGCGCATAGAGGGATCTGTTTCTTTTTCAATAAACAAAGAACCTGACAAATTGAAGAAGTCGAATGCCATCCCCCACACAATCATTGAGCCAATTAGCAGAAATAGGCCATCTACTGGGTTTCCATAGGCAAGCATCAACCAGCGAAACACCCAAGCGACCATGCTGATTATCATCACTGTGCGAATGCCCCACTTTTTGAGGGCAAAGGGTACAATCAAAATAAAGAGCATTTCTGAAAATTGCCCAAGCGATACCACAATGGCCGGAAACTTTAATAAGGGTGAACTTGCGTATTCAGCAATATCTTTGAAATGGTGAATATAGGCACCAGCATAGGCATTGCTCAGCTGCATGCACACGCCCAATAACATAGAGAAAATAAGAAAAACTGCCATTCGGTACTCTTTGAACAGCGTAAAGGCATCAAAGCCCAACAAATTACCCAGTGTGGTACGCGATTTTTGATTTAGCGGCGTACACTTTGGCATGGTAAGAGCGATACCTGCGACAATTAGCGAAGCCCCCGCTGATATATAAAATTGCCATGCCGAGGTTTCTAATCCAGATAAACTGGTTATCCACATGCCAGCCGCAAACCCCGCAGTCCCCCAAACTCGAAGCGGTGGATACTCTCTGATTATATCCATGCTCGCATCATCCATGGTTCGATACGAAATTGAGAATATCAATGATATCGTGGGCATATAAAAGCACATATTTAGCAACATAACCCAAAAGAGTATGGCTGGATCATCGACCATAGGAATAAATAGCATGGTTACCGCACAACCTATGTGCAGCATACTGTATAACCTTTCAGCGTTAATCCAGCGGTCGGCGATTGCCCCTATCGTTGCAGGCATAAATAGCGCTGCTATTCCAATAGTTGAAAAAACAGCACCGAACTCTGAAGCAGTCCATCCCTTCGTGTTAAACGCATAGGCTCCAATAGTAATAAGCCAAGAGCCCCACGCCACAAATTGCAAGAATTGCATTTGCCCAATTTTGAGTTTTAATCCCATTGCGTATTCCTAAACACAGTTAATGTACTAATGGTTTCACGCCAGATGAACATTCTTAAATTAACGTTTGACGGTAGTTAGCTAAGAACTAAGCAACCAACTTCTCTTCTAATAAGTTAACGAATATCAACGCCCAAGCAGGCACATAGGTGATCCATATCTCATTTTGCAACCAAGCACTTTGGCTGATCGCGGGGTCGGGATAAAACAGTACAAATGCCACCCCCATATCGGACAGCAGCATAAGGAAACCAGCAATGGCAAACCGCGTAGCCACTTTGTTGTTGTAATAGCCTCGGTGCAAACAACACAGGGCATTCCAAGCCATGAAACTGACAACAAGAGAAAACACAATCGCCAATATAAACATAACCCCCTGAATATTAGGCAGTAAAATGGACAAAACTGGCAGTATAACTAGCAACACAGGAATAGCCTTGAGCATATCGCTTTTCTGTAGGGCGAAATTTTTGGCAAATAGCAAAGAAAGGGTTGCGTAGGCACACGTAAACGCAAGCATGCCCAGTGGATTGCTAATATGATCATAGTCAGGCAAAAATATGCCTGAAATGACTAAAAACACATCTCCCAAACCAATAAAGAGGATTGCGTATCCAATCGTTTGATGATCTTTTGATTTCTTTTTAACCATCAAAGATGCAAGAACCAAGGACATTATTACGGTGAAAAGTACAACGCCAATTATTGGGTTCTTAATTTCTAGGGGATGCTGTAAATATAATATCCCACATAGATCGACTAAAAATATTGTTAGAATTATTTTTTGAATTTGACTCAAAATTTCATCTCCGCCTAAACATACGTAGCATCAAAAGTGCGCAATAATTAAAAGCATAAAAATATAAAAAGTGAAAAAATCACTTCCTGACAAAACCATTCACCAGACTAATCTCTCACCAATTTAATCTATAAATCGCCGATCAAATTACAAAACAAAATTTTGAAATGCAAATACGATAAAAAGCTGAGAAGACAGAAAAAAAACACCAAGAAAAACATAAACCACTGTTTAACAAAATAATTTAAAGAATCAACATGGATGCAATCCTTCCAAACGTAAAATTATCCACGGTTTTTTTGGTCTCTGCGGTCAAACAGTGTCGCTTTAGGGACAATGTAAACGAGATGTTATTACTTTATATTTTAACCATCAGCGTCCAGACACGACCCAAAAAAATTTAAGACTATGAATTTATTAAATTTTTAAATTATTTTAGTAGACCAAGAGGTAGTCGAAGCGTTTGTAATAACGCCTCTTTAACGCCTAATGCAGACAACAACACCGAGTGTAATGAGAGCAAAATGAAAAGCATTCATTTTTAGGCAGAACCTTGAATAGGGTGACTAGGTTTAATTAATAAAAAAGAAATTTATTTAAATTTATAAAAATATAGTCGCATTAAAAAAGAATAAAAAAATAAATATTTAATGCTAGAGAAAAGTATTAAGAACTATAGGGGAAATAATATGTTTAGGAAGAAAAAAGTAGCTCATGCGATTGTTTCAGCATTTGTACTAGCTTCACTATCAGCAGGCGCCCAAGACACGGAAACCACTGAGAAAGAAATAGAAGTGATCAATGTTACTGCCCAAAAGCGGGTTCAAAATATTCTCAAGGTGCCAGTTACGGTTGGCACTGTGTCAGCGGGTTTAATCAAAGAAACGGGTTCTACATTATTAGCTGATATTGATAAATTCATTCCTGGATTTGATTTTAGTGATGAAGGTTTTACCCAAGCTGGGGTTAGTATGCGTGGTATTAGTAGCCCAAGCATTAGTGCTGGGGGTGACCCGTCATCCGCTACTTTTTATGATGATACTTACATGCCTAGAGCAGCCCAAAATGTATTGTTTTCTGATATGGCTAGGGTTGAAGTATTAAAAGGCCCACAAGGTACTTTATTTGGCCGAAATGCGGCTATGGGGGTAGTGAATATGGTACCCAACGCCCCCCACGACGAATTCGAAGGCTTTGTACGCGCGTTGTTTGGCACCGACAAATTACAGCGCTATGAAGGTATGATTAACGTCCCCATTACCGACAATGTTTATGTACGCGCTAATTTCTTGTCTAACCGGCAAGATGGCTTTATGGAGAACATCTATCAAGCTAGTTGGAATGAAAATAACAAAAATTGGGGCATTGGCGAAAAAGGCCACGATGCTGCCCGAGTGGCAGTATTGTGGGATATCTCCGCGACCACCAATTTCCTTATTGCCTATGAGTGGGATAAATTAGACCAAGGCGCCGAAATAAATTTTGGGTTCAATGAATACGCCTATAACGGTGGCCTCACACCGTTTGGCAACAAAACCGAAAATGATGTAAGAGCAGGCGGTGAATCTCGCGACATGACTGCAACTATTGTTAAATTCAATCATGAATTTAACAATCAGCTTTCCATGAAATATGTTGCAAGTTACCGAGAGTGGTTAACTAACAACGCACAAGAAGAAGATGGCACTGCCGATATTACCCGCTATTTTGATACGGTAAATGTTGAAGATTCTGATATTTTCTATACCGAAATGCAGATTAATTTTATAAATAGCAAAATTAATGCAGTAGCGGGCTTCTCATATTCTAAAGAAAATGTGGGGCAAACAACCAAGCTAAATGCGACGACCAATTCTGTCAGCCGTATGATTACCGGCGAATTAAACAACGTCATTCGCGATGGTGTAGCCCAGCAAATTGCTGGCATGATTGGCGGCAACACTGATGCCCATGCTGCTGGTGCATTTGGTCCAGGTGTCACTTTTGATGCCGCTGTTGACTCCTTCTACACCGCTAGTGGCTTCCCCATGGATCATATATGGAATGCTGATGAATGGGCAGGCGCGCTGAATGCTATGGGTGTAGCGGGTGACATTATGACAGCCATTGGTATGCCCGACGTTCCCCTCACCGGTGATATTGTTAATGCCACGGGTGATTTAACCTACGATATTGTTTCGCAACAAATGGGGATTGCAGAAATATTTGGCCCAAGTGCTTCCGGTATTTTTTGGGAAGAGCGGGTGTACAACACAGGTGACTTCACCAACTGGGGTATCTATGGTGACATAGATTACTCAATTACTGATAAGTGGCATGTAATTGTAGGTGCGCGTTACTCTACTGATAAAAAGGACTTTACCTGGTATATACCCGAAACCAGTTTTAACCAAGTTCGCCCAGGTGTAAGCAACCTTATTTTCCCAATGGCTGATCTAACGGCCTCTGATGAATGGTCTCAAACGACTGGTCGCCTAGTTACCAGTTATGAATTGACCGAAAACGATATGTTCTTTGCGTCCTACTCTACAGGATATAAATCCGGTGGTTTTGACTCGTTAACGCCCAATCCTGAAGCGTTTGAACCAGAAGAAACCTCAAACATAGAGTTTGGCTATAAAGGCATTTTATGGCAGCAAGTTATCGCCAATGTCAGTGCCTACTATATGGAGTTAGATAACTTCCAAACTACCGTTGATACTAAACCTCCGGGATATACACAGGCTATTCCCACAGTATTAAATGATAATAGACAGATTACCGGCGTGGAACTGGATTTACGCTGGCACCTAAACCCCAGTATTACTCTAGGGTTAGTTAGCGAAATACGCAGTATGGATACAGATTCACCAGCATTCTACAACGGTGAAGGGACATTTATCGACGCAGCCACCACATCCACAGATTCAGCGGTAAATTACACCCTAACATTTGACTGGATGCCTGATTTTGGCGTAGGTAACACAAACTTACATGTGGACTACCAGTTTGTTGAAAATATCAATAGCGAACAACCGGGTCTCGAGGAGTATAAAAAAGCTATCGACGCATACTTTTATGACACGAAAGACTTAAATGCGCGTTTATCTTGGTATAACGAAAGCGACACGCTGGAAATTGGTTTATGGGGTAAAAATTTACTGAACAAACGGTACGTAATGGGGGTAGGTGGATTAACGGCGAGCGTTTTTAATACGCCTACTGGCGAGATTACAAGAGGGCGAGAGCTAGGCATTGATATTAAATATATGTTCTAACCCATACGGATCCCAAACCTAAAAAGTTTTATTGGAGGCCTTGTTCGTCACTGTGTGGGGCTTCCATTTTTTATTATTGCCATAGGTGTTTGACGGAAAGACTGTGGAGTAAGCCCCGTCCATCGTTTAAATGCACGTTGAAATGCACTTTGTTCCGAATATCCTAGCATTAGCGAAATATACAACAACTTGTGATCGGTTTGGCTCAAGTACGATGTTGCTAGACTAATACGAATGTCTTCCAACAGATTGGTTAAATTGGTGCCTTCCTTTTGAAATTTTCGCTGAACTTGTCTCGGGCTAATCGACAAATGGTTGGCTATATCGGTTAGCTCAGGTACTCGCTCAGGTAGGGTTTCAACGATAAACTGAGTAATAATTTCTAAAGATACATTGGAACGTAGTGAAGCGAGCTGATTCTCAGCGTGGCAGCATAAAACGTTCATCACTTCTTCATTGTACGACTTTATCGGAATGTTCAGCGAAGATTCGTTAATAATTACGCCGTTGAAATTCGCATTGAAGAAGACAGGGCAACCAAAGAAGGCTTCATATTCACCAACATCAGCCAATGGTGAATGGTTAAAATGCACCGATATCGGTTTATCATCAGATTGATAGTGGGTAAACGCAAAGGTTATCCATGCAGATATTACGTGCTCAATATTATTTGAGCTTGCTTCCATACCCGAGAGCCAACGCAGAATTATCCTATCGCCATCTTTTTCATGATATGCCCTTCCTGAGTTACCTAACAAACACTGGTATCGCTTCTGATATTCTAAAACCTTCCACAAGTTGGGGCTTGCCGTTACGATATGACCAAACAGACCCCAAATACTAATATCGAACGTTTTCCCGAACTTAAACCCAATATTCTTTATACCAAGTTCCCGAGCTCCATATGAAAGTAGCTTTTCATATTCGTGACTTGCATAGTGCCTAGACGACTGATTGATTTCATCGGCATCCGTATCAATTAACTCCAACAGTTTTGTTCTTTCGATGCCTTTAGATGCTAAAAAATTAATAACGGCCCGAATAAAGTAATAGGGAAAATTGATGGTAAACAACGTCAGTTTATTATTCATTTTCTAGTTTAAAGGCTCTATGTGATTAATAATTATTGTTTTAAAACAGCTATTTGACACTTTCACCATTTAGCTATATTTGTTGTCAATAAGCAAGGTTACTTTACGCTAGCTGTATAAAAATGTATCTCGTTCAGTCAATAAGGTAAATAGGAAGATAACGGCCCATGATACTGGCGAGAACTCGGGCTTTTCTTCATGCTCGCCCAGTTTTATTCGGCCGACGTCGCCAAACAATGTTCACCTGACCTCGATAGCTTTATTACTAAGCTTTTTCAATATGCACCGCTAATTACGGTTATAATAGCGGTTAAACCGTTTTCGAATTCGATAGACCAACCTGAGTAGAATATGGCCCATAAAGTACGTTATAAATTTAATGGTGTGGCAAAAGAAATAAATTTTTCTTACAGCCGATATCAAAATATGCATGAAGCCGTGGCCGATGCTGAAGGAATAGACCTTACCCAGTTTTTGCAAACTGAGCAGCAACTTGCCTCAATCAGTAAAGACAAAAAAACTGTAAGAAATTTTAGAGATGCCGAATTTATAAAAATGGGATTTTCTGATTTGTACTTCTTAAAAAATGGCCAAGAATGATGGCGCTACACTTTACAACGCACAACAATACTGAAATGACTTATGGGCATTAGTACGCGCAGAACTAAACCGAAAAGAAATTAAGGTTTACGGCTTTCGCATTACTGGTCATACACGACCCTTTTTTTATAGATGCCATTATGCGTTAAAGCTTTAAACGGGCATTTTATTCAAATAGTCCCGTGAAAGTTAATATTCAATTATCTCCCACTCAAGCATGTGTTTAAGGAAACCCCAAATACCCTGCAGGGTATAATTTGACATATATACCATTAAGGGTATATTTAACTTAATATACCTTATAAGGGATATCGCAACAGTTATACCTTGAAGGGGGTTAATAGTGGAGAAACATAATGAAGCTTAATAACTCAAAAGAACTGGCTGATTATATAAAGC
>NZ_JAESDJ010000023.1:0-42804 GCF_019249255.1 Alteromonas lipotrueae | reverse complement strand
ATTATTATTAGGATCAGCAAGATCTGTTAGTAACCCTTTAAAGCAGTTTCAGATCATGAAGTTACACGATCTAAAAGGTTGTGTAATACAGATCGATAACCCCCTCATAATCTTGTGTATAAACCCCTTAGTTATCCACATGGGCAATTGTGAATAAAGTTACTCATTCTTCAGTAAGAGCTTATACACAGTGGTTTGTAGGATCCTATCCACAGCACTGATCAAGATGTGATCGCATTGGGGATAAAATGTTGGTTAATACTACTGTTAGATCGTTAACTAAGCATAGAATATGGCTTTCAGAGCGATCTAACTGTGGATGAGATCTTTCCACAATTTTTGAGTGGATCATATGATCACTCATTATCTTTTATTATGTGATCAGGAAAATAATTGAAAATTTATGGAGTAAACAGAAAAAATCAGTGCCACTAGGGAGTAATGATCATTATTAATGACACCCTTTTAGAGAATTACGAGGGGGATTTTAATGATCTTTTAACGCTTACTGCCTGTGGGTTTTGGTTTAGCGTACCTGATTAGGTTGATATCTTGGTGTGATATTCTGTGCTTCGGCTTCATCTTGGGTTAAGCCTTCACGTCTACTTGGCCCTTGAAAGCGTACTTTGTAAGTATCGTATTCTTTAACTGACTCAAAGCAATAGCGCCCCATAGCGTGTTCTAGTTCGCTTAAACTATGGTTGGTGATTAAGATACAGTTCTTTTTATTCACCAATCGTTGGCGTAATAAGTTACCCAACCAGCTTTGGGTATTCTTTTTAAGTACGGTTTCATTCACACACACTTCATCAAGAATGAGTAAATCGACTTCTAGTAGTTCTTGGTTTGCTTCTCTAAATTTCTGGCCTATGTTGTCTGTGGCACTAAAATCGTAAGAGGAATAACGCATTTCCAATAGGGTTGAAAGTTGCCTATATAATACGGATATCTCATATTGCTCTATGAGTTGATGCGCGATCGCGCCTGCAATATGAGACTTACCTCGGCCATAATCACCATAAAATAACATCATGTGTGAACCGCTTTGGCGCCAGGCTGGATCATCGTGAGCTGCAATGAACGATTGAGCGATAGATACTGCTTCAATAACATCGTCACTGTCTTCAATTAAATTTGTGAATGTCCATTTTGGATTTAGATCAGAACGCCCATGAATGGCTTCTACGCGCGCTTTTTTAGAGCGCTGTTGTAGTTGACCAATCTCTTGGTTTGCTTGGTTCTCATATTGCTTTCTAAGCGTTGCGTAATCGATATATTCATCATTAGGCTCTGAAGGCTTGTTAAGTGCCTTTGCAAGATTTGCAATTTTATCTGTAATTCGATCCATAGCATCAATTCTTCTTTGTGGACGTGGCGTATTTTTCCACCAGCTTTCTTGCATTATCATCTGCTTCGATACCAGCTGCAACTTTCACTTGCTGATTTCCTACTTTTCTTACAGGAGAATAACCTGCAGCTACCCGCTTATGCTTTATATTGTGAGCAAATTTCTGTGTCCACTGAAACTCACTTAATATAGTGGTTGGTCTGCCCAGCCAATAGGAAATGAATTCACCAACTTCATTTTCATCATATTCTGTGTCAATAATGCCTAGTAGCGAGGCCATCTCTAAGAACAGATCCTTGTTTGGTTTCCAGTCTGCTGAAATAGCAAAGTGAGATTTATGCAAGGTATCAAAGTTTGATTGTGCATTGTTTATCAAAGGAAGAAGTAGGGCTTTACCATTAATGGAGTGCTCTAAATCCAACGCTTCTGGAAGCGCCACCAGTCCAACAAGTTCAAGCTGCTTTAAAAGGCTATTAATTTGCCGGCCACGTTGATAGGGAGTGTCTTTATGCTCTCCGTTTAACATCGACAGTAAGAATTTATAATCAATAGCAGCACTTGCTGTTGATGCTGTATTGGCGGTTGGGCGTAAGCCAAGTAAGTAAAGTACGCGGCAATCATTGGATAGCGGCGATTGCAGTACCGCGAGTTCTGCTTGCGTTAGCGTTGTACTCATGCAGTTTCCAGCATTCGTTCAAACCACATTACCGCTTCATCTTCCGGTATAGGATGCTCCAAAACATCAATTAAATGGGCTGATGCCTCTAATGTAGCACCTCGTGATTTTAATAGATTTTCCATCATAAGAGCACCGAAACAATACGTGTCATAACTGGTATCTCCTAACCCAATAATAAACGCGTTTACCTTGGATAAATCAGCAGTTTCTAGTGCTTTAGCAAACGGTTTAATGTTATCGGGTAACTCTCCGGCTCCGTGTGTCGATGTGCAGACAATCCAATTGGGTTCGTCTTTTACGTCTTCTAATGTAGGCGTGTTATGGATAGTTACAGTATTCCCCATATTAATCAATGATTTCGCCAATGCATCGGCGACGTACTCAGATGCGCCGAGCATAGAGCCCACGATAATGGAATAATGTTTACTCACTTTCTACCTACCTTAGCCATCAAAATGTTTATGTGCCGTACTTGCTATTGCTCACTCTAGCCTGCTATTTGTTCGGCTTTTTACCATGATAAAAGATTGTCTTGGGATTACAAAGAAAAGTCGAGAACCACCCTAATAATTTAACGATAGCATTTAGATATAAGGTTTTATTTATATTTATATGCAAATTGGTCGTTTATTGTTCACAGTGCTGTCATATTGTGTAATTATTTTGATGACACCGAGTATGTCGAAAAAAAAAAGAGAAAATAAAATAATGAATAAAAATATAGTTCGCACAATAGGTGTAATGACGTTAACGCTTCACGCATTTGCTTTTGCCGATGTGGTGAATGGCGATTTTGAAAGCTGGAGCAATGGCGTTCCCAATAGTTGGGATACCATTGACTCAGGTATAGAGGTTTCTCAATCTAATAGTATTGTTTACAACGGCGATAGTGCTGCGGCGATTACGGTAAATACCACAACGCAAGGCTCTACCGATTTTAGGCAGTCAGTTGATGTAGTCAGTGGTGAGTCATACACTTTTAGTGTGTGGGTTTATCATACAGAGGGTGGCGTATCTGCGCGTCTTTACGTAGATGGTTACCAAGGTTATTCGACACCATCAAATACTGGGCAGTGGCAAGAATTAAGCTACGCCTATACCGCTTCTAGTACTTCATCTATAGACATAGGACTGAGGTTCTATGATCAGTCATCATTTGACGGGTCTGAACTCGTGTACGTTGACTTATTTTCGCCAACAGACAGCACAAGTGAGGAGCCGGGAGGAGAAACCTGCGAGTCTAATTCAGGTTCGTTCTCTCTCGTTACCGATAACTATGGTAGTGAGACTAGTTGGACTATTACCAATAGTGCAAACGCTGTGGAATATCAAGGTAGTGGTTATGAAAGTAACACCACCTATAGCGAATCGGTATGTCTCACTGACGACACTTACACATTAACAATACAAGACAGTTACGGTGATGGCATTTGTTGCAGCTTTGGCTCAGGCAGTTATTCGTTAACATTTGATAACGTTACCGTGGCGAGTGGTGGTGAATTTACGTCTTCAGAAGCTACTACCTTCACGCTAGGAAATAGCGGCGATAATGGAGGAGGTGACGGAAGCGGCGGTAATAACGATACATCAGACTATTATTCAAATGCGTCAGGTATGACAGGTTATTCATTAAAGACTGCACTTTACAATATTATTAAAGGGCACAGCTCACAGTCATATGGTGACCTTTGGACGTTTTATGTTTCTTATGGCCTAGATAGCTATTATGAAAACGATGGCAGTATATTGGATATTTATTCTGAACTTCCTTCTTCTAACGACCCTTATAGTTTTACTTCTAGTAGTGATCAATGTGGAAACTACTCTGGAGAAGGCGATTGTTATAACCGAGAGCATTCCTTTCCTCGTAGTTGGTTTGGTGGCGCTGTAGCACCAATGAATACAGATATTCATCATGTATTTCCAACCGATGGATATGTGAACTCTAAGCGCAGTAGTTACCCTTATGGGGAAGTGGGCAGTAGCACATTTACCTCTCAAAATGGCTCACTATTAGGTGCAGCGGTTTCCGGTTTAGGCTATTCCGGTACGGTATTTGAACCTATTGATGAATTTAAAGGCGATATTGCTCGCGCTTATTTTTATATGGCTACACGATATGAAGATGTCATCAGTTCATGGGAATCTAATAGTAGCTATGGTGATGCGGTGCTTAATGGAACAAGTAGCCAAGTTTTTGAATCATGGTTTTTAACAATGTTGTTAAATTGGCATCAACAGGACCCAGTTAGTCAAAAGGAAATTGATAGAAATGAGGCTGCTTATAGTTTTCAGTCGAATCGAAATCCGTTTATTGATAATCCTGATTATGTGAATGACATTTGGGGGAACTAGATTGGTTGGGTCGCCAGAGACTCTCTGGCGACCTATTACTTACCAATACAGAAAGATGAAAATATCTTTCCAAGTAAATCGTCTGAGGTGAATTCACCGGTTATTTCACATAATGACTGATGGGCTAAACGAAGTTCTTCTGCAAGTAGTTCGCCGGCCATAGCATCGTGAAGTTGTTGTTCGCCTATTACTACATATTCGTAGGCTTTTTCCAACGCATCGAGATGACGTCTTCTGGCGATGAATTGCCCTTCAGTGGTGGTGTCGAAGCCCATGGTTTTGGCTAAATGATCCCGTAGGGTATCTATACCGTCACTTTGTTTTGCCGAAATATTAATAACGGGCATCTCGCCATGCTCTGTTTTTACTTGATTCAAGCCAACTTGCAAGTCGCTAAGATCCGCTTTATTTTTGATTACCGTGGTAGGGATACCTTGTGGTAAGCGAGCCATAAACTCAGGCCAAATTTTATAAGGATCTGCCACATCGGTAGTGGTTGAATCAGTGACAAAAAGTACGTGATCGGCTTCGCTAATTGCTTGCCACGCCCGTTCAATACCAATCTGTTCTACTTTGTCAGGGCTATCACGAAGCCCGGCGGTATCAATGATGTGCACCGGCATGCCGTTAATGTGAATATGCTCTTTTAATACATCTCGGGTCGTGCCTGCAATTTCGGTGACAATGGCACTGTCTCGGCCTGCTAATGCATTAAGTAAACTTGATTTACCCGCATTAGGACGCCCGGCAATAACCACCTGCATCCCTTCTCTGAGCAGGCTTCCCTGCTTTGCTTGCTCTCTCACCACTTGAAGATGCGCAAGTATGGCGGCTAAGTCACCAGATACTTTGCCATCAGATAAGAAATCAATTTCTTCTTCAGGAAAGTCGATAGCGGCTTCAACGTACATGCGTAGATGAACAATTTGGTCGGATAAGGTTTGAATTTGGGTTGAAAATTCGCCCTGTAACGAACGTAGCGCGCTTCTTGCCGCTTGTTTAGAACTGGCATCAATTAAATCAGCAATCGCCTCAGCTTGCGCTAAATCGAGCTTATCATTAATGAATGCTTGTTCACTAAACTCACCTGGATTAGCTAATCGTGCTTTACCAGTGGAAAGCACAGCATCAATGAGCATATCCATCACAACTTGGCCGCCATGACCTTGTAGTTCTAATACATCTTCGCCCGTAAATGAATTAGGCCCTTTGAAGAATAGCGCGATACCTTGGTCGATAACGTTTTGTTGACTATCGACAAACGGGGTATAGGTCGCCAATCTTGGCGTTAGCGGTGTGGGAACTAATACTTCAGCGATAGCTTTTGCGTATGGACCTGAAACCCGCACTATTCCAACACCACCGCGCCCAGGGGCAGTGGCTTGAGCGGTAATGGTATCGGTTGTGATGATATGTGAATCCATATTTTAGTCGCGAAAGTTCTTAAATTGAAAAGGCTGACCTAAATCTGATGATTTGACCAAGGCCATAGCTTGTTGTAAATCGTCACGCTTTTTACCCGTTACTCGAAGTTCTTCACCTTGAATAGCCGTTTGTACTTTAATTTTCGCGTCTTTAATTATTTTTACGATCTTTTTGGCAATGGGCTGTTCTATGCCTTCTTTGAATGCGATAGTTTGACGATAGGTTTTCCCATTCGCATCAAACGGCTTTACATCTAAAAACGACGTATCTAGGTTTCGTTTAGAGCATGCGGTTCTAAACATGCTTTCCATTTGCTGTAGCTGGAATTCAGCTTCCGCTTTCATCACCACGGTTTTCTCTTTGTATTCAAAGCTCGCTTCAATACCGCGAAAATCGAAACGTGTGGCAAGTTCTCGGTGTGCGTTTTCAGTGGCGTTGCGCACTTCTTCCATATTGATTTCAGACACAATATCAAATGATGGCATAGTTAATTTATCCTCGTAGACAAAACAGCCCGCAATTGGCGGGCTGTTTATTATAAAAGAAATAGACGTTGCTATTTAATTCCCCGCTTCTCCATAGAAGCATATATCATTTTGGCTTGTACTAACGTAATGATGTTACTCACCAACCAGTATAATACTAGACCTGCAGGGAACCATAAGAAGAACACACTCATAGCCACAGGCATAAACTGCATTATCTTTTGCTGCATAGGGTCAGTAATTGTTGTCGGTTGTAATTTCTGCAACAAGTACATACTTGCGCCCGTTAATATAGGCAATACAAAGTATGGGTCTTTCACTGATAAGTCAGTGATCCACAATGCAAAATCTGCATGGCGTAATTCAACACTTTCCATTAACACCCAATAGAGCGCTAGGAAGATAGGCATTTGAAGTACGAGCGGTAAACAACCACCCATTGGGTTAACTTTTTCTTTCTTGTAAAGCTCCATCATCGACTGAGACATTTTTTGTCTGTCATCGCCAAAACGGTCTTTAAGTTGTTGCATTTTAGGCGCTAGGTTACGCATGCGAGCCATAGATTCGTACTGCTTCTTAGTCAGCCAGTACATTGCCCCTTTCACTACGATAGTAATTAAGATGATGGCCACACCCCAGTTATTCACTAAGCTGTGAAGGAACGTAAGCAAAGAAAACAGTGATTGCGATATCCACCATAGAATGCCGTAATCGACGGTTAAATCTAATCCGCGGGCGATCTCTTTTAACTTGTCTTGATCTTTTGGACCCATATAAAGGGTGCTAGACAACGTTTTTGCTTCGCCGGTATTAACCACTGCCGCAGGCATCAATACACCGATAACCGCGTATTGATTTGAAATATTGCGCGAGTAAATGGTGTTAACTTGATCTTGTGGTGGTACCCAAGCAGAAACAAAATAGTGCTCTAGCATACCAGCCCAGCCAGCCTTGGTCGTTTCACGCAACTTGTCATCTGCAATATCATCAAACGTGTATTTTTGATAACGGTCTTCTTCGGTTGAATACGCTGCGCCGCGATAGGTAGGCATAAACATGTTGCCGTCGTCTTCCGCGTCGATGACTTGCTTAAGCTGTGCGTATTGCTGCACATTAGCCGCAGCACCAGAATTATTTTCTACGGTGTAATTTACCGCAACTTCATAATGGTCTTTTTTGAAGATAAACGTTTTGGTAACAGAAAGTCCTTGGTCGTTTTTCCACACCAAAGGCACTTCTAGGCTGTCACCGGTCATTTCATAAAAATTGCTATCGGTACGATAAACAGGGCGACCGCTACTGCTAGCATCAGGTCCGTTAGCACCAATAAGACCACTTTGCGCTACATACAGGCCATTACCTGAACGTAATAGGCTATAAGGTTCTTCTGAGCCTTGGGTAACTGGAAACTTCAATAAGTCGGCGGTAATAACGTCGCCACCTAATAAATCGATGCGAAGGTCTAAGCCATCAGTTTTAACTTCGATAATGCGGTTAGCATTTGATGCGCTAGCCATTGGTTTAGCCGCTGGAACGCTATCACCAGTAGGCACATCTTCAGATTGTGCATCATCAAATGATGGTACACCTTGTGATACCTGTTCGGCTTGCTCTGTTTGTACTTGCTGTACAGGTTGAGGTCCGTATTCTTTTTGCCATTGTTGCCAAAGCAAAAAGCTGACCAGCGCCAGGCCAATTATCAGAAAACTACGTTGCGATTCCATATAGGTCTCTTTATTTTGAGTGTTTATCTTGTTGTTTTTCCGGTACTGGGTCGTAACCACCGGCATGCAAAGGATGGCATCTTAATATGCGTTTGATTGATAGCCAACCGCCTTTTACTAATCCATGTGTTTTTAATGCTTCAATAGCATACCAAGAACATGATGGATGAAAACGACAGCGTTGTCCTAAAATAGGAGATATAAACCATTGATACAATTTTATGAGTATCAGTGGTAGCGCGATTAAGACGCGTTGCAACGTTTGGCTAATTTTTTCCATAGCTTATCCATCGTTGCGAAAATCTCTTGATTGCTCAGTTTGTCAGCACCAGATTTACCAATTACGATAATATCCACATTTGGAAGGTCATGTTGCTTATGGCGAAAACTTTCACGAATTAAGCGTTTTAAACGATTTCGGTCGTGAGCTTTACGAATGCGCTTTTTGGCAAGTGTAATGCCTAAACGTGGGGATGGTAGAGTATTTGTTCTTGCAAGGATGGTAAACGAGGGAGATACAGCTGGAATTGCATTATCAAACACATAGGTAAAGTGGGTGGGAGTTAACAGACGTAACTCCCGTGAAAAATGATTTTCGCCCACTTTAGGTGCTTTCTACTTAAGCTTAAGCAGAAAGACGAGCGCGGCCTTTTGCACGGCGAGCTGCTAGTATTTTACGACCATTTTTAGTCGCCATACGTGCACGAAAACCGTGAGAACGCTTACGCTTCAAATTGCTCGGTTGAAATGTTCTTTTCATGACCAAAGTCTCACTTATATTTAATTAAACATAGGCGTTTTTGGTAAACACTTTATTCTGTTGCCAGAATAAGTTGTGCTTATCACCAGAAAAGCCCATCGAAAAAGGACGCTGAATTCTAGAGATCTCGGGGGCTACTGTCAATCAATAATCCACTATTTCGGTAGAAATTGTGAACAACGTTTACTGAAGAGGCTTAAATGCTAATCAGTCGCCATAATTTTAACTGTGAATAAGCTGGTCATAATAACCATTTTATCCACAGATTTTTAATTTTTAAGTCACTATGAACGGTTTTTAGCCTATGATCTTATTCAATTATGCGTATTTTAATTCTTAATTTAACTAAATTAAGCACATTTTCGAATAAGGAGTCTTCTGATTTAAATCAATGGTTTATGAAATTGATCCTGATGATCTTCAAAGATCGCCATTTACTTTTTGTTGATAAAGTAAGATAATCCACAGCTATTAAAACGATAAAACAATTTCTCGCTGCTACCCAACAATATACATCCGCCTAATTTTCTTCCTGGCGCGCATCTCGGTGCCTGTTTCTTTGTATTGGTTGTTATTTGCGAGTTACCGGAGCTAAGTAACTTACATGTCTTTATGGAATCAATGTCTTGAACGTTTGCGTCAAGAATTACCCACGCAACAATTTAGTATGTGGATCAGACCTTTGGTTCCTCAAGAGGAAGAAGGTGTTGTAGCCTTATTTGCCCCTAACCGTTTTATTCTTGATTGGGTAAGAGATAAGTATCTCGATAACATTACTGGGTTATTGCGGGAATTTGCAGGTCCAAACGCACCTCAGTTACGCCTTGATGTTATGAGTAGAGAAAGCTTAAGCCGCAGTAGAGCTGCTGCTTCAGCTACGCCGCAGCAATCCCAAAGCCAAAATCAGGGTCACAGCGAGAAGCAGAGCTTCAGCGAAAACCAAGGCCAACCGGCTCATCAATCGTATAACCAAGCACCTAGTCAGCTATATAACCCATATTCAGGGCGATCATCCGGAAATATGGCAGGTCAAGCGGGAAACGATCAGCAATCTATTGATAATAATAACAATAGTGCGTCGTCACCTGTACAGGCGAGTGCTCGCTCTGCTATGCCTCAAACAGGTTACAGTCAACAAAGTCATTCTACGTCTACTCATGATAACAGACAGTATGATCAACGAAGTGCTGGATCTAACACTATGCGATCAGCACCTCAACAGCCTAAAGTGATCCCGATCCCGGAAGCTGCTAAGCATAAAAGTAATATCAACCCGACTTATCAGTTTGATAACTTCGTTGAAGGTAAATCTAACCAATTAGCTCGAGCAGCAGCCACTCAAGTGGCTAATAACCCTGGTAGTTCTTATAACCCGTTGTTTATTTATGGCGGAACAGGTTTAGGTAAAACTCACTTATTGCATGCTGTTGGTAATGGTATTGTCGCTAATAACGAAAATGCCAAAATCGTGTATATGCATTCTGAGCGCTTTGTTCAAGATATGGTTAAGGCACTTCAAAATAACGCGATAGAAGACTTTAAACGCTTCTACCGCTCAGTGGATGCTCTATTAATTGATGACATTCAATTTTTTGCGAATAAAGAACGCTCTCAAGAAGAATTCTTCCATACCTTTAATGCGTTACTTGAAGGTAATCAACAAATCATTCTCACGTCCGATAGATACCCTAAAGAAATTGACGGGGTAGAGGACCGCCTTAAGTCTCGTTTTGGCTGGGGGCTAACCATTGCTATTGAGCCACCTGAATTAGAAACTCGTGTCGCTATTTTAATGCGAAAAGCTGCCGAGAACCGAATACAGTTACCCAATGAAGTTGCTTTCTTTATCGCTAAGCGTTTGCGTTCGAATGTTCGCGAACTGGAAGGCGCGTTGAACCGAGTGATTGCTAACGCTAATTTCACCGGTCGTCCGATAACCATCGATTTTGTACGTGAAGCCCTAAGAGATTTATTAGCGCTTCAAGAAAAATTAGTTACGGTTGATAATATTCAGAAAACTGTGGCAGATTATTATAAGATTAAAGTTGCTGACATTTTATCTAAGCGAAGAAGTCGAAGTGTTGCAAGGCCCAGACAAGTGGCGATGGCATTAGCGAAAGAGCTTACCAATCACAGTTTGCCTGAGTTAGGAAATGCCTTTGGTGGACGAGACCATACAACGGTACTTCATGCTTGCAGAAAAATAACGCAGCTTAGAGAAGAAAGTCATGATATAAAAGAAGACTATAAGAACCTCATTCGGACTTTGTCTTCCTAAAAAATGACCTTTAGAGGCGAGATAGCACAGCAATGAAATTTAGTATAAGCCGCGAACAATTTTTACAACCCCTTCAGCTGGTATCGGGGGCTGTAGAGCGTAGACACACATTACCTATTCTCTCGAATGTGCTCATTAAAGTTAGTGAAGACGCACTATGGCTAACGGGTACAGATTTAGAGGTTGAACTCATTTCTAGCGTTAAGTTAGAAGGGGAGTTCACCGAAGGCGAAATCACCGTTCCTGCCAAGAAACTCTTCGATATTATTCGAGGTATTTCTGAAGGTACCGATATTCATTTTTCTTTAGATGGTAACAAAGCGCTGATCAAAGCAGGGCGTGGTCGTTACACACTTTCAACGTTATCAGCCAACGATTATCCAAATCTAGAAGATTGGGAAGGCGAAGTTGAGTTTGAAATTACGTGTAGCGATATGAAACGCCTAATTGATTCAACGAGCTTTTCAATGGCACAGCAAGATGTCCGCTATTATCTAAATGGCATGTCGTTAGAAACGGAAGAAAATATTATTCGCACCGTCGCCACTGACGGTCACCGTCTAGCACTTTGTCGTTTAAGCTACGAAACAACACTTCCTGCCCGACAAGTTATTATTCCTCGCAAGGGGGTGCTTGAAATATCGCGTTTAATAACGGAAGACGATAAATCATTAAAAGTACAAATTGGTGCAAACCATTTACGTATTTTTTCAAACGACTTCATCTTTACATCTAAACTTGTAGATGGCCGATTCCCTGATTATCGTCGTGTATTGCCTCAAGATGGTGATAAAGAAATTATTGCCAGTAAAGCGGTATTGAAAGACGCTTTTTCACGTGCAGCTATTTTATCTAATGAAAAGTTTCGTGGCGTTCGGTTAAATCTTTCTTCGGGTGAACTGAAAATTACAGCAAACAATCCAGAGCAAGAAGAAGCCGAAGAAATTGTAGATGTAAATTACCAAGGCGACGATTTAGAAATTGGGTTTAATGTAGCCTATCTTATTGACGTATTGAACTCGCTAGGTTCTGACGATGTAAAAATTAGTTTGTCCGACTCTAACGCAAGTGCATTAATTGAAGATGCAGCTGACGATGCTGCACTTTATGTCATTATGCCAATGCGTTTGTAGTTATTAATACAATCCATTGGTTATCGGTGTTGGTGGTAGCGGTCATTCGTTACCTTCCATCGCCGTTTATCTTTTATCATCGTGATTTTTACCGAGTCTTCTTATGAAACTGGACAAGGTCCAGCTTACGAACTTCCGTAACATTTCTTCTGCAAGCCTTTCACCTTCTCCAGCGTTAACAATTATTCGCGGCGTAAACGGTAGTGGAAAGTCGTCTCTTGTTGAATCTATTTTTTATTTAGGTTTTGGCCGCTCATTCCGAACGAATAAACACACATCTGTTATCAAAACGGGGGAAGAGGAGTTTAGTGTATTTGCAAGCTGCAGAAACGAGAATAGTGAATCTTTAAACGTAGGCTTTCAGCGGCGAAGAAACGATACATTCACGTGTAGTATTAACGGAGAACATTCTAATAAGCTTTCTGATTTAGTGAGCTTAGTGCCAGTTCAACTCTTTACACCGCAAAGCACGGACCTTATTTTGGGTTCACCTTCTGAGCGTAGACGGTTTTGTGATTGGGGATTGTTTCACGTGGAACACAGCTTCCAATTGTTGTCTGTGCAATTTTCGAAGTTCCTAAAGCATCGTAATGCTTTATTGAAACTACAATCCGATTTGTTGGCAACGCAAAATCAGTATTGGGAGCAGTGTTTTTTAGAACGGGCGGAAGCTTTGTCGCGCAAACGAGAAGAATATATTTCGAAATTGACGCCTATATTTAAAAAATATGCGACAACATTTCTACCAGAGTATGAAGTTTCACTGAATTACTACAAAGGTTGGGAAAAAGATGCGTCTTTAGCAGAAAGCTTAGTTAAAAAACGTGAGTATGATGGTAAAATAGGTCATACAACTTCTGGCCCCCACAAGGCTGATATTAAGCTAAAAGTGAATGGGGTTAATGCCCAAGAGTTATTATCTCGTGGGCAGCTTAGAATGGCTGTTGCGGCGCTGCAAATGGCGCAAACCGAACTATTTAATACTTTAACTGACAGGAAAAGTATCTTCTTGTTAGATGATGTAGGCGCAGAACTTGACGCCGATAAACGTGAGTTATTTATAGACGGGCTGTTAGATATGGATACGCAGGTTTTCGTTACTGCAATTGAATCTTCGCAGCTTGAATTCATACAAAAATATAACGAAAAGAAAATGTTTCACGTGGAACATGGAAGCGTGAAAGAGGAGTAAAACCTAGTATGTCAGAACAGAATAATTACGACTCGTCCAGTATCAAGGTACTTAAAGGATTAGACGCCGTACGAAAGCGTCCTGGTATGTATATCGGTGACACGGACGATGGTACAGGACTTCACCACATGGTTTTCGAGGTTGTTGATAACTCGATAGATGAAGCTTTGGCTGGACACTGTTCAGAAATCGTTGTGCAAATACACACAGATGGCTCTGTTTCTGTATACGATGACGGTAGAGGAATTCCCACCGCAGTGCACGAAGAAGAAGGCGTGTCTGCGGCTGAAGTTATTATGACAGTTCTGCATGCTGGCGGTAAGTTCGATGATAACTCTTATAAAGTATCTGGCGGACTACACGGTGTTGGTGTTTCAGTAGTAAACGCATTATCGAGTAAATTGAAGCTTCGTATTCGCCGTGAAGGCAAGACACACGAACAAGAATATCAACATGGTGTTCCTCAATCACCTTTGGCTGTCATTGGTGAAACTGATAAAACAGGTACTAGCGTTCGCTTTTGGCCAAGCTCAGATACCTTTACCAACACATTATTTCACTACGATATTCTAGCTAAACGTTTAAGAGAGTTATCTTTTCTTAACTCTGGTATTTCAATTCGATTGAAAGACGAGCGAGACGGTAAAGAAGATCACTTCATGTACGAAGGCGGAATTAAAGCTTTCGTTGAATACTTGAATCAAAAGAAAACACCTGTTCACCAGAAGGTTTTCCATTTTACGCATGAACAAGAAGATGGTATTTCAGTAGAAGTATCTATGCAGTGGAATGATGGTTTCCAAGAAAATATCTACTGCTTTACCAACAACATTCCTCAAAGGGACGGTGGTACTCACTTAGCCGGTTTCCGTGGTGCGTTAACAAGAACGCTTAATAACTACATGGAAAAAGAGGGTATGAACAAAAAGGCCAAAACTAACACGAGCGGTGATGATGCGCGTGAAGGTTTAACGGCTGTTGTATCAGTGAAAGTTCCTGACCCTAAATTCTCTTCTCAAACTAAGGATAAGCTGGTTTCATCAGAAGTGAAAACAGCAGTTGAATCAGCAATGAACGAAAAGCTTGCTGAGTTCTTACTTGAGAACCCTGCCGAAAGTAGAATTATTGCAGGCAAAATTATCGATGCTGCACGGGCTCGTGACGCAGCACGTAAAGCACGTGAAATGACTCGCCGTAAGGGTGCGTTAGACTTAGCTGGCTTGCCAGGTAAGCTTGCTGATTGTCAGGAAAAAGACCCTGCACTAAGCGAACTATATATAGTGGAAGGAGACTCTGCTGGCGGTTCAGCCAAGCAGGGACGAAACCGTAAGAACCAAGCTATTCTTCCACTTAAAGGAAAAATATTAAACGTTGAGAAAGCACGTTTTGACAAAATGCTTTCTTCACAAGAAGTTGCCACACTGATCACTGCACTAGGTTGTGGTATTGGACGCGACGAATATAACCCAGAAAAACTACGTTATCACAGTATCATTATCATGACGGATGCTGATGTGGATGGCTCGCACATTCGTACATTGCTACTGACATTCTTCTATCGTCAAATGCCAGAAATCATTGAGCGTGGTTATATTTATATTGCACAGCCGCCGCTTTATAAAGTGAAAAAGGGTAAGCAAGAGCAGTATTTGAAAGATGATGATGCGTTAACGGCATACCTGACCTCTATCGCAATTGATGGTGCATCTCTGCATACTAGTGATGATGACCCAGGTATAAGCGGTGTAGCGTTAGAGCAATTGGTAACTTTATATCAATCAGCAGAGAAGATGATTACGCGCATGAAGCGCCTAATGCCATCATCTATTCTTTATCGAATGATTTATACGCCTACATTGAATCTAGAAGATTTAAAAGATGAAAGTACGTTAGCGAACGTGGCTGAGCACTTTGTAGCGCAGCTTACTGAACGTGAAAATGATGGCGCAACTTATCGTTACGAAATTCGCAGAGACATTGAACTCAGTGAGTTTTATATCACCATTATTATGCGTATGCATGGTATTGATTACGAATACGTAATTGGTCACGACTTTATTGAGTCTACTGAATATCAGCGTCTTAAAGAGCTTAATTTAGCGATTAACGACATGATGAGCGCAAATGCGTTTATACAACGTGGTGATCGTAAAATGCCGGTAGAGTCATTTAAAGAAGCACTAGATTGGTTAATGAGTGAAGCTAAACGTGGTCAGTACATTCAACGCTATAAAGGGCTAGGTGAGATGAACCCAAGTCAGCTTTGGGAAACAACCATGGATCCTGAAGGCCGTAGAATGCTTCAAGTGAAAATTGAAGATGCCATTGCGTGTGATCAATTGTTTACTACGCTAATGGGCGACCAAGTAGAACCAAGACGAAACTTCATTGAAGCTAACGCCTTAAGAGTAGAAAACTTAGACGTGTAATCTAGTTAAGTTCATCGTTGAATAATGATATGAACAACTAAAACATAAGTTGCTAAAAATAGAAAAGCCCGGTTAACTGAAAAGTTACCGGGCTTTTAAATGTTTATTTGAAGGTAGGCCGCATAGCCCCTTAGTTAGGCATACAAAGACGCAAAAACGCCACAGCTATCTAGTTTCCTCGACGCCTAATAACTAGACTTACTTCGCCTGTACCAGCGGGCGAAACGACAAAACGATAGATACCCGTGGTTGATGGGGTAAACTGCAAATTCTCAGAATTTTGCTGACACACTAAATAAACCACCGACTCAACCATTACCGGTTGGCCTTTATATTTTCCACCACAACTTTGTGATGGCGTCCAGTTTTCGTCAGACAAACGGAAGTCATAAGGCTGGCCATCGGCAATAAGTTCAACATCAACAAACCAACCGTCGGTATCCTTCGTGAACCGATAGGCCGGGGATGATTCCCACCAATTAAATACACCGCGCAGATAAAGGTTTTTAAAATTAACCTGTGGACTAGGCTCCATCACTTCAGGAATAGAGAACCCTGAACGATTTGCACAGGCTGTTAACAGAAACGAAAAAATAATAACTAAAAGGGTTTTATTCACACTTGCTCCAAATACAAAAACGCCCAACGTGGGTTGGGCGTTATAAAATGATTGTCGTGTAAGGGTGCGCGCCCTTAAACCGTAATCCTAAATATCTAAGACTTAGCCAACAATGATATATCGCCTGTAGTAAGGAAAAGTTGCCTTAAAAGCGATAACAACGCAAGTCGGTTTTGCTTAACAGCATCGTCTTCAGCCATAACCATCACGTCATCGAAGAAACTATCAATAGCAGTACGTAGTGTTGCCATTGTAGAAAGTATCTTAGTGTAGTCTTGAGTAGGAACAGCTGTGGTTACCACAGATTCAGCAGAAATTAGCGCGCGATAAAGTGCTTTCTCAGCATCTTCACTTAACAAGGATTCAACAATTGTAGCACTTACGCTGCTGTCGACGCCTTGCTTAGCTAGAATGTTCGCCACGCGTTTATTAGCCGCGGCCAGGGCGTCAGCTTCATCAAGCTGTTTAAACTCGGCTACGGCGTTTACACGGGCTACATAATCACTCGGTTGAGTAGGGCGTCTGGCAGAAACCGCTTGAATAACATCAATAGCGATACCTTGGTCTTGTAACATTGCAACAAACCTTGCTAACACAAAATCAACGACTTGTGCTTGGAAATCTTGGTTAGACAGCTTATCACCGTATACTTCACCGGCTTTAGCAACAAGGACTTCGAGATCGAGAGGCAATGAAAGCTCAGTGATAATACGCAATACACCAATAGCTGCACGGCGCAACGCGAAAGGGTCTTTATCACCTTTCGGTAGTTGGCCAATACCAAAAATTCCAACAAGAGTATCTAGCTTGTCAGCAAGTGCTACTGCAGCACTAATTCCTGGCGAAGGCAAAGCGTCACCCGCAAAACGAGGCATATACTGTTCATAAAGCGCTTCAGCAACCGCGGCATCTTCGCCATCGTTTAACGCATAGTATTTACCCATAACGCCTTGTACGTCTGGGAATTCCATTACCATGTTGGTCATTAAATCGGTTTTAGCAAGTAACCCCGCACGAGCAGCGAGCGCTTCATTAGCGTTAATTTGTGAAGCAATAAAACCAGATAACGTAGAAATACGTTTAGATTTTTCGTTAAGCGTACCTAATTGCTTTTGGAAAAGAACGCTTTCAAGACTGGCAAGCCGACTTTCGAGTGAAGTCTTTTTATCACTATTAAAGAAAAACTCAGCATCAGCTAGGCGAGGGCGAATAACTTTTTCATTTCCGCTTATTACCTGAATAGGATCTTGGCTTTCAATATTACTGACAAATAAGAACGTGTTAGAAAGCTGACCATCACTATCAAGCAGTGGAACGTATTTTTGATCATCTTTCATGGTGTAAATAAGTGCTTCTTTAGGCACCGCTAAGAAGCCTTCTTCAAAACTCGCTTGCATCACTACCGGCCATTCAACCAGTGAGGCGATTTCTTCAAGAAGATCTTCATCAAAATCGGGTGTAAGAGAAAGCGCATCAGCGGCAGTTTGTAGTTGCTGACGTACCTTGTCTTTACGCGCTGTGAAATCAGCTACCACATAATGGGCTTCCAAGGCACTTGCGTAGTTGTCGGCATGGTCCAGCTCAAAGCGCGCTTCGCCGTGGAAACGATGGCCTTGAATAGTCCTACCGCTTGCTAAGCCTAATGCTGACAAGTTCACTACTTCACTTCCATACACAGCTGCAAGGGTATGAACTGGGCGAATAAACTGGGTAGTGTAGTTACCCCAACGCATCGCTTTAGGGATAGGAAGCTTGGCAATAGCTTGGTTAAGTAAAGACGCTAATAACTCGCCAACTTGTTTACCTGGCACATGCGCTTTGTGTAATAGCCATTCACCTTTGTCTGTAACAAGACGTTCTGCATCTTCTACACTAATACCATTACCACGAGCCCAACCTTGGGCTGCCTTGGTAGGATTACCATCAGCATCGAAAGCGGCGCTAACAGCAGGGCCACGTTTTTCTACCGTTTTATCATCTTGGCTTTCAGCCAAAGCTGACACATAAACCGCTAACCGACGTGGTGCAGCAAACCAGCTTACGCTGGTAAAGTTGAGCTCAGCCGCAGTAAGTGCTGCCTCAAATTGCTGTGCAAAGGCTTCGCCAAGAGACTTAAGCGCTTTAGGTGGAAGCTCTTCTGTTCCAAGCTCTATCAAACAATTCTCTGTTCGCACCTTTAAGACTCCTTATTACAAAGTGGGAAACCAAGCGCTTCACGCTTCTGGAAATAACTCTCAGCACATGCTTTGGCGAGAGTACGCACGCGCAAAATATAGCGTTGACGTTCTGTCACTGAAATAGCATGGCGAGCGTCTAGCATATTAAATGCGTGAGATGCCTTCATTACTTGCTCATAGGCAGGCAGTGGTAAGTTCTTCTCGATAAGCAGTTGGCTAGCTGCTTCGCATTCATCAAATGTACGGAATAACGCATCAACGTTGGCGTACTCAAAATTATAAGTAGATTGCTCTACTTCATTTTGATGGAATACATCGCCATAGGTTACTTTACCCATAGGGCCATCTGCCCATACTAAGTCGTAAATACTATCTACGCCTTGTACATACATGGCTAAACGTTCTAGGCCGTAAGTAATTTCGCCGGTAACTGGCTTACATTCAATACCGCCAACTTGTTGGAAGTAAGTGAACTGAGTTACCTCCATACCATTAAGCCATACTTCCCAACCAAGACCCCATGCGCCAAGGGTAGGTGACTCCCAGTTGTCTTCTACGAAGCGAATGTCATGCACCAACGGATCAAAACCTAATTCTTTCAAAGAACCCAGATACAACTCTTGAATATTGTCAGGAGAAGGCTTCAACATTACTTGGAATTGATAGTAATGTTGTAAGCGGTTTGGGTTTTCACCGTAACGACCATCAGTGGGGCGACGGCAAGTTTGAACATAGGCACTGCTCATAGGCTCTGGGCCTAATGAACGAAGAAATGTCATTGGGTGAAAGGTACCCGCACCTACTTCCATATCAAGGGGCTGAATGATTACGCACCCCTGACGCGCCCAATAATCTTGAAGCGCAAGGATCAAACCTTGAAAGGTATTAATATCGTATTTCTGCATACATCCGCTGCTTATTGGTTATCTGTATCTTTAAAGGTGGGATAGTATACAATTTGTAACGCATAGTATGTAGGTGTAAAGCGTTAAAAAGCGCCATGAAACCCGTTAAAAGATGACTTAAACGTGGATTAACAAGGCTATTTAAATTATGGCATCAACTAAATTGAATCGTTGTGGCTGGGTGAGCGATGACCTTCTATATCAAAAATATCACGATGAACAGTGGGGGCGACCTGTTTTAGATAGCAAAGAGTTGTTCGCTAAACTTTGTTTAGACGGTCAACAGGCCGGGTTGTCGTGGATAACCATTTTAAAAAAACAAGCAAATTACGAAGCTGCTTTTCATAACTTTGAACCTACAAAAATAATTCAAATGGATGAGCAAGAAATAGCGGCATGCTTGCAGAATCCTGGCATTGTGCGCAACAAACTAAAAGTCGCGTCCATTATTAAGAATGCCCATGGCTATTTAAACATCGAAAAACGGGAACGTTTTTCCGACTTTATTTGGCAGTTTACCGATGGTAAAACTATCATCAACGAATGGAAAGACGTTAAAGAGGCTCCTACCTTTACCGCCGAATCCAAAGCAATGTCGAAGGCGCTTAAAAAAAAGGGCTTTTCATTTGTAGGTGAAACCATTTGTTATGCTTTCATGCAAGCGGTAGGCATTGTGAATGACCATGTTACAGGCTGTCATTGTTACGAAGAAACCTGTCAACTAGCAAGGCGATAACCCTAAATAAACCCCAATAAAAAAGCGCTTCATAAGAAGCGCCTTTAAAGGGGGGACTGGTATTATAGCAACCAGCTAGGTAATAGACTGGCAATAAGCTTTTATTGCTGGCATTTCACTTAACACTTTAGATTCATAATCTGACTCAATTTGCTCTCTGGCGAAGTCTTGCTTACGCCTTTCTTGTTTAGTCAGTTTTTGCCTATCTTCAAGTACGGCAAAGCCGCTCACTTCTACGAATAACGCATAAGTATGAGGGTAGGACGCTTTATGATCTGGTGGAGATAAAATAGGTAATGCACCCAATAAATTGACTATCCGAATAACCCCTTCAGATAAGTCGCACTGTTGTTGTTCCATTGCCTTAGCGATAGTATAAATACTTTCGCTAATCGTTTTTATACGCTCTTCTCTCACCTTCTGCTGGCGTTGGTTTTGTTGCTTCAGCTGGAACAACAACCGACCTGCGTAAAAACCAAGTGCGACTATAACCAATAGCGCCACAATAACTAACACTGTCCACAGCATAAAACAGAGCCTGCCTTACTAATTCTTAAAGTCGTTAATATCTATAGCGTCTAAATCATCTAATGGATCCATTTCGTCGTCATCCTCACCATCGTCTTCTACGATGCCTAGCAAATCGCAGAGAATGCGGTGGCGTGCCATTTTTTCATTAACGTAAGTTTGTTGTTCTTTAGTAAGTTGCTTGTCGTCATCAAGCTTATCTAACAATGACGCTAAACGTTGATCGGCTTCAAGTGCTGCCAGCTCTTCGCTTGGCGTGGCGAATTTTTTCTTTTGCGTCGGCGTAGTCGTCATTGTCGTTTTCTTAACGACTAGAGGAATAGGTTTCTTACTGCCTAACCGTGGGTCTTGGTTTTCACGACGCTTAGAAGCACCGTTCTCACTCTGCTCAACGTTGTGACGGTTACCAGCAGGTTTGCCTTTATGCTTCTTTGGACGAGGGGTACTTTCCTGACGCTTTTGCCCAGGTTTGCGATCAGGATCTTTCCTGACGCCAATGAGTCCAACTTTACGAGACTTTTTTGATCTTGCCATATATAAAAGGTATCAAATTTTAGAGATTGAAAGGACATATTATAGCGCGAATTGCTCAAAGCTTCTTCATCAATACAGCATGATTCATTGGAAAGTGAATTTGCCGACGGGCCTGTTCGCGATAATACAGCTTGAGGGTCTACGAATAAGTAGGTGTTTGCCGAATAATAAGTAATACAAACGCTGGTATACACTTAAATTTAGGCAAGAAAAAAGGCGATGGCTTTCACCATCACCTTACATTGTTTGAGTGTCAGATGACACCTCTCCCGTTATTTACACTTCTATGTGTAATTGTGCTTCCCAGCTTGGCTCTCCTTTTTATTGGTTTTAGCAGAGCTCATTTTTGTTCTTGGCCTTCTTGGCGCTTTATCCAATCTTCCGTGTTGTATTTTTATTATTATTCTTGTTATTTAGCCTGTAGTGTTTCAGACAAACCTACAAACTATTGCGATAGACTACACGAATAATTTTGAAATACAACTTTATACGCAACAATTAATTAACAAATGCGGGTATAATTTCAGAGTCTTAGTGTAAGCCCGCGATATAGTTAGATAAAATTTCGATATCTTCATCGGTTAATTTCATCGCAATATCACGCATCATGCCATTCATATCGTTATGGCGTTGACCTGAACGGAAAGATTTCAATTGTGCTGTGGTATAGGTTACATGCTGGCCACTGATATCAGGGAAGCCAGCTAAGCCCATTCCGTTACCTTTAGGACCGTGACATGCGATACATGCGGTAACGCCGCGAGACTCATCACCGCCTTGATATAAAGCGCGACCAGCTTCAATGTATTGCTCTGCTGTTTCACCTTCTTTAGGTGTTTGGCTAGAGAAGTAAGCGGCTAAGTCTTTCATGTCTTGTTCTGAAAGAGGGGCTGCCATACCATTCATTACCGCATTGTTACGGCCTTCTTCGCCACCTGTCTGTGACGCAAGTTTGAACTCCATTAATTGCTTAACGAGGTACTTTTCGTGCTGTCCTGCTATTTTGGGATTCATGTCTATCATGCTGTTACCATCAGGCCCATGACATGCTGCACATACTGCAGATTTTGCTTTACCTGCTTCAGCATCACCTTCTGCCATCGCAGAAACTGAAATACCTAAAGACACACACAATAACAAACACAGTTTTTTCATAATAAATCTCTTAAATGGATCCAACGGCTCGCGTAACATACGTGATATCATGCGTATTTTACACATTTAACGCGTCAGAAAAACCTATTCCATGATAAAACTATGGTTTTTAGCAGGTTTAGATCATTAATAGAGTTTAATTCTAGGGTTATGACGCATTTGAGGTAAGTCTAGATGTCGTATTACACCAAAGCAAAGTTCTTTACCAGTGCACCTGATATTCGCCATTTAAAAGATGACAGCGGTATTGAGGTGGCGTTTGCTGGCCGTTCTAACGCGGGCAAGTCGAGCGCATTAAATACACTCACTCGTCAAAAGAACCTAGCAAGAACCAGTAAAACACCAGGTCGTACACAGCTCATCAACGTTTTTAATCTTGAAGAAGACCGTCGTTTAGTCGATTTGCCTGGTTATGGGTTTGCGCAAGTACCACTTGCAATGAAAAATAAATGGCAACAAGCATTAGGTGAATACCTTCAAAAGCGTAAATCGCTTAAAGGTTTAGTGGTGCTTATGGATATTCGTCACCCGTTTAAAGATCTTGATCAAGATTTGATTCATTGGGCAGTAGATTCCAATATCCCTGTATTAGCCTTGCTGACTAAGTCAGATAAGCTCAAGTCGGGTAAGCGAAAAGCTCAGCTGCTTATGGCGCAGGAAGCTGCACTGGCGTTTATGGGTGATGTGACCGTAAATACCTTCTCATCGTTAAATCGACAGGGATTGCCAGAGCTCGAAAAAGTGTTGAATAAGTGGTTGGCACTTGACGAAAAATCTCCTGACGCAGAATAAAATAAAAGGCCAGATAAAAGAAAGCCCCGCTAAAAAGCAGGGCCAAAATACTGAGAGAAAACACATAAAAACCGAATATATAGAGTAGGCAGATTTCGGTTAGTTCACTATAAAATACAAAAAGATCTTTATTTGTATTTAAGTATATGATTATTATGTGTTTTTATTTAAAGAATGTTTGGAAGCTTTATTGCAGATATAAAAAAACCCCGACAAATCTGTCGGGGTTAAAGCAAAGGTTTGAAAACAGATTTCTCACCTCTGTACCCTACACGCATTAGGGTACAATAATGGTGAAAAAAGGCAAGTAAGAGTGTAATAAAATTACCAAACTCGCCCAGTTTTGAGCTATTGCTCACTGTTTTTTGTAATCTAATTACTTTTTAGTGCGCTTCATCCCAGTTATCGCCCACGCCCGCTTCAACCACAAGCGGCACATTTAATACTGCGGCTTGCTCCATTAAGCTGACAATATTTTTAACCTGTTCCTCAAGATGCTCTTCTTTAATCTCAAATACCAATTCATCATGTACCTGCATCATCATGAGTACGTCATCACTTTCAAGTGAGGTGATCCAATCGTCAACTTTTATCATCGCCATTTTGATGATGTCGGCAGCTGTACCTTGCATAGGCGCGTTGATTGCTGCGCGCTCTGCGCCTTTGCGACGTGCGCCATTGCTGGCTTTGATATCCGGTAGGTACAAGCGGCGACCAAACACAGTTTCCACGTAGCCTTTTTCTTTAGCGCCTTCTCTGGTGCTGTCCATGTATTCAAGCACACCAGGGTAGCGTTCAAAATATAAGTCCATGTATTTTTGGGCTTCGTGACGTGGAATATTAAGTTGTTTGGCAAGGCCAAAGGCACTCATTCCATAGATCAAACCAAAGTTTATAGCTTTAGCACTGCGACGTTGTTCAGTCGTGACTTCATCAAGGGTTACCCCAAACACTTCTGCCGCGGTTGCTTTGTGGATGTCTCTGCCGTGAGCAAATGCATCAAGCAAGCCTTCATCGCCCGATAAATGGGCCATTATTCTAAGTTCAATTTGAGAATAATCGGCAGCAACAATCTTGTAACCTTCACGTGGAACAAATGCTTGTCTTACCTTACGGCCTTCTTCATTTCGAATGGGAATATTTTGAAGGTTTGGATCCGTTGACGATAACCGTCCCGTTGCTGTAATAGCTTGATGGTAAGAAGTATGAACTCGACCCGTGCGATGATTAATCATTTTAGGGAGTTTGTCGGTATACGTATTTTTAAGCTTGGTTAACCCTCTATACTCCATTAACTTTTTAGGTAACGGAAATTCAAGGGCGAGTTCTTGTAATACTTCTTCTGAAGTAGAAGGGGCACCCTTGGGGGTTTTCTTAATAACCGGTAATGACATTTTCTCAAACAAAATGTGTTGAAGCTGTTTTGGCGAACCTAAATTAAATACCTCGCCGGCTTCTTCATGCACTTCTTTTTCTAGTTCAGCAATACGCGTAGCTAAGTCTTGGCTCTGCTGACGTAACCGTTGGCTTTCAATTAATACACCTTGCTGTTCCATACGAGATAAAACACAGGCAACCGGCACTTCAACATCAACCAATAGTGCTTTAAGCTTGGGTTCGTTTTCTAGTTTTGCCCATATTGCTTGATGAAGGCGCATAGTAATATCAGCATCTTCGGCAGCATAAGGACCTGCTTCTTCTAATCCAATTTGGTTAAAAGTAAGCTGCTTAGCACCTTTACCTGCAATTTCTTCAAAGTGAATTGTTTTATGACCTAAATAGGCAAGGGCTAGCGAGTCCATGTCATGACGCTGCGCTGTACTGTTTAACACATAGCTTTCCAGCATAGTGTCAAAGCCGATGCCATTTAACGTTATGTCATAATGCGCGAGTACATTCTTGTCATATTTAATGTGCTGACCCACTTTGATAATGGTTTCAGACTCTAAAATAGGCTTCAATGCCGTAAGTACGTAATCTCGTGATAACTGCGTGGGTGCATCGGGATAATCATGAGCAACAGGCACGTAAGCCGCAGCACCGGGTTCGATACAAAAAGAAACACCAACAAGTTCAGCTTCCATGTAGTTAACACTGGTCGTTTCAGTATCAACAGCAATAAGCGGCGCTGCTTTTAGCTTTTTAATCCAGCTATCAAACGTAGCTTCATCTAGCACCACGTCATAACCAGACTTATCGATATTACTTTCTGGTTGTACTTCATCTGTATCGCTTGAATCTGATGTGCTCTCAGTCCCCGTTGATTTTGAGGGCTCATTACCATCGCTTGCGATCAATGCGCTAATTTCTGTATGCCAGCGCTTAAACTCATACTCTGCAAATAATGACTGTAATGTTTCGTTATCTGGTGATGTAGGGCAAAGCTCATCTATTTTGTATTGTAGATCTAAATCAATGGCAATCGTGGCAAGGGTGTATGACAGGCGAGCTTGCTCTTCATACTCTCGCATTTTAGTTGCCATAGTTTTGCTCCCTCTAAACGAGAGATCGGCAATTTTATCAAGGTTGTCATAGATAGCACTGATGCCACCAATACCGTTTAACAGTGCTTGTGCACTTTTATCACCCACACCAGGTACGCCAGGAATGTTATCGACTTTGTCACCCTTAAGGGCTAAGAAATCAATAACCAGTTCTGGTGGAATACCGAATTTCGTATTTACCCCTTCAATGTCCATAATCTGATTTGTCATAGTATTGATCAAGGTGACATTTTCGTTGACCAGTTGTGCCATGTCTTTATCGCCAGTACTGATCAGGGTATCAATACCATGTTCTGTGGCGCGACAGGCTAGGGTACCAATCACATCATCGGCTTCAACGCCAGACTCAACGATGACAGGTAAACCCATGGCTTTGATGATGGTGTGCAATGGTGCTATCTGACTGCGTAACTCTTCCGGCATAGGTGGGCGATTCGCTTTATATTCTTCATAAATATCGTCGCGAAACGTTTTACCTTTGGCATCAAAGATGACTGCCATGTGAGTAGGGTTGTATTGTCTAATCAAGCTTTTCAGCATGTTGACAACACCATAGATCGCACCGGTATCCTGACCTTTTGAGTTCGTCAGGGGCGGCAATCCGTGAAATGCTCTAAATAGATAAGATGATCCATCTACTAGAATAAAAGGGGGCTTTTTCGAATCTGTCATAGCTATGCATTAACCAAGCTTAGAATAAGGCGCAAGCATGCCATAGGCGCTAGTGGATCGCCATAGAGCATCACAACATAAATAACGAGATCATCTGTGGATAAGATTGTGATCTAATGAAATTCGCACAGCAAAAATAATGATCTTTTTTAAAAGAAAGATCGTGCTGTAAAGCAATAAAAATAAGGGAATGAAAAATAAGAGTGTGGACTGCGTACCTGTAACTCATCATTCCATTTTATGTGGATAACTTGGTGAACTTATTTTTTTCGTTTAACCAAATTGGTCAGATAATGTAGCATAAGAAATTAGCAATCCAATACTGGTTATTAAGACTTTTTTTTAAACGGCTGGTGATTTTATAGCCAAAAATAGAATAAGTCGGTTTGGCAAGGTCTAGGAGGACATTATGAAGCAAGTTGCAGTGATTTTAAGTGGGTGTGGTGTATTCGATGGCGCTGAAATTCATGAGTCAGTATTAACGCTTTTAGCTATTGAACAAGCCGGAGTAAAATACCAATGCTTTGCGCCAGATAAGGCTCAAATGCACGTAGTGAATCATTTAACGGGAGAAGTTTCAGAAGATGAGACTCGTAACGTATTGGTTGAGTCTGCACGAATTGCCCGAGGCAATGTAAAGCCTGTTACAGAATGTAAGGTATCAGACTTCGACTACCTTATCGTACCTGGTGGTTTTGGTGCTGCTAAGAATTTATGCTCATTTGCCGTTGATGGTGAAAAAAGTAGGGTAGATAAAGATGTGCTTGCGGTGTGCAATGACTTTGCGAAAGCAAAGAAACCTGTGGCCTATGCATGCATTGCCCCTGCTATTGCAGCTAGTGTATATGGAAACAATGTTAAACTGACCATTGGTAGCGATGAAGATACCGCCAATGCCTTGAACGCGTTAGGGGCATGCCATGTAAACTGTGAAGTAAATGAAGTGGTGGTAGACGTTGAAAATAAACTGGTTACTACGCCAGCCTACATGACGGCACAAAATATCTTACAAGCCCATGCTAGTATTAGTAAAATGGTAGAAACAGTACTAGCGATGAAATAATTTGCTTATAGCCCTATAATCGCGTCAATGTAGTAGAAACCTTGTATCCTCTAAAAACCGCGAACACTGTTAATCGCGCGTTTACTAATAACGAAAGGCATAAAGAAGCATGCACTACCGTGCCATTGTACGAATTCTAGGGCTCCTTATTGCGCTATTTAGCGTCACCATGATCCCACCAGCTGTGGTATCTCTGATTTATCAAGACGGCAGTGGTTTGCCTTTTACCCTTGCGTTCTTTATTTGCGTAGGTGGCGGTATGGTGCTTTGGTACCCAAACCGCCAGCAAAAAAACGATTTACGAGCGCGAGAAGGCTTTTTAATCGTTGCCCTGTTCTGGTCGGTACTAGCAAGTGTGGGTGCCATTCCTCTTATGTTGCTAGAACAGCCTAGCATGACCATAACGGATGCCTTTTTTGAATCATTCTCAGGACTAACCACCACCGGTGCAACGGTAATCGAAGGCATTGATTTCTTACCCCATTCGGTACAGTTTTATCGACAACAACTACAATGGCTAGGCGGTATGGGTATCATTGTACTTGCCGTAGCAATACTGCCTATCTTAGGGGTTGGGGGTATGCAGCTGTACCGTGCAGAAACTCCAGGGCCGGTTAAAGATAATAAAATGACGCCTCGTATTGCAGATACCGCTAAACACCTTTGGTACATTTATCTTTCTATCACTATTGCATGCGCCGCAGCGTATTGGTTGGCCGGCATGGATATGTTTGATGCCATTTGCCATGCGTTTTCAACCGTTGCCATTGGGGGCTTCTCAACACACGATGCTAGCCTTGGCTACTTTAATAGCCCAATGGTGAATGTGGTTTGTACGGTCTTTCTATTAATTGCTGCACTTAACTTTTCACTCCATTACGCAGCAGTGAGTACCCGTTCGGTAAAAGGCTATTTTAACGACCCAGAATTTAAAGCCTTTTTCTTTATTCAAGCCACACTTATCATGCTGTGCTTCTTGGTACTCACGCTATCAGGTTTTTACGATTCTGCTGAAACCGCGCTCGATCAAGCTATGATTCAAGCCGTATCAATCAGTACTACTGCGGGGTTTGCGACCACAGACTTCTCAATTTGGCCGACGTTTTTGCCCATACTACTCATCTTTTCAAGTTTCATTGGAGGCTGCGCAAGTTCAACAGGAGGCGGCTTAAAAGTGGTTCGAGTCTGTTTACTGTTCCTTCAGGGGAAGCGTGAAGTAGACAGGCTTATTCACCCTAAGGCAGTGTATTCCGTTAAGTTAGGAGAACGTGCAATGCCTGATAAAGTAGTAGAGGCGGTATGGGGCTTCTTCTCTGCTTACGCGGTGGTGTTTGTTGTACTTATGATAGGGCTTATTGCAACAGGACTAGATAACTTAAGCGCGTTTACCGCTACCGCAGCCATGCTAAACAACCTTGGCCCTGGATTGGGCAGTGTTGCGTCTAACTATGCGGGCGTAACCGATGCTGGAAAGTGGATTTTAGTGGTGGGAATGGTGTTTGGGCGACTGGAGGTCTTTTCGTTACTGGTACTATTTTCACCTACGTTCTGGCGAAGTTAATACGCTTTCGATACGTGCATTGTTCTATTTACCCAAAGAAGAATGCGCTGGGTTGGAACAGCTTTTCTACATCGCCAATGTATTTTTTGTCGACTAAGAACAGAATAACGTGGTCATTTGCTTCAATAAGCGTATCGCTATGGGCAATGATCACTTGGTCGTCTCTTACTACCGCGCCTATGGTAGTACCAGGAGGAAGTTTAATTTTACCGATTTCTTTACCCACAACCTTGGACGTATTTTCATCACCATGTGCAATCGCTTCTATCGCCTCTGCTGCACCACGGCGCAAAGAATATACGTTTACAATATCTCCGCGTCTAACATGGGTAAGTAGGGCCGAAATCGTCGCCTGTTGCGGTGAAAAAGCAATGTCTATTTCTCCACCTTGTACTAAGTCTACATAAGCACTACGTTGAATCAGTACCATGGCTTTTTGTGCGCCCATGCGCTTGGCCAACATGGCAGACATAATGTTAGCTTCATCATCATTGGTCACCGCAATGAATGCATCAACTTGCTCGACATTCTCTTCACTGAGCAACTCTGGATCTGATGCATCACCGCTAAACACAATCGTTTTGTCTAAGTGAGCAGAAAGGTATTTTGCTCTTTCGTGACTAAACTCAATCAGCTTCACGTTATGTTTGTGTTCAAGTTTTTTCGCTAGTCCTGCACCAATTAAGCCGCCACCGGCTATCATAATACGTTTATAGCTAGACTCTAATTTTTGAAGTTCACTCATTACCGCACGAATATGCTTAGTTGCAGCAATAAAGAATACTTCATCATCGGCTTCGATAACGGTAGTACCCAGTGGTCGAATAGGGCGACCGCGGCGATAGATTGCTGCCACCCGTGTTTCCACATTGGGCATGTGGTCTTTTAACGCTGATAACGCATGACCTACCAGTAAACCACCATAATAGGCTTTTACCGCCACTAAGCTGGCTTTACCATCAGCAAATTCAACAACCTGTAAAGCACCAGGGTAGTCTATAAGCCGTTTAATAGCTTTAGTCACTAGCTGTTCAGGAGCAATGATGTGGTCTACAGGTATGTCCTGCTGCTTATAGAGTTGTTCTTGGTAAATAATGTATTGTTCTGAGCGAACGCGAGCAATCTTGGTCGGGGTTTTGAATAAACTAAAGGCAACTTGGCAAGCGAGCATATTGCTTTCATCACTGTTCGTTACCGCGATAAGCATGTCGGCATCTTCTGCACCGGCTTTTCGTAATACGTCCGGGTGAGAACCCACGCCATTAACCACCTGTAAATCTAATCGGTCTTGAAGCGCACGCAAGGTATTGGGATCAGAATCGATAACCGTAATATCGTTCTTCTCTCCTACAAGGTTTTCAGCAAGTGTTCCGCCAACCTGCCCTGCGCCTAAAATGATGATTTTCATCGGTGTTTATGTGCCTTATTGCTTTTATTTGCTCAACGACTTTACCAGTCTCGCATAGTAGAAACCATCCATTTGTTGCTCACCAGGTAGGATTTGTCTACCAGGGTTACTCGGAGTTTCCGTTTTTATAACAGGTACTAATGTGGCATCTGCATTACGTTCTAAAAATGCGCTAATCTGTTGACTATTTTCTTGTGGCAGAATCGAGCAGGTGGCGTAAAGCAATGTGCCACCGGGCTTGAGTGTTTGCCACAAGCTAGTCAGTATTTCAGCTTGTAGTGCTGCAAGTGCATCAATATCACTAGACTTTCTTAGCCAGCGAATATCGGGGTGGCGTCGTATAACACCAGTGGCAGAGCAGGGTGCATCAAGCAAAATTCGGTCGAAGTGTTGTCCATCCCACCATGTATCAGGCTTAGCCGCATCGCCTTGCTTTATAACGGGCAAATTGGTTTGAGTATGCTGCAGGCGAGTCATGTTTTCTTCAACGCGCTTTAAGCGGTTCTCGTCAGCATCAAGGGCAAGGCAATAGGCTAATTCAGGGGTACGCTCAATAATATGACCCGTTTTACCACCAGGGGCTGCGCAACAATCTAATACGCGCTCGTGTGGTTGAGCATCTAAATAATGGGCTGCAAGCTGAGCTGCACCATCTTGTACAGCAAAGTGGCCTTTTTCAAACCCTGACAGCCCCGTAATATCCTCTCGGCCTTCAAGTCTGATAGCATCTGGGTGTTCAGCACTTAACGAATAGTTAATCTCAGCAGCATCCAATGCAGCAGCGTAATCGGTAAGAGATACTTGTTTAGTATTTACTCTTAGCCAAATAGGCGCCATGGCATTGGTAGCTTCGCGCACGGCATCAGCATCTTGGCCATAGGCATCTTCTAGAGCCTTAAATAACCACTTGGGTAACCCACTGGCAATAATGGGATTATCGATAGGTTTGTTAACCAGTTCTTGGCGCATAAAGTTGCGCAGTACAGCGTTAACTAAGCCTTTTAAAGCTGTGCCGCCTAAGTAAGGAGAGGCATTAACGGTTTCGCCTACCGCAGCATGTTGACTTACGCGAGAAAACGCTAACTGGTACAGCCCCAACAGAATAAGGTGCTCTATTACTTTTTTATTCCCTTTTAAAGGGCGATCGAGTAACTCTCGTAACCAGTGCTGTAATATGGGAAGTTTACGCATGACGCCCAAAGACATTTCTTGGATCCACGCATTGTCTCTAGGATGATGGCGACGTTGAACCCGCTCTAGACAGTCTCTTGACGATTTACCTTGTTCTAGAATTTGGTATATCACCCATGCACAATCGGCACGCAGGTTTTTTTGTTTAGGTAATGGAGTGGGTTTCACTATTCTTCCGTACTGGCAATGCAGTTACCTGGTGTGAACCAGTCTTTGCGAGCATTAACGACATCTGCAGCGGGCAATGCTTTTTTCCCAGGTATTTGCAGGGTGTTGATTCGAAGGGCACTTGTTCCCGTGGCTACCACAATGCCGTGCTTGTCAGCTTGAATGATAGTACCTGGCGCATGTGAAGTTGGTAGGCCGTCAACCACATCCACCGACCAAATTTTAATATTTTGCGACTCAATTTTAGTCCACGCTACAGGCCATGGATTAAAGGCGCGTACGTTTCGTGCAATTTGCGCTGCGCTATCGTGCCAATTAATAAAAGCTTCTTCTTTGGAAAGCTTTTTGGCGTAAGTTGCTTCGCTATCATCTTGCTTTACAGGTGATAGGGTGTCGATACCATTTACTACATCTAATAGTGCAGTAGGGCCAAGTTCAGCAAGTTTCTCGTAAAGTGAGGCACTTGTATCGCTTTCGCTAATTGGCAAGGTTGCTATATGCAACATGTCACCTGTATCTAGCCCTTCATCCATCTGCATGATGGTAACACCAGTCTCGCTATCACCGGCCCATATCGCGCGTTGAATCGGTGCAGCACCTCGCCACTTAGGCAAAATTGACCCATGCACATTAAGGCAACCTAATTTAGGTGCATCAAGTACGGGCTTAGGTAAAATTAATCCATAGGCAACCACAATCATTACATCGGCGTTAATGTCTGCCAATATTTTCTGCGCTTCGTCATTCTTTAAGCTGGCTGGCTGATAAACTGGAATCTCATGTTCTTGAGCAAGTACTTTTACGGGGCTTGGTGTAAGTTTTTTGCCTCGTCCAGCAGGACGGTCTGGTTGGGTGTACACCGCAACAACTTCATGAGTGCTAGATAATAAAGCACTCAGATGCTGAGCAGCAAAATCCGGTGTGCCTGCAAAAATGATGCGTAATGGTTTGATCAAAACTAACCTCAGTCGCGTGCAGCTAAACGTGCTTCTTTTTCAAGCTTTTTACGAATACGCTGGCGTTTAAGCGGAGACAAGTAATCAATAAACAGTTTGCCTTTGAGATGATCCAATTCGTGCTGAATACAAATAGCCAATAGACCGTCTGCTTCCAACTCAAATGCTTCACCATTTTCATTCAGTGCTTTTACCGTAATTTCTTCTGCGCGCTCAACTTTTGCGTAGTTGCCTGGAACCGAAAGACAACCTTCTTCACTAATAGTGCTGCCGTCTTTTTTGGTGATTTCCGGGTTGATAAAAACACGAGGCTCGTCTTGATCTTCCGCTACGTTCATTACAACAACTTGAACATGTCTGTCGACTTGAGTAGCAGCCAAACCAATTCCATTCTCGTCTTTCATGGTTTCAAACATATCTGAAACCAATTGTTTAATGTCGTCATTCACTTCTTCTACCGGTTTTGCTACGGTACGAAGTCGCTCATCGGGAAAACTTAATACGTCTAAAATTGCCATGTGTCGCTTATTTAACCTTTTCGCTGTATAAATTCATATACGATCTAGTCGCTCGCACCCTTTACAGTGCCTTTTGAGTTACTATTCTAACGTATATCGAGTTATATCGTGCAGTTTTTTGCTGCCGCGCCACAGTATTGGGGCACAATATCGATATAGTAGTATTGTCTGAAATTTCAACAGTAAATGGCAGTGGAAAAATTGCGGAAGGTTAATTTGAAAAATCGATTGAAGAATGTAACACGTGCAATGGTAATAGTAGTGGCGTGTTTTGCCGCATTTTCAGCAATGGCCAAACCGCTAAAAGAATCCGCGCCAGATACTTACACAGTTCAACAAGGCGATACCTTATGGGGCATCGCTAATCTTTTTTTAAATCAGCCATGGCTGTGGCCTGAACTTTGGCGTCACAACACCCAAATAGATAACCCGCATTTAATTTACCCCGGTGATGTTATCTCGGTGTCTTATATAAATGGTGAACCCGTATTTTCGATAAATCGAGATAAGCCAACCCTAGTGCTTTCGCCTGGTTCTACCCGAAGAGTGAAGAGTACACCTATAGAGACCCTATCATGGTCGGTATTAGCCCCTTATATAAAACAACACACGCTGGTATCTGAGGAAGAGTATGAATTACTTCCTCATTTATTAGGTAACCACGATGGTAATGTGAGTTTTGTGTCTAACGACCTAGTGGTAAGCCAAAAAGAAAACCGCACTGAGGATCAGTATCAGGTGGTAAGAAAGCAATCTATTATACGCAATATGCAGGGTAAGGTGCTTGGTGTGCAACTTACCCATGTAGCGAAAGCTAGCTTAGAGAATGACGTGTCATTGCCAAACGCTAGAATGGTGAAGCTTTCAGATTCAAATCAAGAAGCAAAACGTGGAGATAAGCTACTTACGGGTAACTTTACGTTAGACGATGATTTAGTTCTGCAAGAAGCAACATCACAACGGGGTTTTGTAATTGGCGATTTACACGATCACGACTTACTCGGCCGTTACGATGTTGTGGTGTTAGATTTAGGCGCACGTGAGCTAACAGCGGGTACCGTAATGGGCATCTACGCTGGTGGGCCTGACATTATAGATGGCGAAGAACCCCAATACGCAAGCAACCGTGATGTTATAAAAGGAAACGGGATTTTTACCGATAAAGTACAGCAACCTGCACTTAAAATTGGTGAAGTCATTGTGTTTAAAACTTTTGATTCAGCTAGCTACGGCATTATAACTCGAGCAAAAGAAGGCGTAAGACGCGGCTTCATTGTGGCAAAACCCTAATACGTTATTGCCGCTTATTATTTAGGAGCGGCAATGACAACTTCCCAACCACATGAAGCAAGTAGTGATTCTGTTCAAGTATTGGATAAAACCTTAAGCAAAGAACAGATGGCGTGGCTGACAATGGCGTCAGCAATAAATATCGCTACAGGGAAGTGGCTCAAGGCGCTTGAAGCACACTCTCTTAGCGAAGTAGCATTACTCGATGCTTTTCACAAAACGGCTTTCACCTCGGGTGTTCTTCATACCCTTACACAATCAATATCTCTCAACTTACTTGAAAAAGCGAAACACTGGCACGCTTCACATGCAAAGCATCATATCGTTACCCTAGGGTGTGCCTATTACCCTGAACTATTAAAAACCCTGCCAAACCCACCACTGGTGCTATTCGTTATAGGTAATATTGATACCTTGGTAATGCCCCAAATAGCGATAGTAGGGAGTAGGCGAGCTAGCCATCAAGGTAAGCAAATTGCCACTGATTTTGCCGAAGCACTAGCAAGTAACGGCGTAGCAGTAACCAGCGGGTTGGCAGCAGGAATAGATTCAGCTGCCCACAAAGGTGGTTTGGTGTGCGAAGGTGGCACCCTTGCGGTAATGGGGACGGGGCCTGATATTGTGTACCCCCCTAAAAATGTATCACTACACCGGGACATCGTGAATGCAGGGGGCGCTTGTATTACCGAGTTCTTTCCAGGTGTATCTGCTAAGCCTTGGCATTTTCCCCGAAGAAACCGAATAATTGCTGCTATGTCACTTGGAACCCTAGTCATAGAGGCAAAAATAAAGAGTGGTACCTTGATAACTGCGAATTTGGCCGCAGATATGGGGCGTGAAGTATTTGCAGTTCCTGGAAGTATCTTCCATGCTTACTCCGAAGGATGTCATTGGTTAATTCAGCAAGGCGCTAAGCTGGTAACCTGTGTTGATGACATTTTCGATGAAATTGTAGTGTCGACTGGTGAGAGAGAATGCCAGAACGAAGCGTTAAGTAAAAAAAGTGAAGTGAATAACTTGGCAACCGATAAATTATTAGATAGTGTGGATTACGACATCACCGCTATTGATGTTATAGCGCAGCGCTGTACCTCTCCTGTTAATGAGGTTATGGCATCATTATTAGAATATGAGTTGCGTGGTTTAGTAGCTGCTGTCCCTGGTGGCTACATTAAATTGAGGGGAAAATAATATGTTCGATATCCTCATGTACCTGTTTGAAAACTTCATTCACAGTGAAACTGAAATTCGAGTCGATCAAGACGAGCTTACCGAGGAGTTGGTACGCGCGGGTTTCCATCATGATGAAATCTACAAAGCATTAGCGTGGCTTGAAAAGCTAGCGGCTTTGCAAGAAACAGATATTAAGCCTTATTTTTGTAAAGGGATTAGTACCAGCCTCAGTCGTATTTATACGCATGAAGAGCAGATGCGATTAGACGTAGAGTGCCGTGGCTTCTTGTTATTTTTAGAGCAAGTGGGCGTGGTAGATGCGTCAACGCGAGAAATGGTAATAGACAGGGTAATGGAAATAGACTCTTCTGAATTCTGTTTAGAAGACCTAAAGTGGGTAGTGCTAATGGTACTGTTTAATGTGCCAGGTAAAGAAAAAGCCTACGCACAAATGGAAGATTTATTATTTGATGAACCTGACGGCGTGTTGCACTAATGTGCTTCATGTCGTGCTAGTTGCTGGTTTATGTCGAAAATTGATCATTCACTTTTCTCTGCGCACGAACATGCCTTAGAAGACGCTTTCGGTGATTGTCCCGATTGCGGTAAACCACTGCATATAAAAAACAGCAAATCAGGCCCTTTTATTGGCTGCACCGGTTACCCAGACTGTCATTTCAGCAAGCCATTACACGATAAACAAACTACCTTATTAAAACTACTTGATGGAGTTTCCTGCCCAGAATGTGATTCTACCTTGGCTATCAAGAAGGGGCGGTTTGGTATGTTTATAGGCTGTACCAATTTTCCTGAATGCCACTATATCTCGCCAATTAAACAGCAAGAAGACACCCACGTTACTTGCCCTAAGTGTAAAAAAGGACAACTTGCGTCCCGCACCAATAAATACGGTAAGCAGTTTTTTGCGTGTGACCATTATCCCCACTGTCGTTATGTGCTAAATTTCACGCCAGTAAATGAAACATGCCCCGATTGTGGATGGACCGTTCTGATTAAAAAGAAAGGCCAAATTTGTTGCCCTCAGCCAGCGTGTGGCTTCAAAAAAGACGATAAATAACACCTACAGAGAAAAACACTAATGAGTATCCCGACCAAGGGGCAAGTAGACACTAGCGACCCAATTGTATCCGCGTTTAAAAATGGTGACTTATTGGTTTACCCTACCGAAGCGGTTATGGGCATAGGCTGTGACCCAGACAACGAAGCGGCTGTGTTAGCGCTCTTAGCATTGAAGCAGCGCCCCATAGAAAAAGGGGTAATTTTGATTGCCGCTAACTATTCTCAGTTATTACCTTATATAAATGATGAAGCCATACTTCAGCACAGACGTACTGAAATTGTGTCTAGTTGGCCTGGGCCAAATACTTGGCTGCTACCTAAGTCGGCGTCGACGCCACAATGGTTAACTGGCAAGCATGAAAAAATAGCGGTTCGAGTCAGCAACCATCCAGTGGTTAAAGCTTTATGTGAAAAGCTAGAAAAGCCACTTGTATCTACAAGTGCCAACCTAACTGGCCAACAACCCGCAATCACGCAGCAGGATGCAATCAATATATTTGGTGATAGTGTTTTCTATATTGATGGGGAAGTAGGTGGCCACGCTAAACCCAGTACCATCCGTGACGGCGACACCGGAGAGATAATAAGATCATGATTGACCCCCAACACGTAAATCAACAGTTAGACGGTAAAGACGCCGGTGAAGTAATAGAACAAGTAAAAGCGTACTTATTGTCTTTGCAGGACAACATTTGCCAAACCTTAGAACTTGCCGACGGTAAAGGGCAGTTCAAAGAAGATTCTTGGGTTCGCGAGGAAGGTGGTGGCGGGCGTTCACGGGTTATTAAAAACGGCGCAGTAATAGAGCAAGGTGGGGTTAATTTTTCTCACGTGTTTGGTAGCCAAATGCCGGCGTCTGCCACGGCTAACCGTCCGGAACTTGCGGGTAGAAACTTTCAAGCCATGGGGGTCTCGTTAGTTATTCACCCACACAACCCCTATATTCCAACGTCTCATGCAAATGTACGCTTTTTTATTGCCGAAAAAGAAGGTGAAGCCCCTATTTGGTGGTTTGGCGGTGGGTTCGATTTAACCCCGTTTTACCCCTTTAAAGACGACGTCGTGCATTGGCACAATACCGCGAAGAAATTGTGTGCTCCCTTTGGTGAAGACGTGTACGGGAAATATAAGAAGTGGTGTGATGACTACTTCTTCTTAAAGCATCGCAATGAAACACGTGGTGTAGGCGGTTTATTCTTTGACGATTTAAATGATTGGGGTTTTGAAACTTCATTTAACTTTATGCAGGCAGTGGGTAATGGTTTTGTCGATGCTTACGTACCTATCGTAGAAAAGCGAAAAAGTACCTCATACGGTGAAAGAGAGCGTGACTTTCAGCTTTATCGCCGTGGTCGCTATGTAGAGTTCAACTTGGTATTCGATAGAGGCACCTTGTTCGGGTTACAAACTGGTGGTAGAACCGAATCAATCTTAATGTCTATGCCACCACTTGCCCGATGGGAGTATTGCTATACTCCAGCCCCAGGTAGCGCGGAAGCAAAGCTAACTGATTGGCTTCAGCCTACAAACTGGTAATATTTTGCACCATGGGTTCTTCCTGTGGTGCCATTCCCTTGATCCACATCAAATTCCCTCATTACCAAGGTATGTAGCTAGATTGCACCTTGCGCTGGATCAAATTATTTTCTTTTTAAACGTTTACAGTGTCGTCATTATCATTAAACACACAAGAGACACACAATGCGTACACACACACTTTCAGCCATATGTATTTCTTTAGCGCTTGCCGCTCCTTTTGCTTCTGCTCATGAAAAGGGTGATTGGATAGTTCGTGGTGGATTAACAACCGTTGCGCCCGACGAATCATCCTCTAACATCATTGCCGGTGGTAGCGATTTAGGTGTAGCACTGACTATCGATAACGATACCCAGTTAGGATTAAACGTTGCTTATTTCATCACCGACAATATCAATGTTGAATTGTTGGCCGCAACGCCGTTTACTCACGACGTGAATTTTTCGGTAAGCGATCCACTAGGTACAGGTAACACATTGGGAGAGGTCACGCACTTACCCCCTACTATTACCGTTAACTACTACTTCAACGACGCAAACTCAGCGTTTCAGCCATATGTTGGTGCGGGTTTAAACTATACCTTTATCTTTGATGAATCATTTACTGCTGCAAATAAGGAAGCGGGGCTTGATGATTTATCTTTAGATAACTCTGTAGGCATTTCTGCACAAGTAGGGATGGACTATCAAATAGATAAAGAGTGGCATGTAAATGCGTCAGTACGTTACATCGATATTAATACCGAGGCGTCATTTACCGTAGGTGGTGCAGAAGGTAGCGTAAACGATATTGACATCGACCCTTGGGTTTATACCTTGTCAGTAGGTTACACATTCTAAGGTTCGTTTAATAAGGTAAGTTGCCTTAAATAAGCAGCTTAGCAAGGCATAAAACCTTATATCGTAATCTAAAGCGTTCCGTGTTTTACGGAGCGCTTTTTTATTTACTATTAATCATATGCTCGGCAAGTTGATCGAGTGCATTAAGAAGTTGCTGTGCGAGGGGGAGGTCATCAACAGTCTCGTGCATGGCTTTGCGCATACAATACATCCACTGGTCTTTTAATTCAGGTGTAACACTAAAAGAAAGATGCCGTGAACGTAACCTTGGGTGACCATATTGTTGCTGATAGGTGTCAGGTCCGCCTAACCACAAACTTAAATAAAGAAAAAACACTTCTCTAATTCTATCTGTTGGCTGAGGATGAATGGCGTAAAGCTCCTTCGCAATAGGATCATCACGCATAACATCATAAAAGCGGTTTGCCAAAAGGCGTACCTTATCTTCTCCACCTATACGGTAATATGGTGTAGTCTCTGACACAGCAGGTTTTTCCTTTCGTATCGATTTAAAGAAGTTAGACATTCCCATGACAGACAGCCTTATTAATAATCCAATGAAAAAGTTTGCCGTTTTCGGTAACCCTATTGTTCAGAGTCTATCACCAACTATTCATGAAATGTTCGCTAAGCAATGTGGCGAGCAAATTAGTTACGAAAAGATCCTTGCGCCAGAAGATGGTTTTACGCCTGAAGCGAAGGCATTCCTAGCGCAACCGAGCGCAGTGGGTTGTAATGTCACTATGCCGTTTAAACAAGATGCCTTTGCCCTTGCCAACGTAGACGACCAGGCTGCGTTAGACGCAAAAGCAGTTAACACCTTAATGAAGCGCAGCGATGGCACTGTTGCAGGTTTTAATACCGACGGGGTGGGGCTGGTGAATGATTTACTTAACCACGGCGTACAGCTAAAAAATAAACGTGTGCTATTAATAGGTGCCGGTGGAGCAGCAAGAGGCGTGATAGCGCCACTTATTGCTTCAGGCATAGCGTCGTTACATCTTACTAACAGGACAAAGGCTAAAGCAGAAATAGTGGCAAGTGAAACGGGCGGAGGAAAGGTTAAGGTTGTTGGTATAGAAGACTGCGATACAGTAGCCCCACATATTATTATCAATTCAACAGCCGCCAGTTTAAGCAATGAGTTACCGTGTAGTTTAGATGGCGGTGTTTTACATCACTGTGAAGTGGTTTACGACATGGTTTATAAAAACTCGCCCACGCGTTTTATGAGAGATGCGGCAGAGTTGGGTGTAAAGACACAGATAGATGGGCTAGGGATGTTAGTTGAACAAGCTGCCGAATCATTCTATATATGGACGGACAAACAACCGAATACAAAAGACGTTATTGAATATCTCAGAAAAGTCGTCGTTGGATAGGTTTAGTTAAGGAAATGGTTGCCCCCCCCCCCTCGTAGTTTGATATTTTCACGATAGTTGGCGAAAGTGATTACTTGTATTTACACGGTCGTCAATAGTCGCTAAGGACTTACAATAAAATTTATAAACAAGGAAAGTTATGAAATCAATTTCTTCTCTCTTATTCACCGCTGGCCTTATCATCAGCGCAGGTTATTCGCATGCTACGACAAAGGTTACTGTTTGTCAGAGTAACTCAGCCTGTTCTGATTCTGCATTGAAAAGCCATGTTATTTCTGTCGCTCAAGGCGAATCAGCTGATGTAATTGTGTTGGACATTCTAAATGGAAAGAGTTTTCACTATGAGGTCGCGGTGATTGATGCTGGTGGGCTTGAATTCCCTGGTATGTATACAGTGGGAGCGCGAAAAGTATCAACTTTACCCGATGAGGTTACTATAGCTGCTGCAGAATTCATCGGGTTTAGTACCGATCCTCTTGGAAATACACTAGATGATGCATCTACGAAATTAAGTGTAGTCAACGGAAGGCCTGTATATATGCTTAGTGATGTATGGGACGGGCCCCAGAGTTTACCGGAATTGAGTCAGTCTATTTATCAAATAAATAGCGCAATCTCTTCTAAGCTTCAAAGAGCGGCTGAGCTTAGAAAAGTAGATGTTCAAGTTAGTTTGTCGGCGGCATTACAAGCTGCAATATCTAAGGTAATTACGGGTTCCATTTCAGCCTCTGTCGCAGTAACTCAGTCCTCTTCAAATCAAATGACAGTATATTTTAAAGGTAATAATTATCTAACTGTTGCTGTGAAGTTAACCTACAATGGCGCGAATGGGGTTTCAGCAGAAGTTAAAGCACTGAGTGTTATTGATAATGGAGTAGTAGTATTTGAGATACCAGTGGAAAATGGAATTGCTAATCTTGAGGCCGTTTTTGGAAAAACTTTCGCGTATAATGGAAGTAATCAATCGTCTATGAGTAATTGGCTTGCCGGCTTGAACCTTGGATTATCTTGGAATAGCCGACGTGGCACAGTAACAATAACAGATATTAATGATCCCGATATCGGCGAAGTCGAAGATCAATAATTCTTAAAAACAGCATCCAATATTGGATGCTGTTTTTATTTAAGATACTCATCTTTTAATACAATATAGTTGACGGCCGATTGTTTTAAAAATGCCATTTCAGCGTCATTGAGCGGTCTTTTCTTTTGCATTGGGTTGCCAACATAAAGAAACCCGCTCTTTAATCTTTTGTTTGGCGGTACCAATGTACCTGCGCCAATGAACACATCGTCTTCAACAATAACGCCGTCCATAACAATAGCGCCCATCCCTACCAAAATACGATTTCCAAGCTCACAGCCATGAAGCATACATTTATGGCCCACAGTAACATCGTCACCAATAATGAGTGGAAAACCGTCTGGGTTGGACACAGATTTACGAGATACATGTAACACACTGCCATCTTGAATATTGCTGCGTGCACCAATCGAAATATAATTTACATCTCCACGGGCAGCGACCAATGGCCAGATACTGGCATCGTCGCCTAGGGTAACGTCGCCAACGATAACGGCAGACTCATCTATATAACAGCGATCACCGAGTGTGGGAGAAGTTGATTGATAGGTTCTAATTGTCAAAATTGCACCTTTATACATAAATTCATCAATAGTGATTGCATTAAAACAGAGAACAGGGGGAAAGAACCAATCTTATTCCACCACTGTTTAAGTAAAAGTAGGCAATGGACGTAATAGTTAATTGGCGAAAACCCGTATTTATGTGTGATTTATAGGCTGTGTGGTTGGTATTTTAAGCAGTTAAACGAAATGTGACACTTTTTTTAAATCAGAGGTTGACGCAGGCTCAGAAATCTCTAGAATGCGCATCCGCTTCGACAGGAAAGTGAAATAACTTACACTGGCAAAGCAAGTCACTACTTACCTTTAAGGCCAAGTGTGACGGGGTTTTAAAGAAAACACTTCAGAAAATAAAAATTCAAAAAGTGTTGACACTGAAAACTTCAAGCGTATAATACGCACCTCGCTCAAGCAGAGTGAGTCACGAAAAAGCAATGGCTTCTAGTGAATTGCGACGAAGTCGCAACGTTCTTTAACAATTTAGACAAGACAATCTGTGTGGGCACTCATTAAGAGTGTCACACAACGACGATTCATATTCGATATATTTAATTGAAGAGT
>NZ_JAESDJ010000022.1:0-51425 GCF_019249255.1 Alteromonas lipotrueae | reverse complement strand
AATATTAATCACGCATGGCAATTGCTGAATATCAATGCCTCTAGCGGCTAGGTCTGTTCCAATAAGTACTTTAATAGTGCCGCTTCTAAAACCATTTAACGCCAATGTGCGTGCTTGTTGCGTTCTGTTTGCATGAATAGACTCGGCAACAATACCTTTCGCTTCGAGTTCATTCCTCAAGCCATCTGCGCCTCGTTTAGTGCGCGTAAATACCAATATTTGAGACCAGTCATTGTTTTCAATAAGGTGAATGAGAAGCTCGTTTTTTCGCTCTTTGTCTACCGGATGTAATACTTGCGTGATTTTCTCGATATGATCATTGGCCTTTGCTAACTCAATAGTCATAGGGTTGCTCAGCATCGTGTTTGCTAATGTTTTAATTTCTTTTGAAAATGTGGCGGAAAATAGCAGGGTTTGACGTTTTTCAGGCAGAAGCTTTTGTATGTGATGAATATGGTCAACAAACCCTAAATCCAACATGCGGTCAGCTTCATCTAGCACCAATATTTCAAGAAGATCGAAGTTGATTGCACCTTGCTCGTATAAGTCTACCAAACGCCCTGGCGTTGCGATGAGAATATCAACACCTTGCGCTAACGCATATTTTTGAGGTTCAATCCGCACGCCACCAAACACGGCCGTTGAGCGGACTTTTAAATTCTGGCTATATTGTTCTACGTTTTGGGCAACCTGTGCGGCAAGCTCTCGAGTTGGAGCTATGATCAGGGCTCTTATACAATTGGGTTCTGGGCGTGGCATATCTGCCAATAGCTGCAAAATAGGCAGTGAAAAACTCGCTGTTTTCCCCGTTCCTGTCTGTGCTATCGCGATAAGATCTTGCTTACTCAATATTGCTGGAATAGCTTCCTGTTGAATTGGTGAAGGCGTGATATAGCCTTTTTCAGCAACGGTGTTTACAAGTTCGGTACATAAGCCTAAAGCGCAAAATGACATAGAGGGAAGCCCGCGAGGTATTAACATTGGCGCCATAATACTTGAATAATAGGGGCAGAGTACACAGTCTACGATAAAGCACACTGACCCAATTTATCAGGAAACAATCACCAGAAAAAACAGCAGGCGTTGATAGGTGGACAACGCCGATGATATTAGCAGTAAAGCCTTAGATAGGGGGGGAAACTACCTTTTCACGAAGCTAGAACCCTAACTTCAATGCTATCCTTTGCATCCACTATTAACAGTCATATTAAACTCCTTAGTTATTATATTATTTTAAACTATTTTGGTAATTGCAGCCAATAAAAATAATTATATAATTCATTGGGTTAGTTGAATTTTAAGTGTATTGAATCTAAATCAACCCTCAAATTTGAGAAACTGCCGATTTCCACCATTTCTTGATGTACCGTCTTCTGTTCCTGAGATACGGGCCCTACCTGAGTGTCGGTTCTCGTTTTATAATCTACTAACAAAGGGCGACTTAACTGACTAGATACATAAACGTCATAAATATCTGTGAAAAATGAGGGGGTTATTTTGAAACTCTCTTTTTTATCAACCCATAAATCGTAGTTGATTATTATTTCAGCAACCTCTCCTGGGGCAAGTTCAATGTCGTACTTCCTCTTATAAGGCTCTGAGCCTTTCAATATTCGGCCAGTCTCTACAACGTTCGATTTACCATTTTTTCGGATTAACTCACACCGAGTTATTCTTCCCCAATTTTCGTGGTTAGGACTTTTTAATACGGTATCATCTGTGTAGACCTCTAAAATGCCAAACTCGTCTTTCAGTGGAGTAGAGTGATGCATGTTGAGTATCTCGAATTTAGAATAGATTGAAAGGTTCAAGAAACCACTGTCTTCTTCTAATATAGAGATTTCCTTTTTTGCGGAAATCAATTTGCAAGAATTCTCGTTAAACTTTTCCTTTAGAAACTCCATAAGAGAGCCATTGTGGGGAACATCTCTAAATAAAAAGTTAATTTTGTTTTCGATACATTCTTCTTTGGGCGAAATAGTAAATAGAAGTGAGACTATTGCACCAACAAAAAAGAAAAACCAAAAATCTTGCGCTGCTGAAGCATAAAATGAAATGGTATATGAGTCACTAACGGGAACTTCTTTTGCTACCCACGTTATATCTTGGAGGTAAATACCCTTATAAGCTCCAATAACCAATAGTCCAAACCCGTAGATAACCAGTACGATAAAAACTGATATAGCGCGATGCGTTACCAGCCAATCCCAAACAGCCCTCATAAGTTCCCTCTATAATTATTTTAAGATTTATGACCTACTTTAAATACTATATCTAAAATTAATTGTAATTATAAGTTCATTAAGAATGGTGAAACTCAGCGCCTCTTCTCCCTAAAAGTAGTTTAGCCCTACTTATGGCCTTTTTGACCCGCTAAGAATAAGTTTTTGCCCTATCATCAATGTGCAAACAGGCATAGTATCGTAATGAACAATCATCAGTGCATATCTCTATGTTAATACTTAAACCTAATTGCGAATGCTGTAATGCATCTTTACCTGCTAACTCAGCAAATGCCTATATTTGCACTTACGAATGTACGTTCTGTGAAGATTGTTTAAAAGGAATTTTGCAAGGAGTTTGCCCTAACTGCGGCGGTGACTTGCAACGAAGGCCTATACGCCCCGTAAAAGCGTATCGTCCGGGTTTGGGTTTGCAGCATCATAGTGCAAGTAACGAGAAGGTCGTCGGACAACTCAGTGAGCAAGAAATCACTACATTTGTAGACAAAATGAAACATATTCCGGCGCATCAACGCTAATCAATTAATATCAGCGAAAAAGGGTAGGGTATGTTAGGAAAGGATTTATTGATCGCTATATTTATTGTGGTGGTATGGGGCGTAAATTTTGTTGCTATTGCTTGGGGGTTAGAAGGTATGCCTCCTTTATTAATGGGCGGCTTGCGTTTTTTATTAGTCGCATCGGTGGGGGCGTTATTTTTCAAACGACCGAACACCCCGTTTATATGGTGGGTGGCCTATGCTGTGCCCATTAGTTTCCTGCAATTTGCATTTTTATTTTCAGCTATGGCCTATGGGATGCCCGCTGGGTTAGCGTCGCTTGCGCTGCAAGCACAGGCGATGTTTACCATGATTTTTGCTATGTTTTTTCTAAAAGAATCAATAAAAAATTATCAGGTGTGGGCCTTTTTTATTGCCGCGTTTGGCTTAACTTTTATCGCACTAAGTAAGGATGAACATAGCATCACAGCCCTTGGGTTCGGTTTAACCATGGCGGGTGCGGCAAGCTGGGCATTGGGTAATATTAGCGCAAGAAGCATTAGCAATCGGGGCTTTAATTCGAACGTAAATTTAGTGGTATGGAGTGCATGGGTACCGCCTATTCCATTTTTCATCGGCAGTTATTTTATTGAAGGGCCAGAGCTAATTATTACTAGTTTAAGTGGGTTTAGTTGGGTGTCGTTTGGTGCTTTACTGTATCTGGCGATTGGGGCCACTATTACGGGGTATGGGCTTTGGAGTTATCTATTGACCCGTTATCCGGCTGGCCAAATTGCCCCTTTGTCATTAGGCGTTCCTATTGTAGGGCTAAGCTCTGCTGCGCTCATGCTTGGTGAAAGTATTACGCCTATGCAGTGGTTGGGTATTATTTTGGTATTGTTTGGCCTGCTACTTAATACCTTTGGTGGGCGCTTTCGCCGTAAAGCAGCGGCGGTGAGTTTATAATGACCGATTCTGCTGCCACTTTTGAAACTAATGCTAATACAAAGGCCGACACCGAAATAATACCCATCTATATAGTATTGCTACCAGAGCTGTTGATGTTAGATGTGGTGGGGCCAGCAGAGGTTTTTGCTTATGCAAATCGCTACGGAAAAAACCATTTTAAACTGTATTTTGTTGGGCCGCAGACTTCGCTTAAAAACTCACTTGGTATGAAGTTGTCGGTAGACTCTCTGCCAACTACCGTTGAACCAAATGCTTGGCTATTAGTAACCGGCATGGTGGGTAATGAAATTAAGCTTGATACGCCTTCGCTTCATAAGGTGTGTGGGTGGTTAGCACAACATCAATTTGCCAAAGTGATCAGTGTTTGTGCGGGTGCGTTGGTGTTGGCGAAAGCCGGGTTGCTGAATAATAAAAAATGCACCACACACTTTATGCATTGCAATGAGTTATCTGCTTTACTCACCGCTAAACAAGTACTTGAAAATCGATTGTTTGTGCAAGATGGCAATGTGTATACGAGTGCTGGCGTATCAGCTGGAATTGATTTGGCGCTTCACTTGGTACAGCAGCACGTTGGCCCCCAAGTATCTGCAAAGATAGCCAGACAAATGGTTTTGTTTATTCGCAGAGGTATGCAAGATCCTAGTTTGTCACCGTATCTGGAGCACAGAAACCATTTACAGCAAAGAATTCATAGAATTCAAGATAAGATTCAGCAAGACCCCGCTAAAAATTGGAGTGTAGAAGAACTGGCTGATTTAGGGCATTGCAGTAAACGCCACTTTGCACGCCTATTTAAAGACAGCACCGGCATTACTAGTAAAGAGTATATTTACAAATTGCGATTGAGTTTAGCCCAGCAACTCTTGCAGCACTCGCCGTTACAGGTAGAAGAAATCGCCCAGCGGTGTGGGTTTGAAGACCCAAGGCAGTTTAGGCGTCTTTGGGCTAGATACCACAATAGCCCGCCATCATCCTATCGGTAGAGTGATGACGAGCTGTGAAAAAGGTAAAATTAGCTGATGTTAGCGCAAGTGAGCCGTACCCAATAAACACGCGTAAACATCGTTATTAATCATCATTTGCGTGCCACATTTAGGTGTGACGAGTATTACGCGAACCTTTTACAAGGTTAACAACGACCATGCGAAAACCTAACACGCGACAAAAGCTGACTCTTCTTTTTACCATTCTAGCAACCTCCTTCGGTGCGTCGGCTCAGCCTGATTTTCCAACTCAGGTTGAGCTGAAAGGCAGTAAGGGCACTATGCTTGTGGGAGAAGCCATAACGTCATTCGAAAACCCTTGGGCAATGGCATTTTTACCTGATGGGCATAGTTTAGTAACAGAAAAGGCTGGCGCACTATGGTTACTTGATAAAAACCAACAGAAACGCTTTGCAGTAACCGGCACTCCCAACGTTAAAGCGCGAGGGCAAGGTGGTTTAGGTGATGTAATTGTTCACCCTGATTTTAAAACGAATAGCACCATCTATATCTCCTACATAGAGCGCGATCCTAAAGACGATGCCTACAGTGGGGCTGTGATTGAGCGGGCAACGCTAAATATTTCTGATAGCGGCGCAAACTTGTCTGACAGAGAACTTATTTGGCATCAATCACCGAAAGTAACCGGAAACGGGCACTATTCACATCGTATGGCGTTTTCGCCGGACGGCTACTTGTTTATTACGTCAGGAGACAGGCAGAAATTTACGCCAGCGCAAAACATGGCGATGAACTTGGGAAAAATTTTGCGCTTAAATGCAGATGGAAGCGTGCCACAGGATAATCCATTTTATGGCAACGGTAGCGTGACAGAGCAAATATGGACGCTAGGGCACCGTAACCCATTGGGTATTGATTTCGACGAACAGGGGAATTTATGGTCCCATGAAATGGGCCCCCGTCATGGTGATGAGCTTAATATTATTGAAAAAGCGCGCAACTACGGCTACCCCGTTGTTTCGCAGGGCGACCATTATTCCGGTGTAAAAATACCGAATCACGAAGATTACCCGATTTATAAAGCTCCAGAAAATGCGTGGGTACCTGCTATAAGCCCAGCGGGTTTTATTATCTATAAGGGTGACATGTACAAAGACTGGAAAGGGAATGGCTTCATAGGCGGGTTGTCTTCAGAAGCGTTAGTGCGGGTTACTTTCAGTCGAGACGGTCAAAAGTGGAATGTGGAAGAGGCGGAACGTTACGAATGGGGTAAACGGGTTCGTGAGGTGGAACAAGATAACAAGGGCAACATATATGTACTTGAAGACAAAGAAGGCGGCCGTTTAATAAAACTTCAGCCCGATACCTAGCAAGTAAAACTAATTAGGGTAAATTGAAAGAGCACAAAAAAGCCCGGGTAAATCGGGCTTTGATTACCTACCAGTCCGTTAAAATGCGTAACGGGCATTCAGGCCTATAAAATCTACACCATCCCATGCTTCGTAGGTGGCACCTACCGCGATGTTGTCAGTAAAGTAATAGTATGCAGATACGCCCAAAGCCGTTTCTGACTCTTCGGCAATATCTAGGTAACCGATGTGAGCACCCAGCTCCAGTGCGTTTGTCACCATAGCGCGTACGCCGATAGTGGCACCAAAACCATTGTCATCTTCAGATTCCGAATTACCTTGAGCTGAAGCGCCCACCTCCAAGTTTTCATAGGTCACTTGGGCAAATACATCGGTGCTTTCTGTTACATTAAAGCGATACCCACCACCCAATGACAGTTGGGATAGCTCTACTTCAACGTCTAGGCCAAAAACATTTACATCTTCGCTCACATCACGATAGCGTCCAGTGAGGTAGAAACCTTCACCAAGCGTTTTAGAGAATGAGGCGTTGAAGCCTGACGGAGAAAAGTCATCGTCGTCGATTTCAGTTTGCACATAACCGAGTTCAGCAAGATCCCATTTCGGGCCTTTAGCAGTATGGTCATCAGCTAAAGCTGGCGAAGAAACCGTAATAAGTGCGACCAAAGATGCTGTTAATTTACTTCTTAATTCCATTTAAATGTCCTTATAAAATCACATTGCTTTGCGAATGCGGCGTAAATTTAGCACCTACTAAATTTTGCGTCTAGCATTTAATCCTATTTCAATTTCGTGCGGTTAAAATAAGCATTGAGCAACGGCGGGTAACGCGATAACTTTAAGTACTCTGCTCCCCTTAATTATCATCATCCGAAAAATTAATACGCGCTAACCGTTCTTGCTCTTCGTCTGCAGCTGCTTGTATTTCTTCAAGAATTGCGTCGACATCAGCATTTTCACTGTTATCTTCAAACTCACCCGTAAGGACAGAATTAGGCGTTAGGTTAGCCTCTTCAAACAGCGCCCACATTTCTTTTGCGTAGTTAGTATTCAATAGCTCAGGGGCAAACTCGCCGTAGTAACGGCGAATGTTATTAACGTCGCGAGCAAACATGGCTTCAGCACTGTTGTTGGCTGAGGCATTCACCGCTTGTGGCAAATCGATAATCACAGGGCCTTTGTCATCAACAAGAACGTTAAACTCAGACAAGTCGCCGTGAATAATGCCCGTGCAAAGCATTAGCATAATATTGTGCATCATGAGTTTATGCTGGGCTATTGCTTCTTCTTTGCTGAAGCTAACATGCCCTAATTGGGGGGCTACATCGCCGTGTTCATCCGACACCAACTCCATCAGCAGCACGCCGTCTATACAGCAGTATGTATCTGGTACACGCACGCCAGCTTCGTTTAAGCGAGATAGGGCGTCAACCTCTGCGGTTTGCCAAATCTCTTCTTCTATTTGGCGTCCGTAGCTAGAACGTTTGCCCATAGCACGTGCTTGTCGACCGCCTCGCACTTTTCGACCTTCTTGATATTGCGCCGCTTTTTTAAAGCTACGTTTAACCGCATCTTTATAAACCTTTGCGCAACGAACATGTTCACCACAGCGAACCACAAAAACATCGGCTTCTTTCCCGCTCATTAAGCGGCTTAGTACTTCATCAATTAAACCATCATCGACGAGGGGTTGTAGGCGTTTAGGTATCTTCACTCATTGCCTGCTAAATGGTGTTGGGTTTTAGTCATTGTTGATAAAGGTGCTCTGTGTTTATTTAATTTGCTTAACTAGTATACCAGTGTTGAAAATTAAGAGCAGTGAACTAGCGGCACTTTTTTCTAGCCGATCTGTTAAAGGCTAATAACCGTATGTGATTTAAGAATGGATTTCTAAATAACGGACATTGACATGAATGACAAGCAACCTGTCACACCCAGTTTGTTACTTGCTTTAACCCCTGTGGTGCTAACCCTTATTATCTTGGGTACCCAGATATTCTATTTTGGCGTATTCGAACCACACATTCCGCTAACTATCGGGCTAGCGCTAACCAGTTTGGTTGGCATGTATTTGGGACTCACTTGGGTAGATATCCGAGAAGGTATTTTTCACGTGGTTCATGTTGCTTTACCATCGGTGTCGGTCCTCATTACCGTTGGCATGATTATAGGTGTTTGGATAGCCAGCGGAACCGTTCCCACCATTATTTACTATGGGCTAAAAGCCCTATCTCCCGAAATCTTCTTGGCTGCTGGCATGATAATATGCGCAGTGGTTTCTGTTTCCTTAGGGACCAGTTGGGGAAGTGTCGGTACAGTTGGATTAGCATTAATGGGTATTGGCGAGGGCTTCGATATTCCTATGTACTGGACGGCCGGAGCGGTAGTATCTGGTGCTTTCTTTGGTGATAAAGTCTCGCCCTTATCTGACACTACAAATTTGGCCCCAGCGGTGACGGGAACCGATGTGTTTTCTCATATCAAAAATATGATGGCGACCACAATGCCGGCCATGTTAATAGCATTGGTAATTTACATAGCCGTTGGCTTTTTTGTTATCGACACGCAAAGCGTTTCATTTGAAAAAATTTCGGGTATTACTAACGCGCTACAAGATAACTTCTATATCTCTCCCTGGGCACTGCTACCTGCTGTCGTTGTAATGGCGCTGGCACTTAAGAAATGCCCGCCATTGCCCTCTCTATTCGCTGGTGTTGTAGTGGGTAGTGCAATGGCAATGATTACCCAAGGGCAGAACTTACAGTCGATATTTGATTTTGCCAATAACGGGTACTCGATTGAAACAGGTATTTCTGAGATTGATGGTTTATTAAACCGTGGTGGTATTCAGTCAATGATGTGGACTATTTCGCTTGTACTCATTGCACTAGGTTTTGGTGGCGCGCTTGAAACCACAGGGTGTTTGCGAAGTATTATTAATGCGATAAAGAGCAAAGCAACCACATTTGCAGGCACACAAACTGCCGCAGTTGGAACCGCATTTGCGACTAATTTAGTAGCTGGTGACCCCTACTTGTCAGTGGCGTTACCTGGGCGTATGTACTCACCGGTATACCGAGGAATGGGCTATTCCACCTTGAACCTTGCCAGGGGCATTGAAGAGGGGGGCACGTTGATGTCGCCACTTATTCCATGGAATGCGGGTGGAGCATTCGTGATCACTGCTCTGGGTTTAGGAGTATCTGGCGATAACCTTGAAAACCTACTGTACATTCCGCTGGCCTTTGCCTGTTGGACTGCGCCATTAATTGGTATTTTCTATGCGTATACAGGGTTGTATTCACCTAAAGCAAGCGATGAAGAGCGTGAACGTTGGAAGAGCTCCGGCGAGGCAATTGCTGAATTTAACGAAAATGGCTCTCCGAAGACGGATTAAATAAGAGCGCAAATAATGGGGGCAGAGTACTTTTCACGTAAAATGTACACTGCCCCCTTTTTTATTTTTTATAACTCATCTGCACCTATATATATTACCAATATAAATATTACTGATGTTAACGTCATGTTAGCTTAGCTCACACGTAGATCTTGATTAACATAGCGAGACAACCAAAATGAATAAATCCAAACAGCTTTTTACGCTTATCAAATCAGAAGGCGAACTAGAGGTATCTATCAAAGAGGTAGATGTGCCAGAGCCCAAGCCACACGAAGTGATTGTTAGTATGGAAGCTTCACCTATCAATCCTTCCGATATGTGGCCCATGTTCGGCCCAGCCAGCCTTGATAAAGCAACCTTTGATGCCAGCAAAAATGCCTTAGTTGCACCGGTACATCAACCATTGTTAATGCGTATTAAGTCGCGTCTTGATCAAACGTTACCTATTGGTAATGAGGGAGCGGGAACCGTTGTTGGAGCTGGTAGCAGCCCTGAAGCTCAAGCACTAATGGGTAAAACCGTTTCTATCCTTACTGGCGCAGCTTACACCGAATATGCATGTGTTCCAGCTCAAGCGTGTTTGCCGCATATGGAAAGCACAACGGCGCAGCAAGCGGCGTCTTCGTTTGTAAATCCGTTGACTGCACTGGGTATGGTAGAAACCATGCGTATGGAAGGCCATAAAGCCTTAGTACATACCGCAGCGGCATCTAACTTGGGCCAAATGCTAAACAAAATCTGCCTAGAAGAAGGTGTAGATTTGGTTAACATTGTACGTAGTCAGCAACAGGTAGAAATTCTTAAAGATTTGGGCGCTAAAATTGTGCTCGATTCTACTAGCGAAAACTTTAAAGCCCAGCTTTACCAAGCGATAGATAAAACAGGCGCAACTTTAGCCTTCGATGCCATTGGCGGCGGCGAGTTAGTAAGCGACATTCTTACCATGATGGAAGCGTCTGGCAGTAAAGATGCCAAAGGCTTCAACACCTATGGTTCTGACAGCAACAAGCAAGTGTATATATACGGCGGCCTAGATTTCTCTCCAACCATTTTGAACCGTGCTTATGGTATGACGTGGGGAATAGGTGGTTGGTTACTAATGCGCTTCCTTGGTAAATTAAATAAACAGCGCGTGGGTGAGCTTTACAAGAAGGTGGCCACTGAAATAAATACCACATTTGCGTCTTCTTACACCAAAGAATTAAGCCTTGAAGAAGCGCTTCAGCCAGAAAATGTAGCGCTATACAATGCGAAGAAGACTGGTGAAAAGTATCTGATTGTGCCAAATAAATAATGGAGCAGGGGGCATTCGTAAGTACGCGCACGCGTAGCAAGCCCCCATTTTTACCTAATATAGTGTTACCGCTTGTGGAATAAATTGATGAATCGTAGAAACTTTCTTTTGGGTATTATTGCTGGAGGTGCAGCTATAGGTGCAACCGGCATAGTATGGCTTGACGGTAAATCAAGTAGTAAAGCACTGAGTATCGATGCCTCAATTCAAACGTTAGATAAAGTAATCAAACAAGATGTATTGACGCTAGGTGATTGGGATCTTTATAAAATTCTTATTCATTGTGCGCAAAGTGTCGAATTCTCAATGTTGGGTTATCCTGAGCATAAATCCGACTTATTCAAAAATACTGTGGGCAAGATGGCCTTTTCTGTTTTTTCTGCAAGACAAGAAATGACGCACGGTTTAAGCGAAGCAATCCCTGGCGCTCCTTCAATTGAAGAACGCGGAGATATTAATTCTGCATACACTCGGTTTAGAGCGGCAATGGTTAAATTTCGCCACTACACAGGGCCATTGGCAGAGCACTTTGCTTATGGAAATCTAAACAAGCAGGAATATGAGAAAGCGCATGCCATGCACTTTTACAATCACCTCTTGGAAATAGAAACGACTTAAAACGCTCAGATTTATTACAAACTATAAGCCCTTTAATCCATAGCACTTAGAGCCGATTTATCTTATCAAAGAAAGCTGGCGATGCTTTCAAGTGACTTTTTCTGCTTTGCATGAGCTGGAATAGTGGCTTCAGCAGCGGGGTAGCCGGCAACAATCAGCATATAAGCCCGTTCATTTTCTGGGCGGCTACACACTTGCGTTAAAAAGTTCATGGGCTTTGGTGTGTGAGTTAGCGTTGCCAAACCCGCATTGTGCAAGGCGGTAATCAGTATTCCCACAGCAATGCCTACCGACTCATGAACGTAGTAATTCTGGCGTTTGTCTCCGCTTTCTGTTTCGCCAGACTTCTGGCTAAAGACGGCAATAAGCCAAGGTGCTAATTCCAAGTACGGTTTACTTGAATCTGTGCCTAACGGTTTGAGGTCTTGAAGCCATTGCTTCCCAGCACGTCCTTCATAAAATCCACGCTCATGTGCTTCAGCTTGTTCCCTTACTTTTTGCTTTACCGTGGCGGAGTTAATTGCTGCAAAATGCCAAGGCTGGTGGTTGGCACCACTCGGCGCAGTGCCAGCCGTTAAAAGGCAGTTTTCGATAACCTTTTTGTCTACAGGCCTGTCGCTAAAATGGCGAATGCTGTGCCTGCGTTGCATCGTTTGCAAAAAGTCAGCGCTGCGCGACATCATTTCATTTTCTGGATATTCAACAAAGTCATCTAGCGGTGAGTGGTCGTGTGGTTGCATTATGTAGTCTCATTTCTAGAATTAATGGGGCAAAATATATTAACTGAGCACATTAACCGAATACTTGAGATGAGTACATTAGCCAGAGCCTTTTAAGCGAAGTTTTGCGTTTCACTCAATGGCACCGTGGTTTGATGGCCTGCCTTCCCATCGCCTTCCAGTCCGCTTGTACTTTTGGTTAAAATATCTAACATACACGCGCCTAAAGCTTGCATCATGGTACTTAGGTCACGGTTATTACTTCGTTGAATAAATTTAGCTATCACCACAACCCTGTACTTGCTAAAGCTAGTCGAAAAGACAGTAAGAAAAAGGGAGTGAGAGTATGTGCAGAAGGAATTTTATTTGGAAAAAGTACTCTGGCCCCGCTTTATTTTTGTTCTATAGGCTAGGTTAATCTCAAGTAGATTATGTGTGGGCTTTGCACTTGTAGTAGAATAGGCATAAGCAGATCATCACATTACTCTTTATTATTTACGGTGTGTTATTCAACCTGAATCTTGGATAAGTAACGCCTGTAAGTAAAGCTTCCCCCTGTTTTTATTGCTCCTCATGAGTTTAGAACGACTAGACAGCATTATGGACGCGTTAATGTAGGCAAAGATATTATGACTTTCCCTCGTTAAAATGGATTAGAAATAGATAGCTAATGGTTCTCAAATTGAAGTGTATGGTGAAAATCACTTCAGTTTGATATCTCTCATCCAAAACACAGGTTGGTTAGCGAGTTTTTGTGACGGTTTAATGATGATACCTACCTTCTACTTTTAAATATTTGGAACACCAAATGTCAGATAAATTTTTTTTTAAAGGTCGTAAAGACGCCCGTCAAACGACCCTAACATACGGTTATGAACGAAACGCTAGCCGTATTGCCGGTAGTAAAAAATATCCGCTTAAATTAGTAGTAACTAATGAAGCTCGAAAACATGAAGTAAAGGCATTAGTGGCAGAAGCTGGTTTGTATGCAGATATTACAGTTGATACCACGGAAAGCGCGGTCGAATCTATACAAGCGTTAACAGTAATACTAAATAAAAAAGGCACTGTAACAGTAGAAAAAGCCCCTGCACGTAACGACCCTTGTATTTGCGGTAGTGGTAAAAAATATAAGAAGTGCTGTGGCTAACGCGAAGCTAAATAAGGTCAGAGTACATTATTGCTTTGTCTCAAAAGTACTCTGCCCTACCTAATTCTTTCCTTTCAATGCATTCAAAATTAGTTGCCCGCTTTCTTCAGGCGCATCGAGCCAAGGTAAGTGACTGGCATTTTTGATAATGTGAATAGAGGCGTTGTTCATTTTTGATACTAAATATTCAGCATTTTCAATAGTGTCCCAAACATCTTTATCACCAACAATAAAAGTCACGTTGTGGGATAGGCTAAACAATGTATTTTGGATCAGGAATTCCTCTTTAAATCCGCCAAATTCTATACAGTTTTCAAGCAGTGAATTGAATGTGCGAGCATTTCCGGGAATAAGCTGGGCATTAACATCATTTTGCCAATAGATATCAGATAATTGTTCCGGTTTATGCGCCAGCATCATGCCATGAAAGTCCTTACTTCCCTCAACTGTCGGTTTGCCAATTAGCTTTAATAGTATTTTATTGGCGCCCGGTAGGCCCATCAAAATAACTTGGGGCGGGATCGTTGTGGTGCCTCCTGCTGGGTGCCCAATCAACACAAGCTTTCTCACGCGTTCTGGGTAAATATCTGCAAAATTCACACTGAAAAGTCCACCCATCGAATGTCCTATCAAGTGGGCACTGTCTAAATTTAAAGCGTCCATAAAAGATCGAATGAACTCTGCACCATGTTTCGTCAGGTTCACACCATCATAGCTAAAGTTGTCGGTTAAGCCGCTTCCTGGGCGATCCAAAACAAACAAATGGTAAGACTTAGCCAGTTCTTCCATGATAGTAAACCACTGTGAAGCATAACCCCCCCCGCCATGGATCAGAATTAAAGGCTCGCCTTCACCCATTTCGTAATAATGAACACGTTTAACTGGCCCTTGTGTATTCACAAAATTCGATTGAGGGGATATGCCTGCTTCTTTAAATAAAACGCCGGTACTTTGTCTATAGGCGGCATTACTGGTTTCCGTAAATTCTTTATCCAACACTGCCGCCCACACAACAAGGATAAGTATGACCCCCAACAAAACCAAAAGAATCTTAATCCATAACTTCATGTTCGCTCCTAGCAATTTAGTTAAGCCATAGAAAGGGGCTACGTATTTTAAAGGTACTTATGTACTATGCCCTTCTTTCTTTTCTCACTTTGCTTCTGCCAAACAAGTCATCTCAGCGATTTTTTCAATATCACCAGTTTGGTCGTTACGCAATACACAGTCCTTTCCATCGGTCAGCAACGTAAACGTAAATGCGGGGTTATTGTGCCTTCCCTCAATAGGTAACCTTCTCTCGTCCAAGTGCGCTTTACGCTCAATACTAACTTGCGAAGATTCAGAAAATACATCGTCGGCAAGGGTAACTTTTACACCGCCAAACCAGTCGCTAATTTTAGTCTCTATTATCTGTTTCTGGGCAAAACTCAAGTCGTCAGTAAGCGCGTCAACTAAGTCATTTTCACTTGGCACTGCGGTTATTGCGCACCCACTTGCTAAAACAAATGAAATGGCACCAGCACCTAAAACTAGCTTAAAAAGCGCCATTACTGGCGCTCCTCAATTACAGGTTCGTTAACCTTATTGTGCAAAATAAAGGTGTTTCTACGCGTATTCGGGTTATCGATAGATAGCAGGGCATTTCCGGTTTGGCTATTCGACGTGCTAGCAGCGCTTTCTTGATTGCCTAAAGCGTTAGCCTTAGTGAGCTCCTCTGTTGAAGCAACCACAGGGCAGCTGCCGGTAGCAGAATATTCCAAGGCCGCTGCCAACATTCCTTCTTCAGGATTACCTAACACTGCTGTAAAGTCGTCTTCTATATCACAGCCAGGTAGTTCGAAGTCGAAGCTAGGGGATGCTACCGGCATAAAACCGTCAGAGTAATCGCCGAAGCCTTTATTGTTCACGCCTTGGAACTGAATAGTGAAATAGGTTTCGCCGCAGTTATCAGTAGGATAGAAACCATATGGTTTACCACAGGTGGTGGAGCCTATTTGTACCACCTCCACATCGACACCCCGCAATGCGTTCATTACCGCTTCACTGGCAGAGCACGTTGAACCCGTGGTTATCACGTAAACACGTGTAAGCGACAAACTAGGTAATAAAGTGTCCGTTAGCACGCCGGCGTTATAGTCAATTTCGTTACTATAAAATGGGGTTGCCTGCACCGTGCCACCGGTTACCGGATTTGTTGTGCCGCTCTTATCGTTAAAGCGCGTGGTTTCGAAAATAGCGTTATTGGTTTGGCTAGGGCCTGCTACCATATAGGAAACCTGAGAAGCTAATGCTAGTAAACCACCACCGTTGTAACGCAGGTCTATTACCAGTTCGGTTACATTCTCATCTACGAATAAATCAAACGCATCGATAAGGCCATCTTGGGCTGTGCGAATAAAGGTATTGAACTGAAAGTAACCTGTTTTGCCAATTTCAGTATCTAGCACGCTAACGTTTTGCACTGGCGTTACGCTTACATCAGCGGAGGTTATATCTACTACCAGTGGGCTGCCGTCAATCAACTCAAATTCGAAGCTTGTGACCGTGCCAGGATTAGCTGGAAACAAGGCTGTGTTAATAGCGTCTACACCGCTTTGGGTATTGTCATTAACGAAGTCGATACCATTAACCGTAATCAATGAAGCGCCACGAGGTACATTGGCTAACGCTGCAGGTGAGTCAGGTTCGGTAAAACGAACCACAAGCTCTCGGGGCGAAGTGCTAGCAACAAACTCCCAATCAAATCCATAGCCTGAAGAGACACCGGTTTGGGTTAGCTCATTATATTCAGCGGTATCTTGAGAAAAGTGAAAGTTATCTTTTAGTGTGCCACTTGGCGTTAACTCTGTGGTTTTCAATTGGTCGAAATAGGCCAATACCGAGAAATTCTCGGGATCATTATCAGGTACTTCGTCGTACCAAAGATAGGTGTCGTTAGTCCATGAACGTAACCATAGCTTTTCTTCTAATGCCGAGCCTTGTGAATCAGGATAAGCACTGCCTGTGAAAGGATCTGAGCCGGTTCTTGGCGTTTCACACTTCGCGATGAAAGTAGATTGTGATTCAAAAACACCAGGCTCCCAAGAAGGGGCACTGCTTACCGGTGTCGTCGGGGTTACCGGTGTGGTGGTACTGCCACCTCCGCCACTGCCTCCACAACCACTTAGAATGGCAACAGTTACAGCTAGAGCAACACCAGTACATTTGCGCGCGTTTATCAGCATAGATTTTCCTTATCTAGTCGGCCAACAAAACCCAGGCCATTGAATTAATCAAATATTGCCATATCAAGATGCACCTGACTATATAGTAAGTTTAAATTAATGTGGGGATTCCATTGGCACTTGATAGGAAAGCGGCTAGAAAGTGGTAAAAATAAATAAGGGGAGATGGAGATAAAAACAGACTATCTTCTGAAAATTAATAACCCCCCGTTTTCCAATTCCTTTATAATTGTGTGTACTAAGGAGAAAGTGAAGTGAGTGAATACGCACGATATTTTAATGGCTACCCCCAGACTGTTGTTGAGCAAGCGCTACAACTAATAGCCGACAACAAGTTAAGCAATTACCTCGTTAAAAAGTACCCCATTGCGCATACTATAACGACCGATAAGTTACTTTATAATTATGCAACCGACCTAAAAAAGCGTTATGTAAAAAATGCGCCGCCTTTTGGACGGGCGGCATTTAAAAAGCAAGGTGATATGGTCACCAATGCGTTGGGTACACATACCTATCGAATGCAAGGCAAAACGCGTAAGCATGACTTAGCCATTAACAGCGACTTGCTGTACGCCCCCGAGCCTTTACTCAAAGCGCTAGTGGTACATGAACTCGCTCACTTTAAAGAAAAAGACCATAACAAAGGTTTCTATCAACTTTGCTGTTATATGGAGCCGCAATACCACCAGTTAGAATTAGATTTGCGATTGTTTTGCGTTGCTGTTGCTATGGGCGAAAATCCTTACCGATAAGTTCATCACGCCAGGGTGTTAATTTGGTTGAAGTATTTACCCCTCCTGTGCAGCCTTCATATCTTACTATCGCATTGCTCATTTATGCGCGTTACAGCACTTACGAAATGCGCAATTACTGTGAAGCTTTCCTTTCATATTCCCAAAACAAAAAATTTAGGCATAACATCTCATTCTGGGAATTAAAAGGTTTGCCAATATGCAAAGTGTTAAATTTATCTTATTGGTTTGTGCACTGATGTTCTCAAGCATTAGTGATGCGCACATAGCAATATTGCCACCTTTCAAATTCGCCATCTAGATGATGGCCGCTGGATATATGAAGTGATGACGCCACTGTATGGTATTGACCAGTCGCTTATTGCCAGCAGTAACGTTAAGGCTAAGCTAAAGGCAATTCCGAAAGACAGCGCAGAGTATAAGCAACGATTAGTGGCACACATTAAACAAGCCTTTGATGTAAAGGCTTTTAGCCGAGGTGAAAAACCGCAAGAAGTGACCACAAGTCAATTGCGTTTGGGCCAAGGCAAAATAAAACTCGATGATCATTTGTCGGTGTTTATTTTTGAAATTCTAGGCATGCCAGAAAATGTTATGCAGTTGAAGTTTCGTATTAGCAACATGGCTAACAACGACTCGCAGAACAATATTTTACGATTGATAGATGGTGCTAAGAATAAAAAGTACTTGTTGAACCATAAAAACAATTTTAGTGGGGTAGATAAAGGCTTCTTTTTCGCGCCTTAGTGCTTTTTAAAACGGGTTTAGCCGCAGCAAGTTATTCTTAGTTTACTTGCAAGCCAAAGCGGCTAAACCATTTTAAGCAGAGCGTTGGCGGGGGGAATACATCGTCTAGTCGATAACATACTCTCACGTCATTTCCCCTTTTTTAAATAATCAAAAACAATGTAGCAGCTGTGGCTGCAGCCATGGTGAAGTTGAAGCGCTTTCTGCGCATGGGCGAGCTAAGCCAAATTTTTATTTTGGCGCCTACTGCAGCCCAAATAGAAATGCACGGGAATCCAATAAGCGCAAAGGCCATAACAATAGCAAGACCCGATTCTGCGTAGTGTTCACCGGGAACAGAAAATGTGCCTACACTAGCCAATGCCATCATCCACGCTTTAGGATTAATCAATTGAAACAGTGCGCCCTCCCACCACTTAAGTGGCCCTTGGCGGCTGGTTTTCTTGATTTCAATTTCATCGGTAGGTGCAGTAGCAATTTTAACGGCCAGCCACAGTAAATACGCAATGCCCAGTACTTTTAGTACGGTATACAAGGCGGGAAATAATGTGAAAAGTGCCCCTACGCCCAAAAGCGTGCTAATCATTAGCCCTGCCACCCCCACTACAATACCCAACATATGTGGAATCGACTTCTTGTAACCATACTGTGCCCCCGATGCCAATAGCATTAAGTTGTTGGGGCCGGGCGTTACTGTACTAATAAAAGCAAAAGTGGCGAGTGCAAAAAGTAACGAAATTTCCATGGTAGTCCCTTTCTCTAATCTTCTATTTAAACCAATAAGCGACAGTTGAGTTGCAAATCTATAGGCGTTACTTAATAACGCCACAGCATAGTACATTTTAATATGTGTATGTATTAGAGCCAAAAGTATTGAAAATATGCCATACAGATAGGCGGGAGAGAGGACTGTATGCTTAATTACTATTAGAACTGTATGGTAAGTTCTAGTGACAAGGTAAGGTATAGTTATCTGTATGGTTATTATCTGTATAGAGTAAAATAAATGACACTGTATGAGTCGCTTGCCTGTGAACTAAAAGCCCAAATAGATCGTGGGCTATTTGAACAAGGAGATAAGCTTCCCTCGGTAAGGCAACTATCTCAAGAATACCACGTTAGCATCGCTACGGTACAAGAAGCCTATCGGGTTTTAGAATCTCAAATGTACGTTGAAGCGAAGCCTAAATCGGGCTATTTCGTATCGTCAAATACGACATTAAATAATACACCTAAAATGACTAAGCCGCCGCAACGGCCAATGGATGTGTCTCAGTGGGAAGATGTACTCAACATGTTGTTGAATACGTTTAACAAAGACAGTGGTATTGAAACGCGATGCCAGTTCCAGCACGCCATGCCCAACATGACCGCTAAAACCCTTAAGCCACTGACAAAGCGCCTGTATGAATTAACGAAGAATAGGCCGCTTGATGGCATGGTGTACGGTGATGTGAAGGGTGATCAGAACCTTAGAAAGCAGCTTAGCCGGCTTACTGCTGCCTCGGGTTGTAGGTTGCAGTCGGATGAGTTTATCGTTACCTCAGGTTGCCAAGAAGCATTGTCTGTATGCCTTCGTGCGGTGGCCAATGCGGGTGATGTCATCGTGGTTGAATCACCGGGCTTTTACGGTGCCATGCAAGCAATAAAAGGCGCGAATTTAAAAGCACTAGAAATACCTACAGACTCTGAAACTGGCTTGAGTTTAGATGCATTAAAACTGGCGCTAGATCAATGGCCGGTAAAAGCCATTCTGGTAGCACCTACCGTCAATAATCCTCAGGGTTTTGTTATGCCCGATAACAAGAAAAAAGCGCTCTACGATATGGCCAGAGAATACGATGTCGCCATTATTGAAGATGATATTTACGGCGACATTGCTTATTCGTATCCGCGCCCAAGAACGGTTAAGTCGTTTGATGAGGATGGCCGGGTTTTATTGTGTTCTTCGTTTTCTAAGACCTTAGCGCCGGGTTTTAGAGTGGGGTGGATAGCCCCAGGAAGCTTTAGGAACCAAGTACTTCATGCAAAGTATGTTAGCAGTTCCATGTGCCCCACATTGCCTCAGCTCGCCATAGCAAGCTATATCGAACAAGGCGGTTACGACAAGCACATACGTGCAATGCGCCACTATTACTTAAGTGCAAGAGATGCTTTGCGCGCTGATATTAAGCGTTATTTTCCACAAGATACGTGCGTGAGCTACCCTCAAGGCGGGTACGTACTGTGGGTTGAATTAAATGCGAAATACGACGCGGTTAAACTGGCTGATAAAGCCAAAGAACAGGGGATTTATATCGCGCCAGGGCAGTTATTTTCAGCGACAGGAAAGTACCGAAACTGTTTGCGGTTCAACTTCATTGACGGTACGCAAGATGTTCGTACACACAGCATAAAGTTGCTTGGCGAATTGATTGAGTCATTAGCTGAGTGAGTGGAAATACACTGTGTGTTTGGTAACAAACGTACCAAACACACAATGCTGGGGTGCAGTAAGTTAGTCTTTACTATCACACTCGCTTACGTCACCACCCATTTTTTTCTTCATTTCAATGCACGCTTCACGCACTTTTTCAGCGCCAGCATCCATCATGTCAGCCCCTTTTTCTTTGCCGTCTTCGTACGCGTCAGAGGCCATATCTTTGCCATCTTCATAAGCATCAGAGGCCATGTCTTTGCCATCTTCATAGGCACTAGATGCAGAATCTTTAGTTTCATCCCAAGCATCAACTGTTTTTTCTTTCCCTTCTTCGTAGGCATCAGCTGTCGCGTCGCCAGCCTTCTCCATTTCCATCATGGCTTCTTTTTTTGCTTCTGCTGCTGATTCTTCGTTAGACTCAGAACAGCCTACAACAGTGAGTAATAATGCTAACGCAATTGCTTTGTTTTTCATGGTGAAACTCCTTTTGCCGAATTTAGTGCAAGTGTTAAGGTTAGTGAAAATGTTGCATTCATCTATTAGCGCTAAACTAGATTATGCTGCTAGCCTATTTATAACTAATATTTGATGGTTCCAGTCTAGCCTAAATATTCGTCAAAGTGTAAAGAGTATTTATGCCCCCACTTACTTTTGGACTAACTGATTCATTAAGAGGGTTGAATTTCAATTTGTGGGTCGCAGTTAATTTTATCTACAGTAAATTCCTTGGTTAATTGCGAACGGTAGGTGTGGTGTACCCAAACATCTAGCGCCAACTCACAGGTGTTTATGTTTACCCAGCCCTTAGTCGTTTTGTATTGCATTTTACCGGTTAACAGAAATGAAACTTTGTCATTTTGCCAGCTTTCCATTTCGAATCTCTGCCCCCGTCCTACATATTCTTCTTTATCACCCGCTCGGCGTGCATGGATCCAGGCAAATTTATAGCCCGCCGGTCCGTGCTTGTGAGCTGATGCAGTTTGATTCAGTAAGATAGTGATCCTCACGTCCCCATCGGCAAAATTGCTTTGGGGTATTGATAATATTCCGTTTGAAAAACCTTTCCCCTCATACTTAAAAAAGTAGGCTTCACCTTCTGCAGTACCTTCGCCTTCTTTCAGCGTTTGCTCCAATAAATTGTCAGTAAATACTGATAAATTTAAGGTGTAGCTATAAGCTATTTTACGACATTGATCATCATGTTCCATCTGAAGCTCCTTTCAGGGTTTAAGTGTCGTCTTTAGCGCGATTAATTGCGTCTGTTAACTGGGGATGTAAGTACCCTTGCTTTTCCAGACTTAATAGCACATCTCTAGCCGCACTTCGCCTAGATGACACCAGTAAAAAATAGAATTCAGTTAGTGAAGCATTCATATCGTTCGACGGTTTCTCGGTGTTCGCTAACGTAAAATGCGTGAGGGCTAAGCTTTTACCTTCGCCTTTCCCAACCTCTTTTCGTATATCCTCACCGATGGTGCAGGGGTGGTTGCGGCATTTTAAATGTAACTCCCACAGTAGACGCGGGGTGGATTCACTATTGAACTCAATGGATGGTTGGGCAATATATGTCATCACCTCTGAATTTTCGCGGTTTTCGAAACCCAATTTCACACTGTAAATTTTCTGTTTTATAGGCAGGTTTTTGGTTTTGTTAAAAGCAGCACGAGTAAGGTTAAGTAGTGCTGGATCAGGGGTTGTTTCTTTTGTGTCGAAGAGCAAATGATAATCCCAATAGAAGAACATTAATGTGGCAACTTTGGTCATCCAGGCTTCATTTTCGGGTTCTTGTATAGCCAGTTTCTGCGCCAGCATTACACCGTCGGTTATTGTTTTATCAGCACCTGATTTGTTGCCAACGGACATTTGAGCTTGTATTAGCAAATTAGCGGATGACAATGTTTGATAGACAATGTTGTAGTCGTCAGGGTTTTCGAGCAGTAATTTAACCGCAAGGGTATAGGCTTCTTCTGCCAATTTTTCTGCTTCTTTGAATTCAAAAGTTTGAAAGGCCACTGCTACTAGTCCTAACAAAGAACCCCGCAGCGAGGCTTGTACTTCACTATGGTTAGGTTGCGAAATTAACATTTTGCGTTTTAAAGCGATGGAGTCACGAAAATTTTGGCTGGCGCTTTCGTACTGGGAAATACGAAGCGCTAAACTACCAATATTGTGTTGAGCCGAACTTACTTCCAGCATCCACTTGGGGTTTAGCTCATTAAGCACTAACAGTTCTTGTGAATAGTTAAGGTACTTTGCCCATTCTTCGATGGTAGTGGTATAGTCTTGTTTGAAGTAGGCGATGACGCCAATCCAATAGTGAATGTTCCCTTTTAAGAACAATACTTGCTCGCTAGTTTGCGTTGTACTTTGTGAATACGCGTTCGCTGATGCAATGCCATTCGGTGCTGTTTCTTGTATTTTTAGCTGCTCGGCGTCCTGCTTATTTAAAATATTTAACGCTTGAGATAACTGTTCACCGGCATGTTCAAACTCTCCTCGGTTAATGTTTATCTCGGCTAAAAGCTTCAACGAGTTTGCTTGCCTTAGCCCATCACCGGTTTCAATACCTGCATAATAATCTAATGTTTTCTGCCCAACACCTTCGAGCACGTCCAGTTTCCCTATGGGCTCTAGCTGGCTGCGTAAGTCGCCCAACATGTAATCTACTAAGCTTTCAGCTTTGTTTCGAAGTACCTGTGCTTGGTGGGTTTGTTCAACAGCGAGTTGAGTTTGATTATTGCTATAAATGGCCAAACCCGTTGTGGACACAGCCAATATCGCCAGGGCGGCAATGGCCGACGTTTTATAGCGCTGCGTTTTTTTATGCTGGCCTTCAGAAAGGTGAATGAATAATGTTTCCTGCGGTGTTAAGTGCAAGTGGGGTTGCTTTGCCATCCAGCGAGCGTCGTCTAACTTTCTACCTGAGGGCAGTAACATGTCTTGAGGTTTACCCGCATTTAACCAGCGGCTGCAATCGGTATTGAGCTCCGTTCTTTTTAGCAAAGCCGCACGGTTTTTTTGTGCCCAGTCGGTAATGCGATCCCAGTGTTTTAATAAGGCTTCATGGGCAACGCAAACACGCTTATTCCTCTTCGCATCAGGGGCTGATGTATTATAAGTAAGTTCATTTGCACCAAGGTCTGATTCGGTAACGAATAATCGTGCATCAACAAACTGCTGAATAAAGGCTAAATCGTTCTCGTCACTAAACTGCTCAATTGGTACTTTTCTAGCAATTAAGCCGGTTTGATTCACATCGTTAATGGTCACCAATTCGTGCATCACGCTTTTCCAACTTGCTTTAGCCGTTTCGCTCATACCTTGATAAGTGGTTTCGGCCTGTTGTGCTATTGCACCTTCTAAACCGCCAATGTTGGCAAAGGCAGAAAACAGCAGCGTGTTCTCTTTGTCGCGGCGCTGGTAGAGCAAGTCTAGAGTGAATTCCATTAAAGGCAGCGCATCGGGGTGACCAATCGCTGCTTCTAGCAAAACCTCATCGAGTTTTTCTCCAGTTTGTACGTTTTCTTCAAAGCTTAGGCCTGCAGAAAGCGCTGGCAGGCGTATCATACGGGCTATATCGGTGGCGTTAGGAGGTTGAAGGTCGTATTGCTGGCCTTCGTCTTTGAGCCGTGCGAATCCTTCTAATTCCATACTGTTGGCATAAAAGTCGTTTCGTAACGACACAATTAGAATAAGGCGTTGAGTTTTTACAAGCACGGTTAAAAAGCTTATTAAGCTAGCCGCGTCTTCTTTCGACAAGCTTGCGTCTTGCAACACTTGCTCAAACTGATCGATAACAATGAGGTTGTGGGGGCGCGCTACTGAGTGAGTTGAGGGCGCTCCATCATTCAATTCAGTTATGCTCTCACTTTCTTTAAGCAGGGCTTTTAGATGGGAAGGGTGCTGGCTTAGGTCACAGGCATGCGCGTCTAAATTCCAAGTATCAACCAGCATGCTCATATCATTAAGGGCACCTAATAGCTGCCTGAATATACTGCTAGCTTTGCCGCGGGTGGGGGTGATAACTGTGTAGTGCTGCACTTTTATACCCGCTAAACCTTCACTTCGGGTAATAAACGGAATAACCCCCGCACGTAACAGTGATGATTTTCCGCTGCCACTTTTTCCCATTAATAGTAAAAAGCTGAAGTTATCATCCATTGCCTGATTAAGATGGTGAACCACTTCTGCGATTGCTTTATTGCGTCCAAAGAATATCGCCGCGTGTTCGGGCTGAAAGGTTTGTAGCCCTCTATAGGGTGAGCCTTGGGTCCATCGGCTGAGCTTTTGAAGATTGCCCCATCGCTGACGCTCGTCTAATAGCACCACATTCGCAATAATGCGATAACCTCGGCGCTGAACGGTTTCTATGTATGAAGGTTGCCTTGAATTATCGCCAAGCTTCTTGCGCAACATGGCGATACATTTCTGGACTGGGGCATCGCCATAAAAAGTGCCCTGCCAAAATTCGATAAGCAATTGTTCGGTACTAATGACCTCGCCTGCATGGGCTGACAGATAGGCAAGCACGTCCATCATCTTAGGTTCAAGGTGAACAGATGTGTTATCACGAGACAGGGAATTTAACGATGTATTGACTTCCCAGTCACCAAGTTGAAAGGTTTCGCTCATGTCTACAGATATCCCATATCCAAGACAGACTGAACTCCAACCCCTTGATGTTTCATTTTTTCGGGTCATCAATTTGCCATGTATAAGTCTAATCCGAGCGGGTGAGTTTGCAAGACTATTCATCGATTCTAAGGTTTTAAGTAGGTGGAGCCCTGCCGCAAAAGCATTGCGGCAGGGGATAAGACGCCACAGTTAATCTAATTGGGCTACTTCGATACCGCTATTTGTGGGAACGTCTAGGTGATTCAGAATAACGAAGTCGTAGGCGGTGTAACCGCGTTTAATAGACGTATTACATCGAGCAAGCGTTAAGGTGCTTCTGCCTTGAGGCGAAGTAAGGCATTTTCCGCTACGTTGATTTTTAATCTTGCCTGAGCTTGTTATTGTCCAGGTATCGTAACCATCTACACGGCAGGTTTCATAAGTTAATACATTAGTACTCTTACGGTTATGGCCGTATGTCGACAAGCACTTCGTTTGGTCGCTGTTATAAATGACCATCTGGTGGGGCGTATCTAGGTTGTTATTCACGACACCAATTTTGTTCAATTCGTTAAAATTTGCCGCTTGCACAGTAGCGAATAAGAGCACTGCAGGTACTAGGCTAAAGGCTGCTTTTCTAATGACGTTTTTCATTATCGTTTCCTTTTCTATCAATTTCTCGATATTAGATTTAGGGCCTAGGTTAATTTTTTAAGGCCATTAAACTGCGAGCATCAGTGGCGGTCAGGGTGATGCCAAATAACTTAAATGAGGCAAGGCGTTCACGCTTGCCAACGAAATCCAATAAGGTTATTTCGTTACTGTGATTGGCCCACGCAATATGACTGAAATCATCGGCTGACATGGGCAAGGCATAGCTGTGCTTACGTAATGGGGAGTAAACGCGAGGGCGAGCTTCCGTTTGGTTGTGCGAAATAAATAGCAACCAATCTCCTGCGTTTGACCATTGGGGTGAGTATTTGCTTTCAGGTGCTGTGCTTGGCATCGACTCAATAAGCCGAAGCGTGGCAAGGTGTAAATCATATAGCCACAGGTGCTGGTTATGCGTAGTAAAAGTTAGGTAGCGATTGTCATTCGACCAACTAAACTCAGCGGCTTGATGAACTCGGGGCAGGTGAACTTCACGTTTCAATGTGCTGTTTCCCTGCTCGATAACCAGGGTTTCTGGTTCACTCATGTAGGCAATATAGCCATTGCTTTTATTTGCTGCATAGTGATTGTCTGTTTGTGTAACTGCGCTTACCCAAGCAGGAAACACCAAGATCATTGCACAACAACCTAGCATTAACTGTTTCATGTTCATTCCTTTAAGTAGGGTGGAAATTACCAATCCATCGTGAAGCGACAGCAATCTGCATCTATAGAGCGATTGGTGTTGGAGTGAGTATTGCCGGATCCTACGAAAAAGAACTTACGGAAACTTAACGGTTTAAAAATACTTCATGAAGTGAGACTTACGGGATGGATAAATATATTTAATTCAGTAGGTTAAGTTTTTTTTGTGAGTTCGGGAGATATTGGGTGTAGCTCTTGTTTGCGCCACCAAAAGGCGTGTTAAAACTATTCTGTAGTGAGCTTTTTACTTTGAATTTTTTGTTGATTAGCTCTGCTTTCTTGGTATTTATCTAGGTTTTCGTTTAAGTTTAGCGTCTGCGAACGTTAGCCCCTAAGATGGACCCTATCGATGAAAAAACTTTCTAAAGTGCAAATTAAACAACAAGCACTTGTCCTTGATGTCGCGAATATGCTTGAAGAGCAAGGGCGCGCTGAAATTCCCGGCATGGTGCAGTGCTGGTTTGATATGAAATACGAGATGTTCCCAAGTTCTTTATTACTGCGCTTTCAGTTTGAAGATGAACAATCCTTAGCTGCCGCGGAACCGGTATTATTAAAATGGCGAAAGCGATTAAGCGCCGCCATGGTGAAAAAAGGGGTTATTCTAAAAGATATGCGAAGACACCTGGTATTTACTGTAGAAGGGCCTGATGATTAAATCAGGCCTTAAATTGCGCTTTAATGTCATTGCTGCTTAAGCGGGAATAATTTCATTTGAAACTAACCAAGCTTTGGTAACATCGTCTATCGGTTTGTTATTTCTAGATACGTGATAATCAAGCTCAGCAATAACATCATTGTTGAAACGCAAAGCATTTAGCTTGTTTAATTGCGCTTTGGTCAACAACTGCTTTTTATCATCACGAATTAAAAGCACGGCACGATCTACAACACCTAATAACCCTTTAGGGTCTTTAATTTCTCTGATCTTATGCTTAAAGTGCAAAAACTGAGGTTTCCAAAGCGGAACAACAAACCAATCTTCTTTTTCGACCTGCTTTTCGAACGCAGTAAAACAGTCTTCTTCAGTACCAGTATGGAATTTATAGCCCACGTTACTTAAACCATATTCTTCCATCATTTTAATTGAAAACCGGGTGATACCCGCACCAGGGTTTATTCCCTGAATATTAGCGTTCATTTTTTCAATGACAGACGGTTTTAATAAATCCGTAACTTCTGATACTGCAGATTCAGGAATGTAATCCGGTACTCCCCACAAGGCATAAGGTTCATAATGCAAACCGAGCTCTGTTAATGAAATTACTTCCTCAACATTTGCCTTGTATACGCCATGACTAGACGGTAACCAAGCAGACGCTAGTAAGTCAACGTCACCAGATTTGAGCTTTTCAAAGTTAGTTTCATGGGGAGAGTAGATTCTTTGTACATCAAATCCCATACTGTTAAGCACATTCGATACAAGCGACGCCGCCACGTGGTGAAACGACAGGTTAGTTACACCTATCTTGACGATACTTTTCATAACGTACCTTGATTAACTTTCATCATTTCATCAACGGTAAATTGCTCAAATGCCCCTTTTGTTGCGGCAACAAACTCAGTTAAATGCTTACTTTCATTATGTGCTTGCCACAGTTCACGGGTTTCCCAGATTTCGTAAACCATAAAATGCGCTTGGTTTTCTATACCTTGATGAAGGTCATAGGTGATACAGCCTTCTTCGGGTAATGTCATTTCAACAAGTTTTTTCAACTCAGATTTTACAACATCAATGTTGTCTTTCTTTGCAGTGATATTGGCGACAATTGTTAATTCAGGCATGAAAGGTTCCTTAATAGTGCGGGCATTTGGCGAATAATTAAAAAAATAGAAAAATAAATCAGGCTTAAATGGGTGCATTGCACCCATTTAAAATAGTATTAAGGTTGGTAGCTAAAACGGTAAAGTGTGTAAGGTGGTTTAGCGTTACCTAAGCCTTGGCTGAATGCAGGATGTTGATGCAGTTGATCTTGGGTTACGTAAATATAACCATTACTTACCGCCAAGCTATCAGGCCATGAAAGACGTTTATCTTGAACCAGTATTTCGTAATGGCCCTTCGTGGTTAACCCCACCGCATTATGCTCTAGATCTGTGGCTAAAATTCCGCCACCTGGTGCATAAGCAATACCATCGCTTGGGTTTTTAGGACCATAAACTTCAATGCTTTGTGCCAGTTTTTTGTCTGAATTTTTTGTGTTACTAATGGCTGATGTTGGAATTCTGTAGACTTTTGTGCCAGTAAATGCACCAAAATATAACCAATCGTTTTTATCATCAATGGCAATTGGGTTTAAACCAAAGCGTAACGCGTTGGTTTCACCTTCTGTAGTTTTTGACGCTAATAAAGAAGCTTCAATAACTATATCTCTGTCTTCATGCATTAATTGTGCTGCGTTTTCCAGTACACGCTTTGACTTGCCAGATTTCAAGTCGACAACAATAATTGCTGGCTTAGTAGCCCCTGCAAAGTTACCGAACGTCATATCGGCAATATAAATTTTGCCGTGTTTTTCATCAATAGAGAAATCTTGGATGAATGAGTTTGGTTGTAGCGATGATTTTGTCAACGTAATAGTTGTGTGAAGCTTATGGTTTACGCTGTCCCAAGCCACTATCTGTGCTGGCGATGTTTCGCTGCCCATATCAAGGATCCACACTACGCCTTCGCTATCGCTGTGAACACCAATAACAGATGTTAATCCCACTTCACCTACTTCTGGGCCATCCGCCCAATCAGGGGTAGGGAAGGGTTGTTTTGAACCATTCGCCATCACTTCAACCACCTTCACTTTAGGGTTGTCTAGTGGATGCATGCTGATAATAGTGCGGCCGCTTGGCGTAATAGTAATGCCACCACCACGATATTCAGTAAATTGAGTAACAGGCTCTAGTGGGCCCACTTCTACTGCATTTGCCAGCGCTCCTACAACACTTGATAAGCCAATAGCCGCAGTAATAAGAGATGCTTTAAATAGTTTCATTGTCTTTCCTGTAATGGAGTAATTAATTCAAAAAGCCCAAATAGCACCGTTGAAGACTGCTGTGTATTTGCACTGGTTTTGGTATTTGCTATGTCGATGAGTAAAGAATAGATGTTAATTGCTAAGTGAAAAACAGTGTTGTTTTTGAATAATTATCAAATTTAATTTGATAATGTTTTTGCGAAGGATACTGCTGAGCATTGAAACGTCTTTTTGCAGACCTGTTGATATTTGATCAATATCAAATGATGCTTTATCGGCATCCGCTATATTAAGTACTTTATAGTCACTACGCTGAGCATCATTGAATGGAATTTAAAGATTATTATCAGATCCTTGGTGTTAAAGAAGATGCTGATTTAAAGGAAATAAAAAAAGCCTATCGTAAGCTTGCCCTAAAGCTGCACCCAGATATGCAGCCTGACAGTAATTCTGACGAAGAATTTAAAGAATTAGTTGAAGCTTATGAGGTGCTTAAAGATCCGCAGCGCAGAGCTGAATATGACGAATTGAAAAAATATGGTGCTACTTCACACGATAATTTTCAACCGCCACCAGGCTGGCAGAGCAATAATGATTTCAATGGTGCTCACACTGGCGGGGACTTTTCAGACTTTTTTAATTCCGTATTTGGCGGTGGTTTTAATCAGGGGCCGCGTAGTCATCAAGCAGACGATTTTTCAGGGTTTAGCAATCACGGCCAAGATGCTGAGATTGAAGTGCCAGTATTCCTTGAAGATTTGTTTTCTGAAGCGCCAAAAACAATTCAGTTTTCGATGCCATCACTAGAAAATGGGCAGATTAAACACGTCAATAAAACCCTAAAAGTTAAGATACCAGTCGGCGTGGTTGACTCAGAGCGGATTAGGCTTAAAGGCCAGGGTGGCAAAGGGCAGGGGCAAGGTAGAGATGGCGATCTCTATTTACACATACGTTTAGTACCGCACCCATTGTTTGATGTTGAAGGGCATAACCTTGTTCTAACTGTACCTGTTTTACCGTGGGAAGCAGCACTGGGGTGCAAGGTTGAAGTGCCAACGTTGACCGGCAAAATTAGTTTAAATATCAAGCCAAATAGTCAAACAGGCCAAAAATTACGGGTTAAGGGTAAAGGGCTTAAAATGAAAACCGGCGTTGGCGATATGATTGCAGTTTTAAAAATCGTTATACCAAACACAACCAGTGATAAAGACAAAGCATTATGGCAACAACTAGCGGAATTAAAACACGACGACCCTCGCTCACAATGGAGTAAAGAAAATGGTTGATACGCTGCTAGTAATATCATTCGAAGAACTTTGCCAAGTAGAACGGTTAAACCAAGAAATGATAGTTGAAGTTATCGATTACGGGATAGCTGAACCTGTTTCAGGCGACGATAAGAACGACTGGATGTTCGATACCAGCAGTGTACGTTGGGTGAAAAAAGCCATAACGTTATATGATCAACTGGAGTTAGATTGGGTTGCGATAGCGATGATTGTTGAGTTACTGAAACAAAAAGAAAAGCTGACAGAGGAGAATGAATATCTTCATCGTCGGCTAACGCGGTTTTAACCTATTTTTACGTTTGTAGTACCTCGTGTTCCGCCATCTTTTTTGTAAGCCAATTGCAAAAATGCGCTATGCGCTTTTGTTTGGGGGAGTTCTTCAGATAAACAAAGTGAGATTTCCAGCGTATTGGGTGGGGAATATCAACGGGCACAACGAGTTGCCCCGATTTTAAGTACTGCCCAATCATAATATCCGACGCTAGCATCACGCCATGGCCTGCAAGCGCTGCGCTAAGCGCAAGATCGCTAGAAGACACTACTGTCTTTCTTAATTTTTTGTTGGAAATGTTTATTTTACTGTGTTCGAAGTATGCCTCCCAATTCGCTCTCTCTTCACCGGCAAGTGCTAGCAGGCGTGTACCCAAAAGATCTTTCACACTGTGCAGCTGCATTTGGGTTTGAAACTCGGGGGAACACGCCGGTACTACGCCATTTTCGCCAAACCTCTCTGTAATAAGGCTATCATCCTGCAACGCAGTGGTAGAGTTATAAAATCGTATCGCTATGTCGATATCACCATTATGTAAACTTTCAATGCGGTTAGATGCTTGAATATTGATATTAATGTTGGGGTATTCATTAAAGAATTCGAACAAGTTGGGCATAAGCCACAAAGCGCAAAAAGCTTGAGTGGAGGTAACGGTTAAACTGCCTTCCAAGGGCTCTTCATGTACTTGATTCAAACCATTAACGATTTCACTAAAGCCTTTCTCACAGGATGCATAAAGCGTTCTGCCCGGCCCAGTTAATAGCATTTTTCGAGCTTGCCGCCGAAACAGGCTAACGCCTAAATTAGACTCTAACTGCCGCATTTGTTGGCTTACCGCAGCTTGTGAAATATACAACTCCTCTGCTGCTTTGCTGTAGCTTTGATGTCGTGCGGCTACTTCAAAACAAAGCAGGTTATTCAGCCATCGTAATCGTTTGTCCATTGATCATTGTTATATAAGTTCAGCTTATCTTTTAAGTTAGTTTTTATCGTTGGTGAAGTAAAGAGTTAATCGCGACACTTGCTTTACCGAATGAGGAAAAACCTACGAAATTATGTCGAAAAAGGAGTGGCGAAATGAACATGAAAACAAGCGAGGTAGGCGCATATTTGATTGCGTTAAAATATAAGATTTTTAACCTTATGAGTGATGCTGGCCGAGCTGGCGGCCCAGGTTCACTAACGGACGAAAAAGTGCTAGCGGTTAACAAAGAAATAGCAGAAGAAAGCAGTAAAAGTAGTAATAAAAAAAGTATGTTGTCAGATATGGGAGATAAGCTGTGCTTATCAAAGTGGAGCGCGTTTAAGTGAGCCCATTTACGCGAATATAGGTAGGTATTCCTCTTTAATATTGGGCTTAGGTATTCCCGTTAGGCTGGTTATTGATGATTGACAGTACATGACAAGTTGGGGCTGCAATTATAATAAGCAAAGTCTTCTATACTTTAAGTCTACTAAACTTTTATAAAAAGCTGCCACGAGCCGTTTATTTAAAACATCTCATACCCAGAGCGCTTAACATTTCGGACTGACCAATAATCTTGCATCGTATCAAGTTGATTTAAATATACTTTCTATGGAAGATGAATGTTAAGAGTGAATACTGGTTATTAGCGACATTCAAAACTTCAAAGAGTAAGTAATAAAAGCGTCTATCGCCTTAATACTAATATTCATAATACTGTATTTTTAAAAAGGTGAGCCTGAAATTTTATTAGATTAAAAACTTTCACAACAGGGTTCCCACTTACACTATTTCTTCTACCAAATTGGTCAATGTCGCTATGTAGCTTTCTTGTTTTAAACGGGTAAGGCTTAATACCTAAAGCTTTTATTTTATCTACTGCTAACCATTGAAGTTCAACGTCCAAGGGCCTAGAAAAAGATTCTGTATATTTTAGCAACTTTTCAGCGCCACTGTAGGAAATGACTTGTGCAGAAGCGCCAATAGGTAATTTATTATATTTGACCACAGAAACACCTTCAGACATGAAGACGGTTGTCGCAGAACGTTTCTCATGTACTTCGTTAAGGTTTATGTAGTCCCAAGGCTCGTTGATTTTATCTATTACTTTATCTAGTTGTTGAAAGCTATGCTCAAACATCACATCGTCTTCTAGTACTACGGCGAACGCTAGCTTATGCTCGACAATAAAAGACCAGGCTTTTCTATGGCTAATAAAGCAGCCGATTTCCCCTAGGGTTAATTTTTTATAGTAATTTAGCTTGTTAGCACGCTTTGAATATCCTTGGTGCATAACGTTATCTGACGAGCCTTTAATTGCCGTTATGACTGAAAATTCAGCTGAATAGTGCTTTGCGCTCTGCGTAAACAAATTGAGTCGGTCGACGGATTCCGGCAAGTTAATTAGTAGAATTTTCACTTGGATATTGATAGAAGAATCATAATCCAATCATGTTATTAGGTATTTATTGCAGCATTATGTCAGCCAGATCAGCATCTAACGGCTATCCATTCTGTACCGTTAGAAAAATTACAAATGCTTTTCAATTTCCACTTCTATACATTCGCTATTGCCAGCGCTTTCGATAGTTAGCCAAATTTGGCCATCTTGCACCGTTACTTGCATTTGCATTGAACGGTCTACGGCGTTAGCTAGCGAGGTAGAAAGGCTTTCTGGCAAGGTGAAAACCGATAAGTTCTTTCTGGTGCGCAAGCTGTTTTGTTCTTTCTTCCACCAAGCATCGAAGCTGTTATCTGCGTAAGCATAAATCATCATCTGCTGGCTTTGATTGCAGCCTTTTTTAATGCGTTGTTCGGAAGGTTGGCCCAACTCAATCCACAGTTCTATTACGTCGCTGAAGTCCTTTTGCCAAATGTCTGGCACTTCGTCGTCAGATAACCCTTTTGTAAACTGCAGCTGTTCATGAGCATTTACAATAAAAGCCACGATACGAAGCATCATGCGTGCATCGTTTTCAGAAGGATGGCGAGCAATAGTTAAATTGTGCTCATTGTAGTAATTGCGATCCATATCGGTAATCGATATATCCGCTTTAAAAATGGTTGCTTTAAGAGCCATGGTAATCCTGAGTATTATGCCGAGCGCGTTATGTAAGGCCTAACGCTAGTATTATTTGTCTTTTTACTTATCTTTATTTAGCGCCCGCACTATTGTTATCTGGTGCTAGCACTTTTAGGTAGCGTGTTTATGCAATTATACGAATTGGGCGACACGGTGTAACTGCGACACGGTGTAACTGAGATTATATGCCGCGCATACTTGCCGCGTAGAGTAACAGATATTAGGGGTAACAGGTATTAAGGCCTAGCGCCCTCATCTAAAATCTCGGTAACAACGGCTTTCACATCCGCATATCTGCAAAACTCGCAGCTGCCAAACCCTACAACTTGTCTTACTTTTAAACGGGTAAATAAAGGCATGGTCATGGCGGTTAAAAAACGGCAATAGATAGATTCAGTGATGGTTTCGTTAAACTTACCTTCAAGGTGACTGTTAAGGGCTGCCATGGCCTGGGTTACTTGTTCTTTATCTGGCAAGGGGATAGGCGTTGAATAGTCTAATTTGGCCACTTTACCATTGCACACACTGCAGTGGCCGCATTCTTGAGGAGCCTGTTGGTCATCAAAATAGGCCGACAAGTTATAGTTTAAACAGGTATTAAGCTCGAAGAACCGTACCAAGGCGGCAATACGTTTTACTTCTTTACGTTCATTTTCAGCAAAGTAGTGGGCGAGGTTTTCGGCTAGGCTATTGGGTAGATCATCTGCTAACAGTGCTTGCTGATTAACCTCGTACACATCGGTAATTAACCGCGACGCTAGCTCGATATGATTGTGTTCGTGTAAATATTCTAACGCCGCTACTACTCTTGCGCGTTCAGCACCGTAGTGCTCAAAAATGCTGTCGAAATTCACTACACCCCATACTTTTTTCATATCGGTATGGGTGAAAACGGCGTTTAGAAAATCGCTTCGCTCTTTGCTAAATAAGTTGAGAATATCGGCTTTGTCGGTATTAAAACGGTATTTGAATTCGGCAAAATAGGCGTATAAAGGGCGAATAACCTTGGCGAGTTCTAGTTGTACTAACAAGGTTTTAAGCGGAAGCTGACGAATATTGCTTAAGGTAGATAAGCTGTTTATTTGTGTTTCCCACTGGTATACATCGATGCTTGAGTTAACGTATGAAGAGCTAGCGCTTTGCTCAGGTGCTTGACTGGCAATGTCCTTAATTACCCGTTCAATAGCGGATTTGTCTGGCGTATCGCCATAAACAAAGTTTTCAATTGTCACTAGGCCATCTAGGTTGGCCAGCACAGTGCAGTTAGCGTTTTGTCCGTCGCGGCCACCTCGACCAATTTCTTGGCTGTAGTTCTCGATAGACTTGGGTAAGTCGTAATGTACAACAAAACGAATATCAGATTTATCAATGCCCATGCCAAACGCAATAGTGGCCACTACCACTTGTAGCTTGTTTACCATGAAATCTTGTTGAATGTTTTGGCGAATATCGCTGTCTAGTCCGGCATGATAGGCGCTTGCTGCGACCCCATTTTGTTGTAAAAAGCGTGCGACTTGTTCGGCGGTTTGTTGCAACGTTACATATACAATACCCGCGCCTTGTTGGCGCTGAAGTTCTTCCAGTAAGGCTTGGTTTTTATTCTTTTCTACAACTGGAAGTACATTTAAATTAAGGTTGGGCCGATAGAATCCTGTTTGAACAATATTTTCTGGCGCAATATCAAACCGACGCGCCATATCAAGCTTCACTTTTTTAGTGGCCGTCGCAGTCAGCAGTAACACCAAGGGAATGTTTAATTCTTGCTGATAGGCTGGTAGTTTCAAGTAATCAGGACGAAAGTTGTGCCCCCATTCAGAGATACAGTGGGCTTCATCAATCACTAACATTGAAACTTGAATCGACTCTATAAACTGCCTAAAACGTTCGTTCTTAAAACGCTCTACCGACACCATGAGTATTTTGCATTCACCAGAACGCACGTCGTTCATGACTTGCTTATTTTGTTCAGCGGTTAGTGTTGAATCGATGCTCGCGGCAGCAATGTCTTTACTATGTAAAAAGGCGATCTGATCTTTCATTAACGCCAACAACGGCGACACTACCAAGGTTAAATGTGGTAGTTGCGTTGCTACAAACTGATAGCACAGCGACTTACCTGAACCCGTGGGAAATATGGCAAGCGATGAGCGCTGATTAAGCAGACTATCTACAACCTCTTGCTGACCACTACGAAATGAAGAAAAACCAAATAGGTCTTGCAATGTTTGGGTATGGTTCGAAATCATTTGGCAACGCATTCCTTTAGGTGTTTTACGGCATGATACAGCAATTAAGAATATGTTAGTCGTTTTAAAGGCACAGCTATAGTTAAGTTCATTTGTGAAGATTAGTGCACCCCAGTCGTGAGATCATCAGACGGGTGGCACACTAATTCTTTGCAAAAATTTTTCTAGAAAAGATAAAGTTACTACTGGATTTACATAACATCGGCTCGTAATATTGTTTTATAGGATGTTATTCATCTGCACTGTTCTTTCGCTGTTAAATACGTCATGGAAACTCAGCGGAGCATTAGAATACTGGAGTTAAACGCATGGATTGCTTGAAGCTATTTTTTGTATTTTGGGTACTGAATACTTTTTCAATTAACCTATTTGCCAAAGAGAGCTGTATGGAAGAGAAAGCAGCAGCAGATCATTGGAACGGTCTTTTACGGGACAAAGTAACAGAGCTTAGACGCTCACATCATCGCGAAGCTAAGGCTCAGTTTCTAGCATGTTTAGGTAGCGAAAAAAACAGCAGCACTGCCAAGTCATCAACTCCCACACAGAATTATATTAGTAATCAAAGAAACCCCAAGAGGGAAGCTCAACCGAGTTTGCGTAATTACCCGACCACTCGAAATGTGTTGGTAAGTAGCTATCATAACTTTAAGGGGGCAAAAAAAGTGGCTTGGAATAACTTTTATAAAGAAACTCCTGAGTGTATAAATAATAGCGATGATATGGCTAAGTTTGTAAAGTGTGCATCCGAAAGGAAGGATTACCTACAGCGCTTTAACCTGCTGTGGGACGATGACAGCCGCTCACTCAAAATACCAATTAACTGACATAAGATAAAATGTTAGCTTTCGATAAGAATTAGCCGAGTTGTTTATATTTATTAGAAGTGCGTCGATAAGCCGGTTACATCAATTCTCTTTCAAATCTTCCGGCGTATTATCTGCCACCACGGCATTTCGTTCACCCATAGGCTTGTCTTCACCCACGGTACTGTCTGCGGTAGTTTGAAGCTCAATTGATGAGTTTACTTCCGCGCCAATAAGTATGATGTAGGCGCTTAAGTACAGCCACATGAGTAGAATGATAATACCGCCCACTGATCCATAGGTTTTGTTGTAGCTGGCGAATTCATTTAAATAAATAGAAAACCCGTAAGACGCGGCAATCCATAATAAGGTGGCGAATAACGACCCTGGTGTAACCCACCGCCATTGCGCTGAACGCCTATGAGGAGCGTAACGGTATAGTGCAGATAGTCCAATATTAAAGAGCAGCAGCAATACAGGCCAGGTTATCCATGACGCTTGCTTGAAGCTTATTAAGCCGCTAGAAAACCAACTTATCATTTCCGGAAGAACAGTAATGCAAACTAGCGCAACAATGACCGTGGCTATCACGCTAATGGTGCCGGTTATGCGGGCGATTAAGCCTTTGAAAAAGCCTCTGCCATTGTCTTCGATGTAGGTAATATTACACGCGGTAATAAGTGCATTTGCACCTTTACTGCTGCTCCACAGTGATAAGAAAAGCGTTAGGAAAAAGCCCCAACCCAGTGCTGAATTCGATTTTTGAGTGAGGTTTTTAAGCTGTTCTTCAATGATATAGCTGCTGTCGCTAGGTACTACGTTGACCAGTAAGGCCATATGATTGTGTAACTCTTCGGGTGACACTATTAAGCCATATAAGGAAATGGTTGCACCAAGAAGAGGGAATATAGCCAGTAAGCAGAAGAACGCAACGCCTGCGGCGATAAGGGGAATGTTATGGCTTTGGATGTTGGTAAATGTACGTTTAACAATACTCCACCAATTTTTTAGCGTTAACCCCAAAGCAGACTCTGCTTGAGTAGATTGCGTTGTGCTCATGTAATTCCGTTCACTTTACTCGTCTATAAGGTTTATACAGCGCAGAGAACAAGTAAGATTATAAAAAATACCTGCTAGCTCAATGGTACTTATATTTGCCGCACGCGTGTATCGTATCCAACAATGCTAGCTAGGCCTGATAAAGGGCGCTGTTTTACTTTCTGAACAATTACCAACATCTTCTGGAGTGCCTTTGGCCACTATGTTTCCCCCAGCATCACCAGCACCTGGGCCAATATCTATAATATAATCACTAGATGACGCAACTTGCATATTGTGCTCTACCATTACCACGCTGCTGCCTTCATCCACCAATGTATTTAGGTGTTTCATTAACAATGAAATATCTGCAGGGTGAAGCCCTGTTGTGGGCTCGTCTAGTACGTAAAGGGTGTGTTTTTTGTCGGCTCTTTTCAGCTCGGTAGCCAGTTTTATTCGTTGTGCTTCTCCCCCTGAAAGTTCGGTGGCGGGTTGGCCTAATCGTAAGTAGCCCAAGCCCACTTTCACAAGCGCATCGAGCGCACGAAAAACAGGGGCTTCATTAGCGAATATGTTGTGTGCCTCGGCCACACTTAGCGACAGTACATCGGCTATCGATAATGAATTCCAGGTAACGTCTAATGTGTCTTGGTTGTAGCGTTTTGTATCGCAAACCGGGCAGGGGGAGTACACCGATGGCATAAAGAGTAATTCTACCGATACGAAGCCTACTCCCTCGCAGTTGGCGCACCTTCCTTTGGTGGTATTAAACGAAAATCGACCTGCATCGTAGCGTCGTTTTTTCGCTAATGGTGTGGCGGCGAATAGTTTGCGCACATGGTCGAATAGCCCTGTGTAAGTCGCTAAATTTGAACGGGGCGTTCTGCCAATGGGGGATTGGTTTACTACGACTAATCGCTTTATTTGTTCTGCATCACTTACTTTGTTGTCTGCGCTGCCATCTTGAATGCCACCTTCACTACCATGATTATTATTGCCACTATCGATATAGCCGCTAGCAGGCTGCTCTTCGTTGCTTTCCAGCAAGGTGGCTTCGGTAATAACTGCTGCAGGGTTATTGCTAGCGGCGCTTTTGCCGGCAGAGTTATTAATAGCAGCGTTTTTGTCGGGCGTATTGCTAGTGCCAAGTGACGCTTTCACCAACTCCACCAGTGCATGGCTGACTAAGCTTGATTTACCCGAGCCTGATACGCCGGTTACTGTGGTAATAGTGCCAAGGGGAAACGCGCAGTCGATATTATCAAGGTTGTTTTTGCTAATGGCTTTTAATGATAGCCAGCCTTTCGGGGCACGGTTGTGATGCTTAAGGGCTAAAGCGTTATTGAAAAGATATTGCGAAGTTATTGAATTCGATGCTTTTTCCAATGCATCGACAGGTCCACTATATACCAACTCACCGCCGTTTAAGCCTGCATAGGGGCCGATATCAACAACCCAGTCAGCGTGTTTAATGACACGGGGATTATGCTCAACCAAAAATACGCTATTACCTGCTTCTACTAGCGCATCAAATGCGTCTAGCAATGCGGTTACATCGTTCGGGTGCAGGCCAGACGATGGCTCATCCATAATATATACCACGCCAAACAATTTTGATTTTATTTGGGTGGCTAGCCGTAACCGCTGTAATTCACCGGCTGAAATCGTCGTAGTGCTTCGCTCTAGTGACAGGTACCCCAATCCAAGAGCAATGATGGGTTTGATACGAGCCACGATGTCTTTAGCAATGTTATGAATAACCAGTGCCCGTTCGTTGTTTTGGGCTTTGGCTGTATCAAGTAGCGTATTCAAATGTTCTACCACGTCGCTCAACGAACGTTGAGAGAAGGCGGATATGTCTAGGCCGCAAAGCGTTACTGATAGTGAAGCCTGTTTAAGCTTTTTTCCATAGCATTGTGGGCACGTTGAAACGGCAAGATATTGCGCTACTTTTTGCTTTATCTTTTCTTTTTGAGAGGTTTTGAAGGTTTCAAGTACATAGCGTTTAGCGCCAATAAACTTACCGTTATAGCTGGCGGGTTCGCCTTCTTCCTTCGCGGCTTGGGTCTGAGCCAAGTTATAGTTTCTGTATACCGGTACTTGGGGTGTATCGTCGGTGAATAAAATCCAATCTCGCGTAGATTCGGGTAATTCCTGCCAAGGAATATCGACATCAATATCTAACGACAGTAGAACCCGCACTAAATTTTTACCTTGCCAAGCACCAGGCCAGGCAGCAATGGCTCCTTCACGAATGGTAAGGGTAGGGTCGGGCACCAGTTTGTCTTCGGTTACATCAAACACAGTGCCAATGCCATGGCACTTCTCGCAGGCACCCTCAACGGTATTTGGCGAGAATCCATCGGCATAAATGATTTTTTGATTTGTGGGGTAATCACCTGCACGGGAATACAGCATACGCAGGCTATTTGAAATGGTGGTGATACTACCTACCGATGAACGAATTGAAGGCGTTCCGCGGTTCTGATGCAGCCCAACCGCAGGTGGTAAGCCTTCAATACTATCTACATCGGGCGTTTCAATCTGATCAATCAACCTTCTTGCATAAGGAGAAACCGAATCTAAATAACGATGCTGCGCTTCTGCGTATAAGGTGCCAAAGGCGAGTGAGGACTTACCCGAGCCAGAAATGCCCGTAAAGGCCACAATCTTGTTTCGGGGAATATCAACATCCACGCCTTTTAAGTTGTGAACTCGCGCACCACGCACCTGCAGAAAATTATCGTTAGTTGTTGTCATGCTTCCCTTACCATCCTTAATGCTTTTCCAACCTTACAAAATAAGGCGAACCTAGAATGAGTAGACTGAAGGTATTTATAACGATCATTTTGGAGACCATAAAAAGTCACGTGCAGGAAACGTAAATGCGGCTTTTTATTTACTTAACGTGCTAAGTAATGTCGTTGTAGTTAGCATGCTAAGTAACTTTGAGGTGTGTATGTCTGCACTAAAGCCGTTTCACGAAACGCTAGATTTTACGCTTGTTGGAAAGATGGGCCGAGTACACCGGTTATGCAGAGAAGCTGTTACGTTAACTGTTGAGCCCTTGGGGTTAACGCAATCAAGATGGCTCGCGTTAATGCATATCAATTTAATTGGCGAAGGGGTTACCCAATTAGCGCTAGCGCAAAGTTTGGGCATAGAAATGCCGTCGTTAACTCGCACATTAAAGCAGCTTGAAGAGCTGTCGCTGATTAGCCGCCAAGTTGATAACAACGATAAGCGAAGCAAAAAACTATATTTCACTCAAGACGGTCGCGTTGTTTTGAATTCGCTAAATGAAAAAATTGCGGATGTTAAGCAGCAGTTTTATGCAGGGTTAACCCATGAGCAGCTAGACGCAATGGCGTGTGCGCTGTTGCAAATAGAACAAAATGCCTCGGACTGTATTTCTCTACAGGAAACACGCAGAGCAAGTAAATTAGAGGAGGGGACTAATGACACCTGATCAGAAATTTTCGCTTTACGTAAGATTTTCTTTAATTGGTTTCGTGCTGGTTTTTATTTACTACCTTATTGCCGATACCTTTGTGTGCAAGTGTAGCAACTTTATCGTTTGTGGTGTTTCAAGCGCTGGATTTACAAGACTCTATATCGGCACAAGCTTCATCGGTACTTATTCTATTTTCGCTTTGCTGGAAAGCGGCAAGTCTCGCTGGGTGGCAACGGGCTATTGGTACACTCATTGGTTGTAATTTAGCACTGCTGGCGCAATTGTTTTTGTACAATCACAGTGATTTTTTACTTTTTCCGGTACTCGTATTGTGGATTTTAGCGTTCATTTTTAGCCGCTGTCATATTTTAGGTGGCGGGATACCGGGCATTGGGTTTGGTGTGCTAACCACGTTTGGTATTTTGTTTGGAAACTCGCTAACACCCAACCAAGATTTAGTTTACAGCGCGCTTTACCGTTTTTTAGCTCTGTGGCCGTGGCAATTGCCCTTAGTTTGAGTGCCGTTTACGTTATGCATCACATTTTGAACCGCTTTAGTGTTACCCGTCACCATACATATGAATAGCAAAGTAGAATGACCAAGGGCTTGAGCCGAGTGTTTATCGAAAGCGGAAACTAACGGGTAAATAAGCCATACTTTTTTGCTACTTGGGTGCAAATGAACGTGGTCACAAAAACGACCACAATCACCAAGAGCGTTTTAGTATTCTCTAAAGGCCAGATCATTTCTACAATCTTTACGGTGGTTACGGTGATAACAACAATACATGCCATAAAAAGGATATAGCTTATAATCTGTTTAATATTCTTCAGCATATTGGCTCCTAATAAGGGGCCTTAGCCCCTAAAATTACTCATCAGTTGTGGATGTGGTGCGCTCGGACATCTTGTCGCCAACTTTACTACCTGCATATCCTAACCCACCAGAAATAGCACCTATAGCAGCACCAACCCAGCCACCACCACGGACACCGCCTAGAGCTCCTGCTCCCATCGATGCAGCCAATCCTGCTACGCTAAAATCGCCCCAGCAGTGCTCTGCGCATCCGCCTGATACAAGGTCTACCTCATTATTTGTAAGAACTTCCATTATTAATTCCTTCTAAAAGTGTTAACCCAAAAGTGGGAGCACTTACAATACTCATGCTTGTTAACAAAGGTAACTGATCTTGAGAATAGCTCTTGCCGTGTAGGGAGGTTAAATACGAATTTACCGCATATAATTTTGATGGGGAAAAGTAGAGCATAAAAATGCCGGATGTTTTCACATCCGGCATTTTTGTTTAGTTCTACCTTACAAGATTAATTAAAAGCTATAAGTTACTTTTCCGTAAACATAACGGCCTGTGAAACCATACGGTGAGAAACCTGAGTATGGGAAAATCATCGAGAAGGTCGTTACGTCATCAACTAAATCGCGTGTAGCTTCTGGGTAAACATCGAAGATGTTATTCGCACCAACCGATACCGCTAGGTTGTCAGTAAGGGCTACGCGAACATCTAAATCTGTGATCCACTCAGAAGGAATGATTTCGTTGCGTGCTTCAATAGAAGACGGATCTTCAACTTCGCCGTAACGTGTGGTGCGCAAAGTAGCGTTATAACGGTCATAAGACCAAGTTACGCCAAGGTTCACTTTGCTATCTGGCGAGCTTGTTTCAAAGCGGCGTAGTTCAACATCGTCGAACAAGTTACTTTGGTCGAAACCCGCATTTTGAAGTACATCTGGCGCATCTATAATGTCGGTGACTTCGTTATCATTGAAGTTAATACCAGCATTAAAGTTAAACGCACCAAAGTCGGCAGTGTTCAACGTGTAGGTAGAAACAATATCTACCCCTTCAGTACGTGAATTAATCGCGTTTAAGAAGAACCGCGCTTGATTAGCACCTGTGCCTTCAAGTAACGCTTCAATAGCATCGCCCGATAGGTTGTTAGACAGTACAATTCGGTCGTCAATATCAATGCGATAGAAGTCTACAGTTAGGTTGAAATTCGCTGTAGGCGAATAGGTGAAACCTGCGCTGTAGTTATCTGATTCTTCAGCATCAAGACCTGGGCTACCTAACGCTTGAGCTACATCACTTGAAGCTGCAAAGGTACCGGTTTCGGTAGGCTCGCCATCCACAAACACAGTAGCAATAGAGGTGAAATGCTGCTGTTGTAAGGAAGGCGCTCTAAAGCCTGTTGAAACCGAGGCACGAAGTGCAAAAGTGTCAGTAATAGTAACGCGATTAGAGAGCTTCCAGTTAAACGTGCTACCGAAATCTGAATAGTCTTCAAAACGACCTGCTACTGCCACATTCCAGTTTTCAAGCACATCGGCTTCTACATCCACATAAAAGCTGTAGTTGTGACGGGTATTTTCACCTGCTGACTCAGGTGTAAAGCCTGGGAATACTTGTGAACCGGCAGCGCCAAAAGGTCCATCAACAGGGTCGGTAACTACGCCGCCCGGGCCAAATGTACCCTGAATATAAGAGTTCTCTTCACCTGCGGTAATTTCATAGCTTTCGTGGCGATACTCTGCACCCATAGCGAAGTTCATTTCACTATAGAAGTAGCCAGTGTCCACAAGTCGCGATGCGTCAGCATTAATAATAGTGGTGTTGTATTCTAGCTCACCTGCGTTAAAACTCGTTTGGCTTGTTGGCCCAAGAGAAGTGTTTAAGCTATTTACTACGCTGTACTCTAGTGCATTGCCACCGTGGGTGAGTGACAAATCGTAGTTCCACACATCGCCGTAACCTTTAATACCGCCTAGTACCGACATATCTTGAATGTCAGTTTGAATAGAAGGTAAGAAACCGTCTGGGTAGATAGAAGTAATGTTACGGCTGTCTGATGCACGGCGATAAAAACCGCCGCCAATGGAATCACGTGAACTAAAGCCAGCCGTACCGTAAAATTCGATACTGTCGTTAATAGCTTTACCCGCGTTTACGAATAGCGCGTAATCTTCTACTTCGCCATTACCGTATACGTGGTTGTAGCGGTTAACTGTGAATTCTCTTTCATCTAAATTACCATCAGCATCACGAGCATAGTTTTCACGAGTATCGAAGTCTGAACGGTTTGACTCACCACGGTCGCGGTATTCAGCTGAAACGTTTACAAATCCGTCATCGCCCCATTCAAAGCCCATATTGCCACGAAGGGTAAGGGTTTGTCCGTCGGTAAGTTCATGATCTGAACCTGTATCAAATGCAAGGTTGCCGTCTGCATCGGCACTAACGCCTTCAAGGTTAGGCACACCGTCCATCGTAGTTACGTTTGCACCGTAAGTGGCTGATACTTCACCGCCTTCGCTAGCGTCTTTCAATACAATATTGATAACACCAGCAATGGCGTCTGAACCGTATTGAGCCGCTGCACCATCGCGCAATACTTCAATGCGCTTAATCGCGTTAGCTGGTATAGCATTTAAATCCACAGCAGAAGAGCCGCGGCCCACAGAACCGTTTAGGTTAAGTAGTGCTGAAGTATGGCGGCGTTTGCCATTCACTAATACTAGTGTGTGATCTGGCGCTAAGCCACGAAGCTGAGCGGGGCGAACATGGTCTGTTCCATCGGTAACAGAAGGTTGCGGGAAGTTGAAGCTTGGCAACAACGAATTGAGGATCATGTTGGTTTCGGTTAAACCGGTGGCTTCAATGGAAGATGCATCGATAATATCGATAGGTACCGGAGAGTCATTAACAGTGCGGCCTACGCGGCGCGAACCAACAATTTGGATTTGCTCAACATCTTGCTCGTCGATGTTGGTTTGTTCTTGAGCCATTACCGACGTTGAAAACGGTATAGCCGCTATAGCACCTGCGATCAAGGAAAGCTTGAAAACAGAAGCGTTAAAATTTGCTTGTTGCATTGTGTGTTCCTGAATTTTTATAAGTGTATTTTTAAAGCGAATGAACGTTGCAGTAGCGCAGTGCTTTTGCATGCACGAGTTACACGTATTTTTGGTACGCATACTGCTGTTACTTCTTTTCTGTTGCGGGGTGCAGCTAAAAGCCGTGTTGTCTGATAAGACTTATAATTATTAGATGTGATAAACGAGTTTCGTTTATTGAGCTGAGTTAAGCACAAAATCAATTAGTCATACAATACTAAAGTTGTAAATTTTTAATAGTTTCGATGAGACGTGTATTTCAAGCGGCGGCATGTCGAATTTTCGCGATGAAGCATTTCATTTCAGAAAGCGAAAGAGGACGAAATCTTTCTATAAAGTTTTTTAACTTCTACGTATGGAAGAAATCTCTTAAATTGGCTTTGTCTTTCTTTTAATTGACTTTATTGCTTACCTGCATAATGTAGAACTCGCAAACGCAAATTTCAGCGTCTAAATTGTATAGAACAAATAACAATAACAGGGATACAGATGAAAACTTTCTTTAAATGGTTAGGCATAGGTCTGCTGGTAATTATACTGGGTGCAGCCGCCTGGGGTACACACGAGTGGAATGCTGAAAAGCCATTTTCATTTCGCGTATTTTTAGATAGAACCCTTATTCAGCAGGCATTGAAGAGCCCCCAAACGTTGACCTCAATTGGCGTGTTAGATGGTATGGGCATAAAAGGTCATAACGCCCATTTGGACGATGCCAGTTTAGCGTCTTCACAAGCCACGTTTGATGAGCTTATGCAGGTTAAAAATGTGCTTGTGCAGTATGAAGATTTGGATGAAGATCAGCAATTATCCAAAGACATCGCGCTGTACTTACTCAACACCTTAAGCGGGTTCGAAAAGTACCAATATCATAGTTACCCCTTTAACCAAATGTCAGGGGCACAGAGCAACTTTCCTAGCTTTATGGATGGGCAGCACCCGATTACCGATGTAGAAAGCGTTGATTTCTACATTAGTCGTTTAAGTGAAAGTAAGCGCTATTTTACTCAAATGCTGGAAGGCATGAAGTTGCGCGAAGAGAAGAATATCCTCCCACCACGCTTTGTTATTCAGCGAGTTATTGACGAAATGCAGGGGTTTATCGATAGGCCAGTAAAAGAAAATATTCTGTATACCTCGGTGCAGCGCCGCATGGAAGCGTCTGATGCAATTGTTGAAGCTGACTATGATGGGCTTTTATATAACGTTGCTACAGAAATAGAAAATACGGTTTATCCTACTTACCAAATGCTTATTGATTACTTTGTTGGCCTTAAGGCAAAAGCGGGAACCGATGATGGCTTATGGCACTTAGAGGGGGGAGATGAAGCTTATAAACTGGCCCTGCGTTTCTTCACTACCACTGATTACTCTGCCGACTACATCCATAATGTGGGTTTATCAGAAGTTGACCGAATACAGGCTGAGATCTTAGCAATTTTAGCGCAAGAAGGGTTTGATGTTAGCCAAGGCTTTACCGCAGCAATAAATACGCTAGCAGAAGACGAGCGCTTTTATTATGAAGATACTGATAATGGTCGAGAGCAAATTCTAGTCGATTACCAAACTATCCTCGATGAAATTGAAGCAGGTTTGGGCGATGCATTTCTGGTAAGCCCAAAAGCGAGTATGGAAGTAAAACGTATTCCAGAGTTTAAGGAAAAAACAGCTCCAGGTGCGTATTATGAAGCGCCCGCGTTTGATGGGTCTCGTCCGGGCGTCTTCTTTGCGAATCTTTATGATATTAAAGCAACACCTACCTACAGCATGCGAACGCTGGCCTATCATGAAGGCATTCCGGGTCACCATTTTCAAATTGCCATTGCAATGGAACTGGAAGGTTTACCTATTTTTAGAACCGTAGCTCCCTTCGTGGCCTACATTGAAGGCTGGGCGCTATATTCAGAACGCTTAGCGTGGGAACTCGGCTTTCAAGACGATCCGTTTGATAATATCGGCCGCTTACAAGCCGAGCTTTTCCGGGCAGTAAGGCTAGTGGTAGATACCGGTATTCATGCGAAACGCTGGACGCGTGAAGAAGCCATAGACTACATGCTAACTAATACAGGCATGGCCGAGTCTGACGTCACCTCTGAAATTGAGCGTTATATCGTGCTGCCAGGGCAAGCAACGTCTTACAAAGTAGGTATGATGAAAATTTTGGAGCTTCGGGAAAAAGCGAAGTTAGCGTTAGGTGATAAATTCGTTCTAGGCGAATTCCACGATGCGGTTCTGAAAAACGGCGCCGTGCCATTAGATGTACTAGAGCAAATTATCGATAAGTATATTGCCGACACGCTTAATTAAAGTGTTGATAATACCAAACTAAGCAATTGGCAGAAGGCTTGCCCGACGATTCCTATTAACGATGGCTATTTAACCCGGCTAGGTAAAGCCAAAGTAGCTTAATAACCACGAGGCGTTACTGCTTAGCGTAACGCCTTTTTTTATAAGTAGATTTTAATAAGTGTCTAAGGGAAAACAGACTAGGTTAATCCGTTTACAAACTCCAGAATGTAACCGTTCACTGTATCGTGTTGTTCTGCAAACACCATATGGGTGCCATTTTCTATAATGTTTAGCTTTGCGTTAGGTAATTGGCCTAACAGGAACTCAGAATATTTCACCGGTGTCATAATATCTTTGTCACCCACAATAAGCTGTACTGGCAATGTAATGCTACCTATATCCTGCATAACGTCAAAGTTGTCACAAGCCGTAAAGTCTTTCAGCATCACAGTGGCGCCATTTTTAACGATTGCCGAATTCACCTCAGTTCTTAACGGCTCTTGCAGTTGTTGGTTTGAAGCCAATAGGTAATCGGGGAATGCTCCGCCTTCTTCTATAAGCGTTGCTAGTGACGTAAGCAGTTGTGGCATTACTTTTAATTTAGCGCCCGCACCTATTAGCACCATTGCTTTAAGTCTACTTGAATCAAAAGTCGTTGATTCGCTTGAAGCCGACAGAGCAGCCTGCATGGCTACGGCACTTCCTAAAGAATGACCCACCAACACCACGTCTGTTAAATCTTCTTGTTCCACGGTGTTAAGCACCCATTGAGCAATGGATTTTACATCAAGTAATGCTTCGCCATCAGGATGCCCAGGAAAGTTTAAAGCAATGCTGTTGTTGAAAAACGATACTTGGTGCGCCCACACGTTATTCGTGCAACCTGAGCCATGTAAAAATACGAATGTCATTTTAAATGCCTTTTCGAGAGTTCTATTCACTCTATAACGAAAGGAATGAATATTCTACGCTCTAGGCGATAAGGCCAGCAATTGATTGCGCGTCATTGCCTTACAGATTTCTCCGAGAGATACATCCGACAGATTACCCCCAGAGAGACATACTCGATAATTCCTACAATAACCTTGAGTACATTTCGGTATAGATATTGTAACGGTATCTATAACTGTACCTAGAACCGAAAGGTTTGAGCCGTTAATTGTGAGGAATTTACAGCTTCATGAACTATTCGCGTAAGGATTTCACATGACGGTTCTCTTCTCGCTATTTAATTTAGAGGCGGGTTTGAGTAAAGACGAGTTTGGAGCTGATTGCGACATTAACTACAACCTTTTCTGTTAGCTATTGGCGCGAGTGAGACAAAGGAGAGCATGATGAGTAAAACTGCAATTTTGTACAGAATGGTGACCGATGATCATATTTGTCCGTTTGGTTTGCGTTCCAAAGACTTGCTAGAGAGAGAAGGGTATGACATAGATGATCGCCCTCTCACTTCTAGGGAAGAAACCGACGCGTTGAAGGCAAAGCACAATGTTAAAACAACCCCACAGACGTTTATAAATGATGAGCGTATAGGAGGGTACGACGATCTTCGTACCTATTTTGGAAAAGGCGAAGCGGGCCAAACGGGTACCACCTATACCCCAGTAATAGCCATATTTTCGGTCGCTGCATTATTAGCGTTAGCATTTCAATATACGGTAGCAGGTGCGTACTTTTCCATTCGAACTCTCATGCTGTTTATCGCGTTTTCAATGACGTTACTGGCAGTACAAAAACTCAAAGACTTATTCAGCTTTACCAATTCATTTATTACCTACGACTTGCTAGCCATGAAGTGGCTACGATACGCCTATATTTACCCGTTCGTAGAGGCTTTTGCTGGTATTGGTATGGTGGCGCAACTGCCCGCATTAGCGGTGGCGCCGTTCTCCCTATTTATAGGTACGGTGGGTGCGGTTTCAGTGGTTAAAGCGGTATATCTCGATAAACGTGAGCTCAAGTGTGCCTGCGTAGGGGGCGACAGCAACGTGCCATTGGGCTTTGTTTCGCTAACTGAAAACCTGTTTATGATAGCCAGCGCTCTGTTGATGTTTTTCTATACGTAACTAGTTTCATCCTCATGTAAAACCTTCATAAATGCTGAAAAAATCGTACGCCAAAGGTTCCGGCTAAAGCGATAAAACTTTTTAATATAAATTAAAAATTAATATAAACAGTCGCTTAAGGTGTTTTGGGTGATGGTTTGGTTATTGCAGTCAAAAGTTACACATATAAGTTTGTTATTCGAATTGCCAGCTTAGAAGGTGTACCACTGATGAGTGTTTATCCGAGTAACCTTCGTTTTTCAGCTTTGCTTCATGCAAACAACTGAATGGGAAGCGGCAATAACGTTGAGTAGAAATAGGAGTTTTATAATGAGTAACCCGGAAAATTTGGAAGGCAAAAAAATCGCTATTTTAGCTACCGATGGTTTTGAGCAGAGCGAACTCGTGCAGCCAAAAGATATGCTTACCGAGCAAGGCGCTATAGTAGAGATACTTTCAATTGATGATCAAAGCAGTATCACTGCATGGAATGAAGGGAATTGGGGTAAACAAATATCGGTAGATGCTCAAGTTTCCTCGGTATCGCCAAGTGATTACGACGCGCTGGTACTGCCTGGCGGCCAAATTAACCCAGACATCTTACGTACTAATAGCGATGCGGTTTCATTTATTAAGCAAGCCCACGCAGAACCTCGCATTAAAGCCCTTGCTGCTATATGTCATGGGCCATGGTTACTGGTTGAATCTGAGCTAGCAAGAAACAGTACAGTTACTTCTTTTCCCAGTATTAAAACAGATTTAATTAATGCTGGTGCTACCTGGAAAAATGAGCTTGTGGTACAAGATGGCAAATTAGTTACTAGTCGGAACCCAGATGACATCCCTGCTTTTGTAGAGAAAATTAGTCAACTGATTGCTTAGGTTTGTAAAGTGAGAATAGAACCTCACAGGTGGAACTTTAGGCGAGAAAGTAATTAGATTTAACAGGAGTATGCATGTTTAGCCAGAAAACAGGTTCAAAGGTGATTGTTATTACCGGTGCGTCAAGCGGGATTGGCAAGGCAACAGCGCAAGCGCTAGTAGATGAAGGTAATAAAGTTGCCTTAATTGCCAGAAGTGCAGACAAGCTCAACGATTTGGTGGCAGAGCTTGGCGAGGCCAATGCCTTTGCGGTTACTGCCGATGTGAGCGATTTCAACGATTTAGAGAACGCGTTTAGCAAAGTAACTCAGCACTATGGCCACGTAGACGGCGTATTTGCGAATGCGGGTACGGGTGCAAAGAGTGCCGGTATTGAGAACGGCGACGTTGCAGAGTGGCAAAGTATGTTAGGCGCAAACGTGAACGGCTTGCTGTATACCGCAAAGCTTGGGCTACCTTTGCTGAAAAAGACTAAAGGCCACTTTATTCTAACAAGCTCGGTGGCAGGGCGTATTGCATTAAAAGGCTCGGCTTACGGGGCTAGTAAATGGTTTGCTTACGGTTTTGGCCAAAATTTAGCGGAAGAAATGAGGGAGTGGGGCGGTAGGTGTACCACAATTTGCCCTGGAATGGTTAACACCCCTTTCTTTGATGAGCCCAAGGAAGATAAACTTCAGCCCGAAGATATTGCAAAGTCGATTGCGTTTGCCCTTTCAGCTAGCGATTCGGCCTGCGTACGAGAAGTGTACGTTATGCCAACATCGTAGACGACTTAACAGGCTTAATTGCTTGTAATATCAAGGTATATATATGGCAGCGGATGTATGTACATCCGCTGCCATATACTTTAAAGGTTTAAAATATCCCCCTATTGGTCG
>NZ_JAESDJ010000021.1:0-51763 GCF_019249255.1 Alteromonas lipotrueae | reverse complement strand
ATTCCGAACTCAGAAGTGAAACGTATTAGCGGCGATGGTAGTGTGGGGTTTCCCCATGTGAGAGTAGCACACTGCCAAGCTCCCATTCGAAGAAAGGGCTATCCTAACGGATAGCCCTTTTTTATGCCTTATTGAAAGTGAAATTAGCAGGTACGCCGTAGAAAAAACTGAGCGTACTGAAGAGCCTCCTCGCGTGCTCATTCCAAAAAAGAATCATGATTCTGCACCCCGATACTGTATAAGTAACCGAACTCAGAAGTGAAACGTATTAGCGGCAAGAACTGTGAATCGATATCTGAAGAATTATATAATAGACGGTAGATAGCTACAGATGCAGGTTATCTTTCAATTGCTTCCCATGATATCTAAGCTCGATTTAAATACGCCTACAGATCACTACCGAGTTAATTTGAGTGCTATGTCAGTGCACAAAGAATTATAAGAGCGTGTAATTAAAAGCGGTAAGCGTATGAAAGGTTGATGAAGTCCAAACCAGGGTTGTCACTGTTAAACCCGCCGTTTGAAAAATGCATATAGCGAAGTGCTACTTGCTGGCTATTATCGAGTTCGAGCAATAAACCTACTCTATCTTCAAATTGATAATTTGAACCAATGTCCTTACCGGCTACTTTCTCATCATTTATGAAACTAGCGCCTATGCCTGCTTCGACATATAACGGGTAATTATATACCGTACTGATTTGTTTCATAAAAATTGGCGTGATTGATAGTGCGTAACTAGTACTGTGGTTATTATCTTCGCCATACTCCCAATGGTAGGCGCTTAGTTCCCAATATAATTTGATATCTCCGAACCATTGAGAACTGAAATTATGTTCTAGTGGTCTATAAGCCAACCGAATACCGTCTATGTCGTCAAAACCTTTCATTAAGTCGACACTGACTGTTTGTTTAGCCTGAAGCATGCAGGGTAGTAATAAAAATGCAAAAGTAGTTACTTTGAAAATGTTTTTAAGCATGTTTTCTCCTTTAATATATAAGGAGAAAAGCAAAATCATTACCAGAAATAAAAAGTGATAACTTTCATGGCTTTGAGGTAATTTAGAGTGATTATACCTTTTTAGCTATTTTTCTATTATCCTTGGAATAAGTAATTATTACAGAGGCTTCCATAAATCGTCTTTTCCAATGCCTTGCTCTATTCGAAACCTCTCTATAAGCGCTTTAGGTAAACTAATATCGTACTTTTCATAAATGTCAGATACTAAGTTAGGGTTATTCACTAAGAATAGGTTTAGCTCTTTTATAATTTCGGGGTGACGTAAAGTAGATAGTAGAAAAGGGACATCAATAAAGGGAAGGGTAACATCAATGGAGAACGGGCCTAGTTGGGGGTAACTTTGCGTAAAATACTTTCCAACGTGATATTCAAGATCTACAGCATCCACTTCTTCATGTTGAAGTAGTGAAAGTGCGTTATAAGTTTCTTCAATGGGAACTAAAGATACAAGTTTGTCATCTATTCTGCTTTGCCATTTAACTGGCGTAAACCCTTGCGGAATCCCTAATTTCTTAACAAAATTTATCCCCTTTCCAAGATCTGCTGATCTAACAAGTGTTCCAGATAATGTATGAGCAATAGGTTTCGAAAAGGTTTTTTCGGCAGCGGTAGTATCTCCGCTATTCCAGCGTGGGTTATCAGGGTAAATGAAATCTACATTCCCTTTATTTAATTCAATTTGTAACCTTCGAACCGGCATGTCTAAATATACGAACTCATGTCCTGACGCATCGGAAAATGCTTGTAAGATTGCCCATCCCACACCTTTATCAACTTTAGATGTGAAATCATAGTGAGGAAAGTACTCAATATTTTGAGCCCCAATAATATACTGTTCTGCTTGCGCTAAGTTACCGCCGAAAAAAAAGAGAAGGCAGTAGAAAGTCCGTTTTATGTAGCCCACTGATATTACCTTTTTGAATGAATACTATTACTAAACACAAAAGTTAATAGTAGCGTATAAAAGGCTATTGAGGCTGCCAAATGTCTTTATCTTCTATACTAAATTCAGTTTGTATTTGTTGTGTCAGTGCTTCTAATGAAGTCATGCCATAGCGTGCCCTAATCGAATCAATAAGCGTTGGGTTATTATTTATAAAACTGTTTAGCTCCTCAATGACGTCCTGGTGTCTTAAAGCAGAAAGCATAAAAGGGATCTCGTTATGGGGTAGAGTAATATCTAATACGAAAGGGCCGATTTGCGGCGATTGACTAGAATAGTAATTACCCACGTGGTATTCGAAGTCTATGGCGTCTACACGCTCTAGCTGTAGTAACGACAAGCCTGCAAAAGTATCAGATATGGAAACTATCCTAATGAGGTTTTGATCTAACCTCGTTTGCCAATTCACTGGTGTAAAGCCAAGAGGCATAGCAATTCTCTTAATGGAATTGATACCTTTATTTACATTTTTCGGTTTTACAAAAGTACCGGTAACGGCACGGGTAAGTGCAACCGAGAAATATTTTTCTTTGGTTTTAGTGACCTCGTTATACCAGCCAGGGTTATCGGGATATACAAAATCCACATGACCTTTAAGCATTTCCATTTGAAGACGACGAATAGGCATTGTTAGGTACGAAAATTCGTGACCAGATGCTTCTGAAAAGGCTTCGAGTATTGCCCAGCCTACTCCCTTATCAATAGGTGAAGCAAAATCGTAATGTGGGTAATACTCAATGTTTTGTGAGCCTACAATAAATTTTTCAGCAGTTACCGCTGTACTAATCCATATCAGTAAAAGGCAAAACACCCCGTGTTTCATGCCATACTCCTACTAATTTTGATACTAAAATACCTAAGACTGCAAAACGCGTATGTACGCAATTGGACTTAATGAAAGTCTCTGGATGGCATACTGATATCCTCAAGCCATGGTGTTCGGTCTATTAACTTTCCCGCAATAATATGAATAACTCCTTCTTTAGAGCGTTCAATAATACCATCAACTTGCATAAGTTTAGCCTTTAAAAAGGTCTTATGCTGGGCGCGAGAGGTGGCCTGCCATACTATGACGTTAATATTTCCGGTATGGTCTTCTAACGTTAGAAATGTAACCCCAGCGGCACTGCTTGGCGCTTGTCGACCAGTTACGCATCCGAGTACTTTTACAATTGATTTATGGTTTTTTTGCAGCAAAGATTTAGCTGGGGTAATAAAACTTAACTTTCGTTCTCTATGTAAAAGTGCCACAGGGTGGTCGTTAACCGAAAGTCCAATAGAAGCATAATCTTCAATTAAGGTTTCAGCTACGCTTGGAGCAGTTTTAAAAGTGTCCGCGTTATTAGTATTTTCAAAAAGCGGTAAATCGGCTTGTTTATCCATTAACCGCCAGCGAGTTTGATAGCGATTACCTGCAATAGCTCTAAATGCATCAGCACTAGCAAGAGCCTCTAATTCATCAGAACGTATTGCGAGCGTTCGCACGGCCTCTATATTTTTATAACCTGTAGCCGGCTTGTGGCTCACAATGAGGTTAGCACTCTTTTCACTTAAGCCTTTTACAAGCGTTAGCCCAAGTTGTATCTGTTTCTCGCCTTTGTATTCAACAATTAAGTGTTCGTAGTTTGATGCATTCACACAAGGCGCATGAACCGCAACATGATGGCGCTTTGCATCTAGTACCAGCTGAGATGGCGTATAGAAACCCATTGGCCAGCTGTTTAATAAGGCGACATAAAACTCAACAGGGAAATAATATTTTAACCAGCATGATACGTAAGCTAACACGGCGAACGATGCTGAGTGGGACTCTGGAAAACCATAGCCAGCAAAGCCTTTAATTTGTTCGAATAGATTATTTGAAAAAGAGGCTTCGTAGCCTCTCGATACCATGCCTTTTATTAGCTTTTCTTTAAACTCAAAAATTCGACCGTCTTTTTTCCAGCTAGCCATTGCACGACGTAATTGATCTGCTTCACCGCCACTAAAACCAGCCGCTACCATGGCGAGTTTTATCACTTGTTCCTGAAAAATTGGAACGCCCATGGTGCGCGATAGCACTTCTTTTACTTCTTCTGAAGGGTAGGTTATGGCTTCTTTCCCATGCCGTCTTAGAAGATAAGGGTGAACCATATCCCCCTGTATAGGCCCTGGCCTAACAATAGCTATTTGCACCACCAAGTCGTAATAACGGCGAGGCTTTAAACGAGGAAGCATCGACATCTGTGCACGGGATTCAATTTGAAAAACGCCGACGGTATCTGCTTGGCAAATCATATCGTAAACCTGCTTGTCATCGCCTAATTTGGTAATGAAAGGAATATCTACACCGATAGGAAATTGCATATTAAGTAAGTCAAAGGTACGGCGAATGGCGCTGAGCATACCTAAAGCCAATACATCAACTTTAAGTAGCCCTAGGGTCTCAATATCATCTTTGTCCCATTGGATAATTGTACGCTCTGGCATCGCTGCGTTCTCAACAGGTACCAACTCATACAGTGGTCCTGAACTAATAACGAAACCACCAACGTGCTGAGAAAGATGTCGAGGAGTACCGAGAAGTTGCTCGGTGATACTAATTAAATGTTTTACCCTTTCATTTGCCGGGTCGAGGCCTAAATTCGCAAGCTGAGACTGCCAAGGAATGACACTGTCTCGGCGATTAATTTGCTTCATCACAAAGCTTAATTGCGACTCACTGAAGCCCAAGGCTTTACCTGCATCTTTAAACGCTGATTTGAAGCGATAACTGATAACTGTAGAAGCAATGGCGGTTCTTTCCCTGCCATATTTTTCATAGATATATTGGATAACTTCTTCACGACGTTGGTGCTCGAAATCTACGTCGATGTCAGGTGGTTCGTTTCGTTCTTTAGAGATAAAGCGTTCAAAAAGCACATTGATTTGGCGTGGATCAACGGCGGTAATTTCTAAGCAATAACACACAATAGAGTTAGCTGCCGACCCTCTACCTTGATAGAGGATTTTGCGCGCTTTGGCGAATTGAACAATATCGTAAATGGTAAGAAAAAAGTACTCGTACTCTTGTTCACGAATAAGTGAGAGCTCTTTTTCAATAAGCGCCCTAAGCGCATCGGTCAGGCCATCTGGGAAACGCACCTTTATCCCTGCTTCTACGCGCTCTCTTAAATATGAAGTGGGCGATGCACCTTTGGGTATAAGTTCAGAAGGATATTGATAGCGTAGTTCTGCTAACGAAAAAAGGCAGTCTCTCGCGACATCAATAGCATTGAAAATCCACTTTTCAGGGAAAAGCTTTTTTAATTTTGAAACGGTACGCAAGCTACGCTCAGCATTGCTTAGTGCTGCTCGCCCCAATTTACTTACTTGCGTATGCGCTTGGGTGGCATGAAGAACATGTTGAAGTGGAAGGTTATCCGTATGGTGCATAAGCACGCCAGTACAAGCAAGAATAGGAAACTCAAATTTTTCCTGTAGTTGTGTGTAAGTCGCAAATCGGCGATGGTCATAACCATCAAGTAAACGTTGAGCACCTATGTATGTTTTGATATTGGGTAGGCTGGTTAGCCAAGTCGCCCAGTAATTATCTTTTTCTTCCTGCGTACTGGGTATCCAAATAAGCGTGCAGTGACGTATCGTCCGCAAATCCCATTCTGCAAGTTGATACTCACCTTTTTGGCTGCGCCTTCTGGCATTAGTAACTATGCGGCAAAGTTCGGTATATGCCGCTTTATTGGGGCAGAGTAATACAAAAGACAATGCATCATCGAAGCGAAAATAGCTGCCGATAATGAGCTTAATAGGGAGTTTTTGCTGTTTTATTTCAGCATAAGCTCGCACCACGCCCGCTACAGAACATTCATCGGTAATCGCTAACGCTTCGTATCCAAGAAAAGAGGCGGTAGTCACTAACTGTGCAGGAGAAGATGCTCCTGTTAAAAAGCTGTAGTGGCTTTGACAAAAAAGCTCGCTATACATTAGCTGTATACGCCTTGTGTCCACCAACAGGCTTTAGCATCTTTAAAGACTAACAAGCGCACACCGTGACTAGTTTCGGCTATAAAATAATCTTTTTTGCTGGCAGTACCACTCCACCACTGTGTCTGAAGTCGTATAGGGCCAAAGCAAATACGTGTCGCTAGGTTTAAGGGCATAGGCTGTAGAAACAAGAACGCAGGAGCCATATCAGCGGTATAAGCAGGTGTAGTTTCCTCTACTTGATTTACTGTCATGCCTTCAAACGCATGGCTGTTTCCCGCCTTAGGATGAAGCGTACTGTCATCGCCTAATTTGGCTTTTAATTTTCCAATAAGTTGCTTTTGTGCCACGGTGGTAAATCGATGGGAAAATAAATCGTTTCCATCATTTTCAATGGGCTCGAATTGCTGGCAGGTTAGGGATATAGCAACGGCGGGTTCTGGCAGCAGAAGAGTCTCAACTTTAAGTTCAACCAGCGCCAACCAGTCCTTTTGTGTTGCAAAAGGCATAGCCCCATTAACCTCTATTGATAAGGGCTCTTCTTCTCTAAAGTGCACCTGAAAAAGAATAGATGAGGTGAGTAAATTTCGTGCGCGTAAGTAGTGCTCTAACGTAACTAGCAGGGTTTTAATACTCGGCAATAAGTGTTGAGTGTTTTCCACTTCAAACGATAGCGTTTTCGTTTGCTGAAAACTTATCGAAGGCCTGAATAAAACGTATTTGGGAAAGGTTTCCCCCCGCAGGGCGGTTAAATAGCGAATCGTATCGTTTGAGAAGCGCTGTCCAAGTTCATGAATAGGAAGCTTAAGTAGTTGACCTACCTGCCTAACTCCTACCTTGGCAAGTGTGGCAATGGTTTTTGAATCAAGCGAGGTTTGCTCTAGCTTACACCGTGACAATAGCAATGTTATGCTTTCTTTATTATCGGTATAACTGTTTGTTTTATTGTGAGCGAGAAGACGAGCTGCCTCCACCCCCCATGCTGTCGAGAAGTAAAAATGAATACCCGCAGAATGTAGTTCGTTTATAAGTACATGCCATAAAGCGTCAAGGCCACCGTAATACTGCAGTAAATTGTCTAATCGAATAGCAATGGCGTTGTGAGAGTCAATTACAATATCTGATGCGAGTGGGTATATCCGATGTGCAAGAAATAGAAGCGTCTCTTTCTCGGCTTCACGATTAAACGCTAGAATGTGTACGTGAGGGCAGAGCGCAGCGGCTTGTGCAAGCCCTTGGCCGCATTCAACACCTTCTTTAATAGCCTGCGAATTAGCTTGTACTACTTGATTGCCTTGTTCGTGATAAACCACAGCGGGAGTTTCACAGTCGGTAAAGCCACCATCTTTTTTATAGGCATCAAGGGTTAACTGATAACAGTAAAAATAAGCCCATAGCATGATTAAATCACCGAGTGTAATGCTGGCTCGGTTTTCTTATTATTTTGCATGGCTGCTTGAATAGCGTGGTTGTTAGGGGTCCATGAATGAGGGATGACTATATCGGAAACGGGCCATCCATGACGTTGTTTAATGATGTTAACAACCAATTTCGCATCACGAATATGCAGAGTTAAGTCGAGAGTAATAGGAAAAGAAGCCCCTTGGTGATGAGGGGAGGTAAACAGTAAGCAAAGTGTATCGTTATGCGATGCAGCCACTTGCAAACGCCGAGCTGCTTTTGCTTCCATGGTATTATTCCAAAGCAATACACAGTGACAAGCAGCACTTTTTAAGCATTGCTCTGCTGCCCACAAGGCTTCTTGGTCTGTTTTTGGAAGCACAACGATGACTTGTTCTAGGTCTACGCCTAAGTTGCTTAACCAAGGCGCTTGGAGCTGAGCTGGAGGTTTTATAAATACACGCAGTTTGTGCGCCCGATGCGTAGTCAAAACCTGTTTAAAAAGTGTGATTTCCCCAATACCGGTTAATGACGCAATTCTTACTACTCCGGAAGTAGCGATACCACCGTGCAGGGCTTCATCTAAAACACGAGCACCCAGCAAAAATTTGTTTTCGCTTACAGGCTTCTCTCGGGCTCGCCATATATGAGGGTGCTTATCAAAAAGCGCCGCTTTAGAACGAGTTTCATTAATGGGTGATGTAGGAATATTCATAACACTATAATACTGTATATGTGTACAGTATTATAGTGTAGAGGCTTGTCTTTTCAAGATGAGGCGAATAGTTAAATCTGAGAAGACATCTAACTATCTGAAAAAGTTACTCAAATTTTTATGCTGTGCTGGAATCGCTACTGGCAGGGCTTTTTTTAGTGTTACCGCCAACCGAACTAGTAATTAATTGGCAGGCCGCGATAAAGCCATCAGCGCTATTTTTAGACCATGCCATACGAATGGGGCCAGGCATTTCTTTAATCACGTCTCGTACATCGCTTTGCGATACATCGGTGCTGCTTAATGCAGAGTCTAATGCTTCTTCTAGCGTAGCGCCTTTTTCACAGCAAGCCATTACGATACTTGAGAAGTTATGCATAAGCGGCATAAGAGCAGTATGTTGTTGCTGACTTATCAAGCGACTTTTGTAAGCACTTTCAATGCGAGCTGCATACGCTTTTTCTAACGCATCTGTCACTAGCACTAAGTTTCTATAGGCATGATTAACTTTATTGCCATTTTGTTTTGCTGATGAGCGTGTAAGCGTAAGTTCTCGTTGTAGTGTTTGCACACGAAGCGCTAGATAAATCAAAAACAGGACAAGCAGCCCTATGATCCCAAATGCAAATATCATTACATTGCCGCCTTTTGTTCTTCTATGAATTGATTAATTTTTTGCTCTAATATGAATAAAGGTACAGAGCCATTTTCCAATACTGCTCGGTGAAATTTACGTACGTTGAAATGCTGGCCTAGTGCAACCTCAGCTCTTTCACGCAGCGCCTTTATCTTAATTTCACCAATTTTATAGGATAGGGCTTGAGCAGGCCATGATATATATCGGTCAATCTCAGTATTCACATTGTGCTCTGACAAAGCCGTATTGGACATCATAAAATCAATGGCTCTATCTCGGCTCCATCCCATGGTGTGCATGCCGGTATCTACTACAAGACGACACGCGCGCCACATTTCATAGCTTAAGCGGCCGAAATTATCATAGGGGTCTTCATAGATTCCCGCTTCAATTCCTAAGAATTCAGAATACAAACCCCAACCTTCACCAAAGGCCGAAATATAAGTGTTACGACGAACCATGGGTAAGTTTTCTAATTCCGCCGCTAAAGATATTTGTAAATGATGCCCAGGTACTGCTTCGTGCAATGTAAGTGCTGGAAGGGCATAAAGCGGGCGCTTATCTAGTGCATAAGTATTTACCCAATAGTAACCAGGCTGATCGTCACGACTTGGATGAATATAACGACCCGTGGTGTACTTAGGGGCGATACTATCGGGAACCGACGCTACACCATAAGGTGTGCGAGGCAAGTATTCAAATAGCGAAGGTAATTTTGCATCCATTTTTTTTGCAATAAAAGAGGCTTCTTTAAGCAGCTCTTCTGCGCTGGTGGCATAAAATTGTGGGTCTTCACGCAAAAAGGTAATGAATTCATCAATACTGCCATCGAAATTAAGGCTATCTACTACGCTTTGCATTTCAGCGCGAATGCGCTTCACTTCTTTTAAGCCAAGGGTGTGAATGTCTTCGGGGCTTATATCTGTTGTAGTGTAATGCTTAGCGCGATTAGCGTAATAAGCTTTGCCATCAGGCCACTCGTTAGCAGCAATGGCGGCTCGGGCGCCAGGAATATACTCATCAACCATAAAGTCATAAAATGCTTGGTAAGCTGGCATTACGCTGGTGGCGATAGCTTTTTGGCCTTGTTGCTTCAACGCTGCTTGTTGTGAAGTATCAATGTGTTTGGAAAACTGGAGAAATGGCTTGTAGAAGCCGCTCTTAGTTGCATCATCCACAATATAGGCGGCTACAGCGTTTTCAAAGCCTTCTAAAACAACCTTAGGTTGAGTATAACCTTCTTCTAGGCCTTGACGCATATAGACAATTTGCTGTTCAAAGTAGGGTTTAAGTGCATGCAAACGAGATATATATGCTTGGTAATCCTCCACAGTTTTAAACGTGGATAAATTTGGCAATGATGCCATGGCACCATGAAAACCGTATTCGGAGTTTATGGGGATAAGATAAGCGCGGAAGTGATATTGGCTAATATAGTTCTCTAGCCGATATTGCTGCATAAGTAGGGAAATAAACGCTTCATCAGATAGGTTTTCCTTAGAATACGCCTTTAACGCTTTACGATACGCTTGCCATTGTTGATCTTGCGTTGCCAACCCTTCTGGTGAAATATCGGGTAGCTTGTTATTTTGCGAACTATTACCTTGTCTCGACGCGAGAAGCGGAGAAACACTTAGCTCATACTGCCAAATTTCGTCTAACAGAGCATAAAAAGGTTTATCCTCATTGGCATTCGCCATAGAAGAAAAGCTATTCATAGCCAGCGTAAAAAGTAACAAATAACGATACATTAGAGCCTCCGGTAACCTTAAGCCGGATTATCTCGGCGGGTTACTCTTTGTTAGGTGTATAAATTGGGCTAGGGAAAGGCATCACTTTATCAGACTTATTATCTAATTTAGTAATTTTGGCCGTACCTTTTTTACTGACCGCATCAATTCTAAGGATGTTATGCATAGGAATGTAAGTACTGGTAACGTCTGAGAACTCTGATTTGAGCTTTTCATGGCTGGGATCTACCACTATGCCGGTATGGGTATCCCACACAAATTCACCTATTTCTACAAATCCAAATAAGCCACTTTGAGAAAGTGATTTGACGTACACATCGTAGCGCTCGCCATTACTGATGAACTGCACGCGATATAAAGGGTCAGCTTTTGTCATAAAGGGGTCGTTAATTTCATGATGGTTTGAAGAGCGTGAATATTACAATGGTCTATGAATACGGGCAATGGTCGAAAATCCCTTGGCTTAAACGTTACGGAATCGCTTGGGTAAGGTATTATGTAAAGACCTTAAAAATAGTGGAAATACAATGATAAAAAAACTATTACTTGGAAGTGCGATGACGGCGATGGCATTGGCGGCCACTGCGCACAACCATGAAACGACAGAAAATAGCTTTAACCCTGATACTCAGCGTATAAAGTCACACTTATTTTTCTTAGCCGATGACTTACTTGAAGGTCGCGATACGGGTTCTCGAGGGCATGAAATTGCCGCGTTATATATTGCGACAGAATTCGCAAAATACGGTTTGAAGCCAGCGGGTACCGACGGTTACATGCAACAGGTAAGCTTCCGTAAAGCAAACCTATTGCAAGAATCGCCAGAATTTACGCTTAACCGTAATGGCGAAAAAATTGATTTTGCTTATCCCAAAGAATATTTAGCGGGTCCTAGTTTACTTAGTGTAGATGCTAATGTTTCTGGCGAACTTGTGTTTGTTGGCTATGGCATAGTGGCTGACGAATTGTCTCACAACGATTATGAAAATATCGATGTGGAAGGCAAAATTGTGGTTTCCCTAGCCGGTAAACCAAGTGATTTTCCTTCGGAAGAAGGTGCGCATTTTGCTTCAGGGTATCAAAAGCAAAAATACGCCGCTGAGCATGGTGCAATTGGTATGATCACCATCACCACGCCTAAAAACGAAAAAGTTCGGCCTTATCAAAGTCGCTTAAGCTATATTCATACACCGCGCATGGCATGGCTAAACGACGAAGGTCAGCCTGCCAATACCTTCCCACAAATTAAAGGCGGTGCTTATTTAAGTGAAGCTGCGGCAAAAACCTTGTTTGAAGGTGCAGAACGAGAACTTGATGATATTTATGCCGATCTTGAAGCCGATAAAGTCCCCACCGGCTTTGCGTTACCAGGCACAGTTAACTTAAGTAAAAAAAGCACTCACGAAGTAGTAACCAGCCCGAATGTTGTTGGCGTGCTTGAAGGTTCAGATCCTGCGCTTAAAGACGAATACGTTGTTTTTTCGGCGCACTCAGATCACATCGGCTTCGCGAAAACAGTTAAAAAAGACAATATCAACAACGGCGCTATGGATAACGCATCTGGCACGTCGGTAATGCTAGAAACTGCACGCTTATTCAGTGAAATGGACGTAAAACCTAAACGTTCGATATTGTTTGTGTCGGTAACGGGTGAGGAAAAAGGATTATTAGGGGCAGATTATTTTGCTCGCAATCCTACCGTGCCGGTGACGTCAATGGTGGCAAACGTCAATCTTGATATGCCTATTTTAACGTATGAGTTTGCCGACGTAATTGCGTTTGGTGCTAACCATAGTGATTTGAAGGCCTCAGTTGAAACCGCTGCAAGTAACGCCGATATTTCATTAAGCCCAGATCCTTGGCCAGACCAAGCGTTATTTACTCGCTCAGATCACTACGCATTTGTGAAACAAGGCGTACCAGCCGTATTTTTAGTTCCTGGTTTAACATCAAAAGATCCAGAGGTAGATGGTAGTAAAGTGTTTGGTCACTTCTTATCAACGAATTATCACAAACCTAGCGACGATATTAACCAGCCATTTAATTGGAATGCTGCTGAAGCCTTTACCAAAGTAAATGCGCAAATTGGTTGGACCCTAGCTAATCAAGAAGAGAAACCGAAATGGAATGAGGGTGATTTCTTCGGGAATACGTTTAGTAAATAACGTAGCTTTATCTTAAATAAAAAAGCAGCATATCTATGCTGCTTTTTTGTAGGTAACGTAGCGAACTACGTTATGCGATTTGAAAGCCCATTGAGGTTAAACATAACCTGTATCGATGTAACGAGATAGAGTCGTTGTTGATATTCGCTAGAGAAAACATTCTAGCCTTATACCACCATGATGATTGTACGCAAATGAGCGATGTTGCACTTGGAAGATGATATTAGAGAATATTTAAACTTATTTTTTACTAATACAGAACTAGTAAGCTTTTTTTTACTCTAAATCAGGGATTACATGGAATTTTTACGTTTGAGTTATCAATTAGTAAAAAAGTATCTTCTAAATATTTAATGGTATCATTATGTTTCAGCACTTTATATTGACGCGCTTTAATCTTAGGAAAAAAGGTTGGGATGAGACAAAATCTCAATCTAAAGTTTTAACCGATAAGTGGATGGAGAATAGATTAGAGCTGTTTGAACAGTATTGCTATTCTTCGATAAAAGCGCAAACTAAAAAGGATTTTGAATGGTTAGTGTTTTTCGATAAAACGACACCACAACTCTTTCGTGAAAAAATTAGTGAGCTCTCTTCAAATTTTTCCAAATTCATACCTATTTATGCAGATGGAATGGACGATTTTTTACCGTCTATTACCAGAGAAATAAAAAATCGTCTCACAACGCCTTATTTAATTACAACGAGGCTAGATAACGACGACAGTCTTCATCAAGATTTTGTAAAAGAAGTACACAATCAATTCTCTAAGCAAGAGTTTAGAGTTATCGATTTCGTTGACGGATATACGCTACAGGTTTCGCCACGGGTAAGATTTGGTCTGCATTCACATGTTCACAACCCATTTATGAGTTTGATTGAAAAGAGTGAAAACTTTAAAACAATATGGACTCAGGAAAGGCATGGCTATTGGCGCAGTGTAAAAGAAGTTACTCCTTTACGTGGTAAAAGGTTGTGGATGTCAGTTATTCACATTGAAAACAAAGCAAATGAATATAAAGGTTACGGTAACGTAGCAAAGAGTGCTATTGATTCATTTAATTTGCACCCGCAAGCATTAGAAAATTTCAAATCTAATGCTGAAGATCTTCAGTTAAACAGCGCTGGCGCTTTTAAGCATAAGCTAAGAACAAATTGGAAAGTTAACTTCAAGCTATTAGAGAGAAGGTTATTTTCTTAATTAACTATTAAAGACGAAAATAAATAAAATCTAATTTGCTGAAATTATTTAACCCCACACAAATCAAAAAGGCGCTGTATTAAAGCGCCTTTTTCTAATCTGAGATCTGCCTTATACAAACATCTGCTTAAAAGCTGCCCATTGCTCATTGAACTGTTCAGTTGGTTTACGGGTGAAACCACTTCGAATAAACAAGTTAATGCGGCCGTCGGTGTAACAAATAAGCATGTTAGCAATTATCGCTTCATCGGCTGATAGGGTTTTCCCTTCACGCAACTTTCGTTCACGGAGTACTTGTTTAAGCTGGGTTTCAAGACGTTCAAAGAGTTTTGCGATACGAGCGCGAAGTCGGTCTTGCTCTCCCATTAATGCATCACCGTTTAATATACGGGTAATGCCGGGGTTCTTTTCGGCAAAGCCTAAAATGAGGTGAAGAATTAGCTGACAACGAGTCAGCGAGTCTTTCTCTTCGTTAACTATTTTATTAATGCGGGTAAACAAGGTTTCTTCGATGAACTCAATGAGTCCTTCGAACATTCTGGCTTTACTTGGAAAGTGGCGATATAGCGCCGCTTCTGAAACGCCCACTTTTTCAGCTAATTTTGCTGTAGTGATACGTTGACCAGGGTTTGTTTCCAACATTCCCGCTAGGGCTTGCAGAATTTGGGCTCTGCGATTTGTTTTTTTGACAGCAGGCATGATGAGAGTAATTCCTCCGCAACCGGACTTAAGAAGTCCGTTCCATGTTAAGTTGGCTCAGGCCAAATCGTTATGATGAGTTCTTGTTATTATCGACACGCTGAATACTTGTATTAGCGTATATCGTTATTTTTTATTTTTAAATGATGTTCTAAGCTTGGCTATTGAACAATATTCTTACTGTTAAATCGATTCGCAATAAGTAGTAACAATGCTTCAGCTAACTTAGGTTTTGTGGTGGCAGGTAGGTGTTTATCGCCATCGTCCCAAATTACATGTAACGCATTATTATCGCTATTGAAGCCAAGTCCGTCGGCAGTTATGTCGTTTGCCGCAATCATATCAAGCTTTTTGTTTTTCAGCTTTCCACGGGCGTACAACTCCACATCTTGGCTTTCTGCAGCAAATCCAACACAAAAAGGCTTATCAGTTCGCGTTGCAATCGTTGCTAGAATATCAGGGTTTTTAACAAAAGTAAGTGTTAACTCATCACCGATTTTCTTAATTTTATTTTCGGCAACCTGCACTGCTCTATAATCAGCTACCGCAGCCGTAGCTATAAAAATATCGGAATGAGAAACCGCTTGCTCACATGCCACTAACATTTCATCAGCGGTAGTGACATCAATACGCTTACATCCATCAGGGGTAGGCAAGTTTACTGGCCCTGCGATAAGGGTGACGTCGGCGCCTGCTTTAATGGCCATGTCAGCAATAGCAAAACCCATTTTTCCCGAACTATGATTGGAGATGTAGCGGACCGGATCCAGGGGTTCTCGGGTTGGGCCTGCTGTAATTAGGACGTGCTTACCTGACAAGATCTTATCGTTTGGTGCGCTTAGGTTTCGGTTGATGGTAGAAGCTATTTCTACTGGCTCCACCATGCGGCCAGAGCCTACATCACCACAAGCTTGCTCTCCATCAGCTGGACCTATAAATAACGCACCATGCTGCGTTAAGATGCCTAAGTTCACTTGCGTTGCCGTGGCCTTCCACATTTGCTGATTCATTGCAGGGGCAATAAAAGTTTTCGCTTCTGTGGCTAAATATAAAGTGGTGAGCAAATCGTCAGCCAATCCATGAGCCAGCTTAGCCATAATATTGGCTGTAGCGGGGGCGATAAGTAACGCATCAGCCCATTTAGCCAACTCAATGTGACCCATTGCCGCTTCTGCAGCTGGGTCTAGCAAATGTTGGTGTACCGGGTTACCAGATACCGCCTGTAACGAAAGCGGGCTTACAAATTCAGCCGCTGACCCCGTTAATACCACGCGTACATTCGCGCCTAGCGCGGTAAGCTTACGCACTAAATCAGGGGTTTTATAGGCGGCAATCCCACCACTAACACCAAGCAGAACATTTTTATTGGCTAAAGACATATTTGAAACATCATTTTTTACGTAACCCAAGACTATCATGATGGCGATTTTTGCGGTAGCTGAACAAAAGTACATTCACCGACTCGAACAACAAAATAGTATGTCATTTCAACAAGAACTCGCCCAATGATCAGTCGATTGTAAATAGACTACTGCGCTATAAACCCTATATTCATTTGGTGTGTGAGAAATTGATAATGTCGATAAAAGTGTGGCCTATTAAAGAACGGCCAAGGGAAAAACTACTTTATTATGGCGCAGAATACTTAAGTGACGCTGAGTTGATTGCCGTTATGCTAGGTGCAGGTGTGGCAGGGAAAACCGCAGTAGGTTTGGCCAGAGATCTGTTAGAAAAAGTGGGATCGCTACGAGGTTTAGTCGTGGCAAACGAAGCCGAATTTACCGATGTAAATGGCCTCGGCGCTTGTAAATTTGCACAATTTCAAGCTGCCTTTGAGATATTTAGACGAAACTTAGAAATTCCACTTGCTCGACAAGACGTATTTAATAATGTGGATGATACGAAGCGTTACTTGCAAGCAAAACTACGAGACTGTCAGCAAGAAAAATTCCTGCTGTTAATGTTAGACAGTCAGCACCAACTTATTGCTTGTAGAACCATGTTTACCGGAACAATTAATAGTGCGGCGGTGTATCCTCGAGAACTTTTAAAGCAAGTGATCAAAGATAATGCAGCGGCCGTGATCTTAGTTCACAATCACCCCTCAGGCGTTGCTGAACCGAGTCAGGCAGATATTAGGCTGACCGGGGAGATCCAAAATGCGATGGGAATGATCGATGTTTCTGTTTTAGATCATTTTGTGGTCGGAGACACGGAAACGGTTTCATTTGCCCAGCGAGGCCTGTTAATATAGATTTTGTTAGTCATTCATCGAATATAATCTAGTCAAATCGTTGAAAATGATTTAGCATATCAATCTAATGGGTAAATTTTCTGAAAGGACTAATATGAAAAAGTCAATTATTGCATTGTTCGCAGCAGCTGCTATGTCTGCTGGTGTTAGCGCTCAAGATGCCGAAGGCGGAGCTGGAACTACAGGACTTGGCGCTGTAACTGCTCCAGTTGTAGCGACTGCTGCTGTTGTTGCTGGCGTTGTTGCTGGTGTGGTTTCTAACAATTCATCAACAGCTGTTGATGATGAAGGTACAGCTACTTGTGAAGGCGATGATCCATTAGTAGATGGCGTTTGTGTTGGTACTACTAACACAGTTACAGTTACAGGTACTGCAACTGCAACCTCTACTATCACGGTTCCAGTGACATTTACTTACGCACCGACCGTACAGTAATAATAAATAGTTTCGAAAAAGCCGCTTTCATTAGCGGCTTTTTTATTTATACCAAGAAAGTGTTCTTATTACTAAATAACAGTTGTCGAAATTTTCAATGAAAACATCCCTATTACTGATATCTATCAGCCTATTATCTCTTTTTGTCTCTGGGTGTTCCTCCACCATTAATGCCTATATTAAAACTGTTAGTCTTGCCCTTGAGGATCGCACCGTTTCCTACACAGTAGATGAAATAGCGGCAAGCAAAGCAGACTTATTACAGATAAAAGCGGGTGGGCGTGATGCTGCTTCACTTGCCCTTGCCTATATTGATGGTGATAAATACCGTTGGGTATCAGGCGATAAGGTTATCTTCACTATGCATCATGGCGTGATTGTTCGCACTGAAGGGCTAGATAATGAGTTGTACTATACGGGAAATTTAAAGCATAACCCCTTGGCCAGCAACGATGTTTTAGCCTACTCGTGGCAAAGAAAACTCGACTTAGAAAATGTAGGTTACGGGTTACCTGTTAGCTCTACATGGCGAGTGCACGGTGAGGAAAGCCAAACCTATCTAGATACCATTTTTACGGTCACTAAAATAACGGAAAGTGTTATTTTTCCAGAAACCACGCCTTATATCGACACCCATTTGGAATGGGAAAATACTTACTATCTTGACGCAAAATCGAAACAGCTTTTAGCCTCTACGCAAAAGTTAAGCCCACAAGGTGATGTCTACGACATGGTGTATTTAAGTCGAGTAGTGCGTTTAATGAAAAGTAAGGAGCAGTAAATAAAATGAGAGTTTTTATTACCTTACTAATGAGCTTTTGGCTTTTGCTATTTTCCGCGTCTGTATCTGCCCAAGTGACTATCATAATTAATAAGCAATCTTACGAGTTCGCGCAGCCCATTAGGCTTAACAGTGTATTGTCAATTGTGGCTGAATCTGGTGATTGGTATTGGCCAACATCAGGCATATATAACTTAAATGATGCTTATGCTGAGCGCGAAAAAGACGCTGTTTTATCAGAAATTCGTATGGTATTGAAAGATTACAATGCGAACAGCGATACATACCGCGCATTAGAAAACCTGTATCAGCAAGTCTCTTCATGGACAGTATCTACGCGTATTATCACGCCAATATCCTATAACCGTGCACGTTTGAATGCAGAAGAAAATCCTATGTTTCAACCTGGACGATATTTGCTTCGCATTAGTCCTCGTCCATCAGTTATACACTTTTCTGGGTTAGTTATTAAACCTGGTGCTTACAGACACGGTAATGATCTTTCTATTTTTTCTACTGCAAAGTCAGTCACTAAAGCCACAGACGCTGATAAAAGCCATGTTTTCGTGATTACCCCAATGGGCGAGATAGAGAAACGTGGTATTGCTTACTGGAATATAGATTACTCACAATTAATGCCAGGAAGCCAAATTTATGTACCCATCACGGGACAGATATTCAGTTCAACCTTGGATGCACTCAATACCCGCATCGCAAATTTAGCAGTACATAGGATCCTTCCTCAATGAGCGCTTTTCCTTATAAGAAAACATCGTTAGCACTCATCATTAGTGCATCAGCCTGTCCCGTCTTGGCTGATACAGATACCGTTGATACCGAGTTCCGGGTTACCCCTTCGCAAATGGTACAAGGTGGGAACGGGCTTATCCAAACCCCTACAGCGCGTATGCGTGAAGAAGGGGGATTTGCAATAAATTATACCGACAATGGTGAATATCGCTTTTGGTCAGTCAACCTACAATTATTCGATTGGATGGAAGCTACGGCTCGCTATACTGACGTGCGAACGCAGTTTTATAGCGATGTTGAGTCGTTTAGTGGTGACCAAACCCTTAAAGATAAAGGCTTAGATGTAAAATTTAGGTTGTGGAAAGAAGGCTATTATACGCCAGATATTTCCGTTGGTTTTCGCGATTTTGGTGGTACAGGCTTCTTCGAAAGCGAGTATATTAACGCCAGTAAATCATTTGGACCTTTTGATGTTCACTTAGGCTTAGGTTGGGGCTACTTAGGCACGGCAGACGATATTACTAACCCGCTTTGTGAGTTTAGAGACAGTTACTGTGATCGACCCGCGGGGTTTTCTGGGCGCGGTGGAAAAGTTGATTACGACCAATTTTTCAAGGGAACGACGGCCTTTTTTGGTGGTATCGAATATCAAACACCTTGGGAGCCATTAACCCTTAAACTTGAGTTTGAAGGTAACGATTATTCGTTGGATAGGGCTGGGGAATTAGAGCAAGATTCTCGTTGGAATGTGGGCGCGGTATATCGCTGGAAAGAATTTGATTTCAGTATGAATTATCAGCGCGGAAACACGTTTGGTTTTGGCGTAACGTATCGCTTCAACATGAACACCTTAAGCCAAGCTAAGTACGATAAACCACCCAAAACTTTAATGGCTAGGCAAGTACCTGACACTATCGACAACGTTGATAAATCTAGATTGTACAATACCTTGTATCGCTCAGCCGGATTTGCCCTCTCTGATGCCAGTATTGAAGAAGATAAAGCTGTATTTTATGGTACCCAGTTCGCTTACCGCGACCAAGATGAAGCGATTGAGCGGATAGGGCGCATTGTTGCCTCAGAACTTCCAGATTCAGTGACGAAATATCACATTGTTGAAAATAGCGGTGGTCAGCCCATGGTTGATACCACAATTGATGCTGAACCGTTTATTGCGGCAGCACGCTATGAGTCGATAGATGCGGACATCACCACGTCATACGCACGTACTACACCTTCCAAAGAGATGATGGATGCTTATGAGCCTACGAACACCCATGGGCTGTTCTATAACGCTAACTTCTTCTGGACGCAATCATTCGGTAATCCTGAAGACTTCTATTTATATCAAACAGGTCTAATTTTGAATGCAGGATATGCGTTTAATAATAAGCTATCTGTTATGGGCAGTGCGCGGGTAACCTTATTAGATAACTTTGATAAATTTAACTTTTTGGTTGATAACGAAGAAACTGCATTACCGCGAGTAAGAACGCGGGTACGAGAGTATGTGTCTGAGAATAAAGTGGGCATGGATACCGCCTTCATTCACTATAAAGACAATATTAGTGAGAACGTATTTGGGCAGGTATACGCGGGTTATCTAGAAACTATGTTTGCAGGTGTCGGTGGTGAGATTTTATATCGTCCTGTTGATAGCCGATTGGCATATGGGGTTGACATAAACTATGTGCAGCAGCGGGACCCCTACAACCAATATTCAACCTTAGATTATGACGCTATCACCGGCCATGCCAGCGTGTATTGGCAACCTGAAATGCTGAAAGGTACGCAATTAACCGTTAGTGCTGGGCAATTTTTAGCAAAAGACAAAGGCGTGAATATCGATTTCGCAAAACGTTTCGATAGTGGGATTGTTGTGGGGGCTTATGCGGCTTTCACCGATGTCTCATCTGAAGAATATGGGGAAGGTAGCTTTACCAAAGGTTTCTATATCTCAATTCCTTCAGACTTATTCTTGCTGCAACCTTCGAAAGGTCGAGGAACATTCCCATGGGTGCCGATCTCTCGTGATGGTGGCCAGGTGTTAAGACGTCCCGTGCGTCTTATCGATTCTACGGCAGTACGCTCACCGTTTTACGACTAGCGGGTTTGGTAAGCACGGAATAACAGCAATTCCGTGCTTACTCGTTACTATCCTTTATTATTTCAATAATTTCAGTGGTTGAAATAGAGGGAGTTCGGGGTAGATAAACCACATCGCATATATCCTTAAACTCATCAAACTTACCGTGCCAGTCATCTCCCATGACCAGCACGTCCGCTTGGTGTTGAATGATATAGTCGCGTTTCTTTTCTAGAGATTCTTCTGTGAAAATTTTGTCGACAAAGCGCAGGGATGCAAGTAATTCCTCTCTGCTGTGGTAGGGGTAAATAGGATTTCGCCCTTTTTTGCTCAAATTGAGTTCATCTGAAGAAAGGCCCACTATGAGAGCATCACCTTCTGCGCGAGCACGTTTAAGTATTCTTATGTGACCTATGTGCAGTACATCAAATGTTCCGAAGGTTATAACGCGTCTCAAAATACCACCTGATTATTGTGTTGTAAGATATTCGGCAATGCGGTTGCTGCATTGACCATCAGTAATGCCTACCATTTCTTGCGTGATTTTTTTACGATTTGCGCTTAATTCCATCGGTTGTTTTAAACACTCTTCTATTAACATATTCGCTTGAAAAGCATTGTTAGCTCGATGGGAAATCTCGTTAAATAATGCGATATCAGGATCGAGTCGTTTCTTTAATCTGAAATTGAAGAGACCTGAATAATTCCAGCGTGTATGAAAAAAGTCGCACCATACGATAGGACGATCGATAGAAGCAAATTCAAAAATGGCGGATGATGCATCAGAAAGCATAATATCAGCGACCTGCATGAACGGCAGTAGATCAAAGTCTTTTGCATTTGCCAGATACACATTTTCATAACTTTCCCAGGCTTCAACTCTTTGTTTTTGAGACTTATATTTAGGTTTTGTCAGGCTAAAAAAATGAGGTTTAACAATAATATTTACATTGCTCAATGTTTCAGGCCAGTTTGGGGGAAAGCACTCGATACTTGATGGGAAAAAGGTGGGTGCATACAACACGGTCGGCTTATTTGAATCTAGCCCCAATGCTGACAAATCGAGTAATTGTTCAGTTGCATTAAATATTGGGTCGAGTTTCGCATAGCCTGAGTTTATAAAATGTCTATCGGGATACATTTTTTGTAACCGTTGAAGGCGGCTTTCCCCTTCAACAAATCTGACATCGAAGGGAAACTCAGACACATCGTAATAACAAGCTTTAGGCCCAATGCCGTGCAGCATAAGTGCAAGACGGGCATTAATATGCTTTTTTTGTTCCGCATTAAAATAAGGGCGATTTCCGAATACAATCCAGTCAGCGTTGCTTTTGGTGTAAAGAGAAAGCGTTTCAGTTTTATCTGAAATAAACTGAAACCGAAAGCCTTCTTTTTCTATGACTTCTTGTTTCAGAGCATCTAACCCAAGTTCTTGGTGTAGGACGAACTCGCATAAAATACCCGCTTTTAACAGCATACGAGCGACAGGTATATATTGCGGAATGTAGTAAAGGTGTTGCACATCAAAGAGGACTTTACCTAGCATTTGAAACGCTCCAACATCGCGGCGGCAAAGTTATTAAACAGGCGCACCGTCAATTATTATTATTTTTATTGCGTATAATCTGCGTTTAACGCAGTATAGCGCGCGTTCGTAAAACAGTAACAGAGTTTAAAGCGCGATGACTTTACACTTAAGTGTAATTTTTTAGCTCTTTTTAAAGATAATCGTCATTTTTGACTAAAAATGTGACAAAAATTGAGCTTTTTTCCTTTTCTTATTGAAATTGGGATCTGTTTGCTGTATAAAATGCGCCCTCTAATTTATAGTAATACGTCATTTGATCCAGTGACCTTTTGATAGGTGGAATCGATTGACGCGACAGTTATCGTTGTTCTGGAGACAAATCAATGTCAAGAGTATGTCAAGTAACAGGTAAGCGCCCTACGGTTGGTAATAACCGTTCGCACGCAAGAAACGCGACTCGTCGTCGTTTTTTACCAAACCTTCACTCTCACCGTTTTTGGGTTGAGAGCGAAAACCGTTTCGTTAAGCTACGTTTATCTGCTAAAGGTATGCGTATCATCGATAAAAATGGTATCGATTCAGTACTAACTGACATCCGTGCCCGTGGTGAGAAAATCTAAGGAAGCCTACAATGCGTGATAAAATTAAATTAGTTTCTTCAGCAGGTACAGGTTTCTTCTACACCACTGATAAGAACAAACGTAACATGCCTGGTAAAATGGAGATCAAAAAATTTGATCCTGTTGTACGTAAGCACGTTATGTTCAAAGAGGCCAAAATCAAGTAATAAACTTGCTTTTGTCTCCACGAAAACCCAGCCTTTGCTGGGTTTTTTGCTTTTACTAATATGAAAATATTGCCGCTGGAATATGTCAGTCTCAGGCATTACCATACAAACTATATTCGTTAAATAGGACTGCTGGTGGCAAGACTCTCACAACGCGCTATGAACAATGTGGTTATAGTTGCCATGTTGGTCATGATTGCGCTTTTCAATTTAGATAGTTTTCTGCCTAAACGAAGTGCTCCCGAATTAAGGCCGCTACTGCCACCTGACGCCTACGTACTTAAAATAGAGCATGCCAGTAACAAGTTAGAGAGAAACGGGCAGCAGTGGCGTCAAGTGTCCTCTGAAGGCGACTTACCAGTATCAGCACAGGATCAAATTGCAGCGTGGCAAGTTGCTCAGCTTAAAACCACGTCTTTGGTTGACGAAGCATTTCACTCAATTGAGCCCATAGTGGTGGTTATCTGGCTAGCAGGGCAAGCAAATGGCCATGTCTTTGCGTTTTATAACAATACGCAGCCGGTTACCGTAAAGTACAACGGCGTTTGGTACACCCTTGAAAATACTGAGCTGCATACGCTTCTTCCTTGGCTTAGTGAACCCGCTAGTTAATTAAGCGTATTAGCCTAATCATTGCTACCCGTAACCTATGACACTTAACCAATCTTCATTACAACGAATTAGATCACCCAAAGGTGGAGGGGAAAATGCCTGAGTTACCAGAAGTTGAAGTAAGCCGTTTAGGCGTTTCTCCTTATCTGCTAAACGAAACGATAGAAAATATCATTGTGCGTGAACGCAGAATGCGCTGGCCTATTCCCGAGGAAGTGGCGTTAGCTATCGATCAGAAGGTGACAGCCGTTAAGCGTAGAGCCAAATACCTCATGATCGAAACCGAAGCGGGCACGCTTATTTTGCATTTAGGTATGTCGGGTAAGTTGCGAGTCATTGATGCGTCTACACCTGTTGCGAAACACGATCATGTGGATATCGTAATGGCTTCGGGGAAATGCTTACGTTTTAACGACCCTAGACGTTTTGGGGCCTTCTTATGGCAACCCCCAGGGGAAGCGTTGAAATTACTTGCCAACCTTGGGCCAGAGCCATTAACTGACGATTTCGATGATACACGTTTGTTCACTCTGTCTAGAGGCAAAAAAAGTACGGTAAAAAACTTCATCATGGATAACGCTGTTGTGGTGGGCGTAGGGAATATTTATGCCAACGAAGCTTTATTTTTAGCGGGTATCGACCCAAGAAGAGAGGCGGGTAAAGTAAGCCGCGCCCGCTATAAGAACCTTACGCAAATTATTAAACAAGTATTAGCAAAAGCGATAGAACAAGGCGGCACAACGCTAAAAGATTTTGCACAAACCGATGGTAACCCTGGGTACTTTGCACAGCATTTAAATGTGTATGGAAGAAAAGGGGAACCATGTGAGGTATGCAAAACAGAAATACAAAGCAAGGTGATTGGCCAGCGAAATACATTCTTTTGTAAACAGTGTCAGCGCTAGTCAGTATAGACGCTAGATAGAACACACTGCGCTCAATAGGCAGGTTGAGACCAGTGTGTTTTACAATATTATTATTAAAGTGTTTTAGTCTTCGCGGCGCAGTCTATCTTGCAATGCTTGATCGACCACCGGATGGCAAAAACCACCTACTTTACCCCGATGCAGCGCCACTTCTTTTACTAACGTAGATGATATAAAAGAGTTTTCTTCTGCTGGTGTCAAAAACACACTTTCTAGTTTTGGATTCAAACGGCGATTCATGTTGGCTAGCTGAAATTCGTATTCGAAATCAGATACCGCACGTAATCCGCGAATAAGAATGGTGGCTTGTTGTTCATCGGCAAAATCTGCAAGTAAGCCTGTGAAACCCATCACTTCTACATTCGGTAAATCGGCGGTGACCTTGCGAATCATTTCCACTCTTTCATCAAGGGTGAATAAGGGTTGTTTGCTGGGGTTCGCGGCGATACCAACTATGACCCGAGAGAAAAGCTGTGATGCCCTTTCTATCAGGTCTGCGTGCCCATTGGTAATGGGATCAAAAGTGCCTGGATAAAGTGCTCGTGTATGCATGTTAATCTAATCTTTATTGTTGTAGGGCAACAGTATCGATAAATATGGGTAGATGCAATTGCAATTCAGCTGCTTCTATAGCCCGCTAAACAATACTGCCAGTCATCTTGAGTCCAGTAAAACTGGGTATTCAAGCCTTTTTCTTTATTCAACGAGCGTAACAAACGGGACAGGTTATCTTTCTTCCAATGGTGTCCGCGACGTTCATGACAGCGATCAAAATCTATCAACCAAATATTACGCTCATTATCCATCATAATATTTCTGATGTTCGCATCGTGATGATAAATCTGGCAGGCATGCATTTTAGCCAAAGCTTCGCCCACCGCATACCAATCATCTTTTGATAAGGGTTCTCGGGTAAGCATGTGATGCAAGTCTTGGCTTTCAGGAATATTCTGGGTAATAAGATCCCCACGATAAATAAAACCACGGCGATGAATACGGGCGCCAACCGGTACAGGCACGCGAAGGCCATGTTCTCGCATTTTAGTCAAAAGGCGAAACTCTTCAAACGGACGAGAACGCTCTACACCAAGAAAAAAATACTGATCACTAAGTAATTTCCCAACCAATCCGCCACGCTTAAAATGTCGTAGCACCCAATGCTGAGCATCATGGTCGATAAAAACAGTGGTACCACGGCCTTTGGCCTCACCGGTAATTTTATTTTGGAATAGCCAAAATTCATGACTGAACATATCTACGCTAGGTTCAGTCATGAGTTCATCGTTGTATAAGAAGTGATGCCCAGCACCTAAGTCTCGTCGTATTATCGCCATGACGCCCGTTACTTATGGTAAAATTTACCATTCTAATGAATTATTTCGGCATTTCAGCAACGAGAGAGCATTTGTGGGAAAAAAGATTTGCTTAATGCGTCTATCTGCTATTGGTGATGTCTGCCATGCAGCCGCTATGGTAACACGTATTCAAACCCATTGGCCGGACGCTGAGTTAACTTGGGTCATTGGCAAGGTAGAGTATCAGCTGGTTAAGCTAATGCCGAATGTGCGCTTTATCATTTTTGATAAAAAACAAGGCAAAGCCGCCGTTGAGAGCTTAAAAAATGCAGTGAAAGGTGAAACCTTCGACGCACTGCTTATGATGCAAGTTGCCCTGCGCGCGAACCTAGCCTCTAGAGTTATAAAGGCGAAGCGCAGAATTGGCTTCGACTGGGCCAGAAGCAAAGAGCTGCACTGGTTATTCGCTAACGAGCGAGTCGCGCCACGTCAATACTCTCACGTGCTTGATGGCTTTATGGATTTTGCCGATGCGCTAGGTGTACCAAAAGTCGATACGCCATCATGGAATATTCCTGTTAGCGAAGAAGATGAGCGTTGGGGTAGAAAGCAAGCCGAGGCATTAGGCGACTATGTTGTAATTGCGCCTGCTGCCAGCAAGGCAGAACGTAACTGGCTTCCTGAAAGGTACGCTGAAACTGCTGACTACTTATCACAACAAGGTAAATCAGTCATATTAGTCGGGGGGCCTGGTGAGCTCGATAAAACCACTGCCAATGCTATTTCAGCGTATAAGCCAAGTATAAAAGCAGACTTTACTGGCAAAACCAGTCTTCACCAATTATTGGTATTGCTAAAGCACGCGAGTTTAGTGCTTGCACCCGATACCGGTCCTGCTCACATGGCTACTACCGTAGGCACACCCGTTATTGGATTATATGCGCATTCGAACCCTATTCGCACGGGGCCGTATAACAGTATAGATAACACGGTTTCTGTGTACGATGCGTGTATTGAAAAGCAAAAAGGAAAAAAGTGGGAACAATTACCTTGGGGAATTCGCGCGAAGGGCGATAACTTGATGAAAGGTGTTACCACTGATGCGGTTTTTTCAAAAATTAAAGCAGTGCTTTAACGAATACGCACTATTTCTGGGAATTTCTTTTAACCATTATCTACACTTAGCTTACACGCGCCAATTTTTCTAAGACATGGAGAGCCCCCTTTGGTGATTATGCTCGCATTGATTAAGCGAATACGAGCTTTAACTAGCAATACCGAGTACTCGGCACTGGTGCTCAGCATGCTATTTTTAACTTGTAGTCCAGTTGCGCTCGCACAACAGGCCGTCGTGGTCGCCAATGAGTCAGTGGATACCACATCCCTTACTCAGTCAGAATTGCGCCAAATATTTACCGGCCACAAACAATACTGGCGCGACGGAGAAAAAATCCACGTTGTTGTGCTTGAAGATGTTCACACTCTACACAAAGCATTTTGTCGTGAAAACTTACAAATGTTTCCTTACCAACTCTCTCGCCTTTGGGACCAACTTACGTATTCTGGTCAAGGTGTTACACCTACACGGGTATCATCCCAAGAAGCCCTTCTTAAAATGGTAGAGAGTACTGCAGGCGCTATAGGGTATGCAGATATCGACAAAATAAAAAATGAACAAATTATTGAGGTGCGTGAACAATGAATAAGCAAGTGTTCGTATGGTTTCTACGCGCGGTTTTACTTGCGGCATCTAGCTCAATGGTCATGGCACAAGAAGAGCCTAAGTTTTCATGGCATGGGTATATAGCGCAAGGACTAACACAATCGATTGATGGCAATTTTATTACCGAAGATAATAATATTACTGGTGAGTTGTCTGAAGTAGGTATTAACGGCCATTACCGCTTGAGTAATAATTTATCAGTTGCCGGGCAGGTGGTTTATTTGGATGCGGGGAATAGGTTTGAAAAGGGGACAAGGTTAGATTATCTGTTTGTAGATTGGACTATGCCCGATGTGGCTGGGTGGCAAGCACAAGTACACATAGGCCGCTTCAAAAATACGCACTGGTTATATTCAGTAACTCGCGATGTTCCCCAAACGAGAGATACCACGCTTCTCCCTCAATCAGTTTACTTCGATGGCTTTCGTGATATCGCGTTAGGTAGTGACGGGCTTCAGGCAAAATTTAAGAAATACTCAACGGACAACATTTGGGAAGTAAATTGGAGTTACGGTCGTTCTCCATTGAATGACGCTCAAAGAGACTTCTTCCTAGGCGACGATGCCAAGGGGAGTATAGAGCAAGACTTTGTGCACCAAGCCAGCGCTTTTTGGCAACCGGCTAGTATGGCTTGGAGAGTTGGCGTAAGTTGGCTTGAGTCCGATTTCGGATATAAGGCAGCAGAAGTGGACAATCGATTAGACGGTGGCGCTAGCATTCGTAGATTAATGTTTTCTATGCAATATTTTAGCGAAAAATGGCAATTAAGTACCGAGCTAGTAAGAGAATTACAAGAATATGATGGCCTCTTTGCACCTGATTATGTCGATAGGCTAACCGGTGAAGGCGGTTTTGTTCAATTTAGGTACCTATTTAACAACCGTTTTAGCGGCCTTATTGGCTACGACACCTATGTGAACAACGACAATGATCCCAATGGGGATGCCCTTGAAATAAGTACTGGGGGCCTTGTTCCTTCTTACTTTGGTTATATGGATACAGTGACCGTTGGGGCAAGGTGGGATATCTCGCCTAGATGGCGTTTACAGGCCGAGCATCATTGGGTTGACGGAGCCGCAAGAGTCGTGAGCTTACTCGACCCTAGTATAAGAGATCATTCGCAGGAACACTGGCGTATGTGGTCTGTACAGCTGATGTACTGGTTCTAGGTTAACTCATGAAAGTGGAGATGTCCTTTACCACTAAAACCATCATTATGTTGATGGCGATGGTGCTAACCGTCACAGTGGTCATTTCTATGGTGCTGATTCGAGAGTCTGATTCAAGCCTGGTTTTTCAGCAGCAAGAAGAGCAACTAAAAAACCAGCGTCGACTTCAGCTTTTTGAAGATATTCTGCATAACCGTATGGTGTTATGGGTAGACATGTTTAGCCACATCGAAATGGCGAAGCATCAAGATTTAGATTATTTTTATGAAAAACTTCAGCGAAATCAGGAATACCTGATGCTGAACTTTCATGTGGAACAGTTGTATCTGTTTGACCAAGACGGCGTAGTAGGAGAGCAGCCAGCCCCCGTCAGTGATTTTGTTCTAAAATTGGTGCGTAGCACGCAGCAGTCTCTTAGCAGTAGAGCGTTAATTCGCTGCGAGGGTGTATGCACACATTATTTATCAGTGCCTATTATGACCGATGACGAGGTGGTTCCTGTCGTTATTTTGTCTGCTTCATTGCGTGAACTTTTGTCGTTGTTTAATCGCTCTACCGACGCTCATAAGGTTGTGATGGTTCAGCATAAACAAGGCACTGAAAATGAACCCGCCTTAACGCTGTCCAGCCAGCTTTCACAATCTAACCAAGATTATTTAGCCGAGCTCATTGCCGCCTTCCCTAAAGATTGGAGTGTAGAAAAGTTAGTGGTTAAAGGGCTTCGGGTGTCGTTTCAAGGAAAAGAACTATCGGTCAGTTTATTGGCCTTCCCCCACAGCTTAACAGAGCAGCCTTACCTCATGGTTGTGCAAGATATTTCTGCATTAGTACATCAAAAAGAGCAGTACGAACTACTGGTTATAATCAGTGCGATTGTGCTGTTTATCGTGTTCTCATTGCTTCTAAGGCTCTTTCTTAATCAATACCGCTTGAGGCTATTAGGTATAAGTGAACGTTTGCCTATGCTTGCCGACCACAAATTTATCGAATACCGCAAACTGGTTGAAAAAAAGCAGCACGCATCGCTTTGGCGATTAAACGACGAACTTGATGTGGTAGAGGATGCCGCCAATGCACTGGCAAAACAGTTGGAAGATTTCGATGGCCAAATGGCGGTGAATACTGCCAAGCTTGAAAAAATGGCTATGTTTGATGTGCTTACCGGCCTGCCAAATCGGAATATGCTGACCTTTCAGATTGAAAACCAACTTGCCCACTCCGCGCGAGACGATAGGTTGGTTGCACTGATGTTCATGGACTTAGACGACTTTAAAAAAGTCAACGACAGCTATGGTCATGACGTGGGGGATAAGCTTTTAAAAGCAGCCGCTATGCGGATATCACGACCTATCAGGGAAACCGATATTGCGTCACGATTTGGTGGTGATGAGTTCGTTGTATTGTTATCTAGCATCGAAAACAAAGAACAAGTGGAACACGTTGCGAAGAAAATTATTGAAGAATTCGACCAGCCCATTGAAGTGGATGGCATGCAATTCTACGTCTCTATCAGTATAGGTGTAGCCGTGAGCCGCCATGCCAGAGCTACGCCAGTGGAGCTATTGCGGCATGCCGATATTGCTATGTACGAAGCAAAATCGAAAAAAGGCGCGAGCTTTAGAGTTTACGATGCCACCATGAACCTGAAGGTAATGAAAAAGGTTGAACTTGAAGCCGAAGCGCGGGTGGCCCTAAGGGAAAGTCAGTTTAGTTTAGCCTTGCAGCCACAAATCGACCTGCGAACCAATGAGTTAATAGGGTTCGAAGCACTGCTTCGTTGGTATCACCCTGTTAAGGGCACCATATCACCGGCAGAGTTTATTCCTTCGCTTGAAAATACCTCTTTCATGCTAGAGCTTGATTACTGGGTGATAGCCAAGGCTACCTACCTCATTAGAGAGCTTAACGCGAACGGTTACCCGAATGTGAAGTTAGCGATTAACCTCTCTGCGGGGCAGTTTCTCGATCCCAGTCTTCCTGATTTTTTACAGCAACAAATTATTCGCAATGATATTTCGCCATCCCAAGTATGTTTGGAATTAACTGAAACGGTATTGGTCACCGATATTGAGCGGGCAACCTCTATTATGCGTACTATTAGAGATATGGGGTGTACACTGGCCATTGATGATTTTGGAACGGGCTATTCGTCACTCAGTTACTTAAAATCACTACCTGCAGACTTCATAAAAATCGACCGTTCATTCGTTGCCAATATCATCGAGAATGCTGACGATAGAAACATCGTGCATTCCACTATTGCCATGGTGCGAAAAATGGGGTTAATTGTGGTAGCTGAAGGTATTGAAACAGCAGAGCAATTTGAAATGCTATGTCACTTTGATTGTCAGATGGGGCAGGGGTACTTAATTAGTCGGCCTATTCCAGAGCCAGATATTTGGACTACCCTAAGCAAAAACGTACACTTGGGCATATGGGACAGCACGCAATCTAACGAGTAAGGCCTACTAGCCTGCTAGATTTGTTAGCTATAGCTAACAAGTGTACGAAAAAGTTTACGGCTGCGAGTTTTAATACTGTTAAAACGCCCCCTTTCTTGTGTAAGCTTTCTATCGCTTTCTTTAAAATACATTTTTTTAATTTCGGAGTCTGACATGTCAGCGGCATTTATCTCTCACCTGCAAGCGCAAATTGAGGCCACTAAAGAAGATGGTCTGTATAAAAAAGAGCGTGTTATTACTTCACAGCAACAAGCAGATATAGACGTGGCTAATGGCGAGCATGTCATCAACTTCTGTGCGAACAACTATTTGGGGTTGGCTAATCACCCCGACCTTATCGCTGCGGCCAAAAACGGCCTTGAAACCCACGGGTTTGGTATGGCGTCTGTGCGATTTATTTGTGGTACGCAAGACATACACAAGCAGCTAGAAACTGAAATCAGTGGCTTCCTAGGTACCGAAGATACCATTTTATACCCCTCATGCTTCGATGCTAACGGTGGGTTATTTGAAACCTTACTTGGCCCAGAAGACGCTATTATTTCCGATGCGCTAAACCATGCCAGCATCATCGACGGCGTACGTTTATGTAAAGCTAAGCGCTACCGTTATGCCAACAACGACATGGAAGCATTGGAAGACCAGCTTAAGCAAGCCATTGCCGACGGGGCACGCTTTAAAGTGATTGCCACAGATGGCGTATTCTCGATGGACGGTGTTATTGCCAACCTAGCAGGCATTTGTGATCTGGCTGAAAAGTACGATGCACTGGTAATGGTAGACGATTGCCACGCCACGGGGTTTTTAGGCGAAAATGGCAAAGGTAGCCATGAATACTGCGGCGTAATGGGCCGCGTTGATATTATCACCGGCACCTTAGGTAAAGCCCTAGGCGGCGCATCAGGCGGCTATACATCAGGTAAAAAAGAAGTGGTTGAATGGTTGCGTCAACGCTCTCGTCCTTACTTATTCTCAAACTCTGTTGCGCCACCTATTGTATCGGCGTCTTTAAAAGTATTCGAGATGATGAAAGATGGCGCCGCACTACGCGAACAACTGTGGCGCAACTCGGCACACTTCCGTGCTCGCATGGAAGACGCGGGCTTTACCCTTGCTGGTAAAGATCACGCCATCATTCCGGTAATGCTAGGCGATGCACGCATTGCTAGCGACATGGCAGACAAGCTGCTTGAAAAAGGCATTTATGTGATTGGTTTCTCATACCCAGTAGTGCCAAAAGGACAAGCCAGAATTCGTACCCAAATGTCAGCAGGGCATTCTATTGAACACGTAGACAAAGCCATTGATGCATTTATTGAAGTAGGCCGTGAAATGGGAGTGATTGCATGAAGTCGTTAGTTAAAGCAAAAGCCGAAAAAGGTATTTGGCTTCAAGATACCCAAGAGCCTGAAGTTGGCCACAACGATTTATTAATCAAAATTCGTAAAACCGCCATTTGCGGTACCGACATGCATATTTACAACTGGGACGATTGGTCTCAACAAACCATTCCTGTACCTATGGTAGTGGGCCATGAGTATGTTGGTGAAGTGGTTGGCATGGGTCAAGAAGTACGCGGCTTTGCTGTTGGGGATAGAGTGTCTGGCGAAGGCCACATTACTTGTGGTCACTGCAGAAACTGTCGTGCAGGCCGTCGCCATTTATGCCGCAATACCGAAGGTGTAGGCGTAAATCGTCCAGGCGCATTTGCAGAATATTTGGTTATTCCTGCCTTTAACGCGTTCAAAATCCCTGACAACATCTCTGATGAACTGGCTTCTATTTTCGACCCATTTGGAAATGCCGTACATACCGCACTAAGTTTTGACCTAGTGGGTGAAGATGTACTCATTACCGGTGCAGGCCCTATTGGTATTATGGCAGCTGCAGTGGCGCGTCACGTGGGTGCCCGCCATGTGGTTATCACCGACATCAACCCGTATCGCCTAGAGCTTGCCAGCAAGATGGGCGCTACTCGCGCCGTTGATGTTAGCAAAGAAGACTTGCAAGACGTGATGAACGAGCTTGGTATGAGTGAAGGCTTTGATGTTGGCCTTGAAATGTCGGGCGTACCGGTAGCCTTTCGCGACATGCTAAAGAAAATGAATCACGGCGGTAAGGTGGCAATGCTAGGTATTCCACCACAAGATGTTTCAGTTGATTGGAACCAAGTTATCTTTAAAGGCTTGGTGATCAAAGGTATATACGGTCGTGAAATGTTCGAAACCTGGTACAAAATGGCAAGTCTGCTGCAAAGTGGCTTAGATTTATCGCCAATCATCACACATACCTTTTCGGTTGATGACTTTCAGAAAGGTTTTGATACCATGGGGTCAGGACAATCAGGCAAAGTTATACTGGACTGGCAATAATGACAGCATTTTCACACATTAGTGTACAAGACGTAGCAAACTTCAATGGCGATGTAGCCATTGTAGATATTCGTGACCCACAATCATTTGCCAATGGTCACATGCCAGAAGCGAAGCCGTTAAATAACGATAACTTCGCGGCCTTTGTAGAACAAACGCCAAAAGAAACCCCTGTTGTAGTGGTGTGCTATCACGGCGTAAGCAGCCAGCAAGCCGCGCAGGTTATTGCTGAGCAAGGTTTTAACACCGTTTATAGTATGGATGGCGGTTTTGAAGCATGGCGATTAGGCCAGTCTGTGGTGTCTGAAAATTCGTGAGCCATCCTTTAATTGCTTTTCGTCAGCAAGGCGTGGCGCATTTACTGGCTAACTACTTAGGTAGCCAGAATATTCGCGCCACGGTTAAGCCTACTGAAGCGGGGGATGAGTTTGTTGTATTATTGGCAGACGACAACGATGCGCTGAAAGCCCGCGCCATTACTGAAGAATTTATTCAGCAACCGAACAATCCTAAATACCAGCAAGCCGCTTGGCAGCATGGCGAGAACGTCGATTTAGTGCCCTCACGTCAGTTCGATGCAAAAGGGTTTATTAGCAACGCTTTATCAGTGCCTTTTACTAGCATTGTGTTTTTGCTTTGCGTGCTGGTATACGGTTTATCGTTGTTAGGCTTATTCAGTCCTATCGCGCAACATTTACTCATGCAGCCACTTAGTGTGCTTGCCGAAAATCATGAATGGTGGAGGCTATTAGGCCCCGCATTTATTCATTTCAGCGCACTACATATTATCTTCAATCTGCTTTGGTGGTGCATGCTAGGCGCCAAAATTGAGAGTACTTTTGGCAAAAGTATGCTGCTTGTGGTGTTTGCACTGTCGGCCATTATATCAAACGTGGCTCAAGCCATGTTTACCACGCCAGTGCAGGGTAACTTAATGCTCTTTGGCGGCTTGTCAGGAGTAGTATACGCCGTAATGGGCTTTGTATGGTGGTTAGGTTGGTTGAAGCCACAGTGGGGCTTGTCGCTGCCTAAATCGGTAGTTGGTTTTATGTTGGTGTGGCTAGTATTAGGCTTTGCCGATGTGTTGTGGGTGAATATGGCCAACGCGGCGCACACTGCGGGGTTAATTACCGGCTGTTTACTAGCGGGGCTGCTAAGTCTTGGGGCCGATAAACGAAAGCAGGGGCAATAGCGCCTGCTTTATTGACTCGGTGCTGCTGTAGTAGCGTTTAGCCCTGATATAAATACTTAGTGAAAATAACGTTCTTGACAACCTCGCCACCGGTTTCTTTTTTCATATGATCTTGAAGCGCTTTAAGAATGGCACGGCGAATATCTTCTCTGCCCGTTAGCGATTTTACTTTTTCTTCAGGTTGTCTGCCGAAAATATCGATGGCGGTTGCACGTAATAGCGGCATATGGTGCTCCGCAATTTCTAACTGATCTACGTCATAAATCATTAATTCAACGGTAACGCGAACGTACCCCAGCTTTTTTGAAGACTCGCCAATATAATTGGTAACGATGTCTGGCTCTAACCCAAGATAAGCAAAGTTTGCCTTTTCTTGCGCAAATGCAGGCGTGAAAGCACTACTAACTAATAGAGCGGTAGCTATAAAACGTGAAGCAAGTGACTTTGTCATGATTTGAGCCGAAAATACCAATTAATTTAAATGACAGGCTGTAGTGTAGCAAATCATAGGTTAATGACACTACTGCAAAAGTACTAAGGTACACGTAAAATCAATATGCTAGCTATTTGCAATCAGATAAACCACCATGTCACCAACAAGTGATATGATACTTTTTTTATCGTGCAAAATTATGACAGAGATTTGGTAGTGAGTTTTCCTAGCAGCTTTCCCGTTGGCCTAAATGTAGAGTGGATGCAAGCCGACAGTGCGCCCCGTAACAATCCATATTTAAAAAATTGGTTGTTAGATACAGGTTCGTTAACCGAGCGGGTGCAGTCGCTTTGCCATCAATTTTCGTTAAACGTACTAGGGCAGGCTGAAACTGCACTTCATGCCAATGAGCAAAGCCTGCTATCGAATTCGCTAACACATCAGACTTCACAGGCATTCCAGGTGCGAGAAGTACTGTTGTGTGGCAATACTCTACCATGGGTTTTTGCTCGTTCGGTTATTCCTCAGCGTTTGGTTGAAGCTGAGTTAGCAAATTTAGGCAGTGAACCTTTAGGTAAGCGACTGTTTAATGATGCTAGGTTTTTACGTTCAGAATTTGAACTATGTTGCTTGCCAGCAATAGCATTAGGCTTTGAACGCGACCAACAATTATGGGGCAGACGTTCATTGTTTACGTTGGGTGAAGACAGCATGATAGTGGCTGAAGTATTTCTACCCGATGCCCCCGTTTATTATTCAAGGTACGACAATGGCACTGACTCTTAATCTAGCCCAGAATATCAATCATATAAAGCAGCATCCATCTGCTTATATTCGCCTGATGAGGCTAGATAAGCCAGTGGGTATTTACCTGCTGCTTTGGCCTACTTTTTGGGCATTACTTATGGCCTCTGAAGGCTTACCGAGTGTCGGCATCGCGCTTATTTTTACCGCCGGCGTGGTAGTTATGCGTTCAGCGGGCTGTGTTATTAACGACTACGCCGATAGAAAAGTAGATGGCAGCGTAAAACGCACTGCCACGCGGCCACTGGCCACGGGCGAAGTTACCACTAACCAAGCACTAACCCTGTTTGCGGGTCTAATCGTATTGGCCTTCTTGTTAGTGCTGATGCTAAATTGGCAAACCGTTGCTTTATCTGTAATTGCGCTGTTACTAGCTGCTAGTTACCCCTTTATGAAACGCTACACCCACTTACCGCAAGTGGTATTGGGTGCTGCCTTTGGGTGGGCAATACCCATGGCGTTTATGGCCGTGTCTGAAACTGTGCCAGCGTATGGTTGGTGGCTGTTTGTGGCGAATCTATTATGGACGGTAGCCTACGACACCATGTATGCCATGGTAGACAGAGACGACGACCTAGAAATAGGGGTGAAATCAACCGCCATTTTATTCGGCAAATACGACGTGCCTATCATTATTGGGCTTCAAGCCACCATGCTAGTTATTTTGTATTTTATTGGCGTGGCTATCGAAGCACATTGGCCGTATTACTTATCGCTAATCATAGGGGCAGGGCTGTTTTACCGCCAGTATCAATTTATTAAGAACAGACAGCGAGAAGGCTGCTTTACGGCCTTTATTGAAAATCACTATGTGGGCTTGGTATTTACGTTAGGTTTAGTGGCAAATTTTTGGATAGGTTAAGCGGTTCAGTTATTAGCTAACACAATGAACCGCTTATCATTAATGAGTAAAAAGCTATTCAGGTTTGGTTGTTTCTGCCGCTTTCGCTTCTAATTGAACAATGCGAGCTTCCATTGCGTCTAACTTTTCGCGAGTGCGAATAAGCACCTGGCTTTGAATATCGAACTCTTCACGAGTGACTAAATCAAGCTTCGAAAGCTGCGACTGTAAAACCTGTTTAATTTTACCTTCTGCGCCTTCAGCCATGTTACGCACACCCGGTGGTACGGCGTCAGCAATCTGTTTCGCTAAATCTTCGAGTTTTTTCGGATCCAACATGGATTTCCCTTATAATGCGCTTCGTTAGAATAGGCTTCTATTCTATCGGTATCGCCACTTCTTGCAATGAAAAAGCACATTAAAGAAAAGCATGGCACACATTACACCTGTTAGGTTTTAGGAACGCAATGAAATTAAACGATGCGCAACAATCAGCTGTCACTTTTGTGTCGGGCCCCTGCTTAGTTTTAGCCGGTGCCGGCAGTGGTAAAACTCGGGTTATTACCAACAAAATTGCGCACCTAGTAAGAAATTGCGATATGCCAGCACGGTATATCGCCGCGGTAACCTTTACCAACAAAGCCGCCCGAGAAATGAAAGAGCGGGTAGCCGAAACCTTAGGTAAGCCAGAAGCACGCGGTTTGAAGGTATGTACCTTTCACACCATGGGGCTAACCATTATAAAAGCCCATATTAAAGAGCTAGGCTTAAAGCCTGGTTTTTCATTGTTCGATGACAAAGACTCGTTGGCACTATTAACCGATTTAACCGAAGACACGCTAGACGGCGACAAAGATCAGCTTTCGCTATTACAAAGCTGTATTTCGAATTGGAAGAACGACTTACTGCTGCCCGAGGCGTTATTAAAGCAAGCCACCAGTACCGGTGAACGGGAATTTGCCGAAGCTTATAAGCGCTATCAAGATAACTTACGTGCTTACAACGCGCTTGATTTCGATGATCTTATTTTGTTGCCCACACTGCTATTAAAAACCAGTGAAACCGCACGAGCCAAGTGGCAAAACAAAATTCGTTATCTGCTGGTGGATGAGTACCAGGATACCAACACCAGTCAATATGAGCTGGTAAAGCTATTGGTAGGTGAGCGCTCGCGCTTTACCGTGGTAGGCGACGACGACCAATCTATTTATTCATGGCGCGGTGCTAAGCCACAAAACTTAAACTTGCTACAGCAAGATTTCCCGCGCTTGAATGTAATAAAGCTACAGCAGAATTACCGCTCTTCAGGGCGAATACTGCATTGCGCGAACATCCTTATTCAGAACAACCCCCATTTGTTCGACAAAACCCTGTTCTCAGAACTGCAATACGGTGAGCAGCTTAGAGTCATAGAAGCAAAAAACGAAGAACACGAAGCTGAACGAGTGGTGGCTGAACTGTTAGCGCACAAGTTTATGAACCGTACTAAGTTTAAAGACTACGCCATTTTATACCGAGGAAACCACCAAAGTCGCTTGTTCGAAAAGCTACTGATGAGCAACCGTATTCCATATAAAATTAGTGGTGGTATGTCGTTCTTCGGGCGCACCGAAGTGAAAGACATCATGGCTTACTTGCGTTTGTTGGTGAACCAAGATGATGACAACGCATTACTACGGGTAATTAACACGCCAAGTCGCGGCATAGGGCGTGTAACGCTGGAAAAACTCGGCAACTTTGCCAATAGCTTAGGCGTACCCATGTTTGAAGCGGCTACCCATCCTAATTTGAACAGTGTGCTATCTGGTAAAGCTTACGATGCCGTATCGGGGTTTGCTCGCTGGATAGTAGAAGTGGCTGATAACGCAACTCGTGGCGACACTAAGGACGCCCTTCGTGGCATGATCAAGTCGATGAGCTACGAAGAATGGTTATACGAACAAAGCGCTAGCCCTAAAGCGGCTGAAATGGGCATGGCTAACGTGAGTACGCTATTTGGCTGGGTAACCGACATGCTAGAAGGCAACGAGCTTGATAGTCCCATGAACCTAACCGAAGTAGTAAACCGCCTTATTTTACGCGACATGATGGAGCGAGGCGAAGACGACGGCGATGGCGATCAAGTACAACTAATGACACTGCACGCTTCCAAAGGGCTAGAGTTTCCAATTGTGTTCTTAGTGGGCATGGAAGAAGGTTTGTTACCGCATCAAAGCAGTGTAGATGAAGACAACGTAGAAGAAGAGCGTCGCTTGGCGTATGTAGGCATAACCCGCGCGCAGCGAGAGCTTATTTTTAGTCTAGCAAAAGAGCGTCGTCAATTCGGTGAAGTCATCAACCCCGAGCCAAGCCGCTTCCTGTATGAGCTGCCCACAGACGATCTTCAATGGGAAAATCAAAAGCCTAAAGAAAGTGCCGAAGTGCGTCAGCAAAAAGGGCAAAGTAGTATCGCTAATTTAAGAGACATGCTGGGTAAAAAGTAGCGCAGACGGTTACTATTGTAGGGTGATACAAGTCACAGCAACAACCCTCACTGATAATCTGAATGAAAAGATATTAGTGATAAATAGCGGGGGGATAATAACAACAAACAGCTAGCCTGCTAGCTTTTTCATATCAAGAACGGTAGCGCGAGTAAGCACTTTACCCTGCCCATAATTGCACTCAATGTCAGTTAGCGCATCTAGTTGTGCGGGGGCATCAACGCCTTCGGCAATAACCTTAAATTTAAGGTGCTCAGAAATAAGCATTACTGATTGAATAAGTTTAAGGTTTCGCTGCGAACGCGGTAGCGAACGCACAAACCTGTGGTCTATTTTGATGAAATCGAACGGGTAGGCAAATAAGTAACTAAGCGATGCTAAACCGCTACCAAAGTTATCTAGCACCAAGGTAACCCCAGCGCGTTTCAACTTCTTAATAGCAGGTAATATAAACTGTGAACGGCGATTTAAGTCGTTTTCATCGAACTCGAATACCAGATCATGTGACGATATTTTGTATTCGTCTATCAGCGAAATCATTTGATTCACCATAGACGCTTGCAGCAAATGAATAATAGAAACGTTCACCGCAATACGGCCAGTGTCTTCACCTGTCGTTTTCGCGTGGGCCAGTAACTCACAGGCTTTGCGTAACTGAAACAAATCTAAATCTAACGTTAAGCCACTTTGTTCAGCCACTTGGCGAAACTGCTCTCGGGCTATTTTGCCAAAAGTAGGGTGACTCCAACGCACATACATCTCGTTATAAAGCGTTGTGTTGTCTCTTAAATCAATCACAGGCTGTAAAAAGTATTCAAACTCTTCATCGCGCAAGGCCCGGCGAAATTCGTTTTCTAGTTCAAGTTCTTCAATTAGGCGGTCGCGCATGCTCTTATCGAACATAACAAATCGGCCACGGCCCAAAGTTTTGGCTTGGTACATAGCGGCATCAGCGTCACGCAGTACTTCATCGGCACTACGATAATACGATTCTAAATTAGCTATACCGATACTGGCACCCGAATACATTTCGCGGCCGTCTAATAAAAATGGTTCTGAAATAGAGTTGATAATACGAGACGCAACTTCTTGTACGTCGGTTAAATCTTCAAAATTATCGAGTAATACAACAAACTCATCGCCACCTAATCGGGCTAACAAGTCATGCCCACGAATGCATATTGCAATACGCCTAGCCACTTCAACTAAGAACTCATCACCCGCGTGATGGCCTAAGGTATCGTTAATAACCTTAAACCTATCTAAGTCGATAAATAAAACAGCAAAGTAGTTTTCGGCGTAGCGCTGCTTACTGGCAATGGCTAGTTCAAGCCTACTGGTAAACATTGACCGGTTCGGAAGGTCGGTAAGTGAGTCGTGATGCGCGTCGTGAATAAGCTTAAGCTCAATTTCTTTACGCTCTTCAATCTGCTGCTTTAAGTATTTGTTAGCTCTATCAAGCTCGGCTGTGCGCGCAGCAACTCTAAGCTCTAGCTCACTGTTGTGGCGATGAATTTCTTCAGTACTGCGCTTACGCTCCATGGTTACTGCAATATGGTGCGAAACAAAGCGTAGTAGCTCTAAGTCTCTTGCGGTGTATTTGGCGTGCTTACCATAGGTTTGCACCGCAATTACCCCAAACACTTCACCATCTACCACTAGGGGCGACCCTAGCCAAGAGTTGGCACTGTTTAGCATGGTTTGGGCAACAGACACGTCAATTTCACCCGCCTCGGCAAGTTCTAATACCCTAGGTGGGTTAATCAGTTCAGCTTGGCCGGTACGCAGTACAAATTCAGTTAACCCCAACCCCATAGGGCGAGATTCCACTTCCGCATGTTCCATATCACTGAAATACGGGAACTCCAGCATTTGCTTCGATTCATCAATAATAGAGATGAAGCAGTTTGGTGCACTAATTAAGCGGGCTAGAATTTCGTGCAAGCTAGAATAGAAGACCGACATGTCGCCTTCTAGGTTTGCTGCTAATTCAGAAATTTCAAACAAGGCTTGCTGTAACGACTCTACTTTTTGGCGCTCTAGAATTTCTTCTTGAAGGTCGTCGTTAATTTTTCTTAGCTGGCGAGTACGTTCACGAATGGTACGTTCGGTAAGTTCGCGGTTTTTAACCCGGTCAACCGTGGTCACAATGTGCTGAGAAACAAACAGCAGTACTTCTAAGTCTTCTTGGGTGTAATGCACGCCGTCGTCGTAGGTTTGAACCACCATGGCACCTATTACCTGGCTGCCACGTTTCAAAGGAACCCCAAGTAATTCGAAAGGCTGTGAGCCTACTAACTTGATACCATGATCTTCAGCGAACACTTGCTCTTCTGAACGTTTGTAAAACAAATGCTGACCGGTGCGCAGTATATAGCCAGTCATACCGTCCATTAACGAATCGGCAGGTAATTGCTTCACAGTTTGCTCGTCAAATTCGTCAACAAAATAGGTGAAGTCGACAATTTGACTTTCTTGTTCATAGAAGGCAACAAAGAAATTATCAGCGTTCATGAAATCAGCAATGATTTCATGAATAGCAGTATAAAGGCGGTTTAGATGACTAACAGAACTTGCAAGCTCGGAAATGTCGAATAGCGCTTTCTGAACGCGTTCAGCACGCTTATATTTATTAGTGAGTTGTTGAAGCTGCGGTATAATTTCCCGCAGCTCTTCTTCTGTCAACTCATATTGCGTTGAATCTGATGACATTCCGTTCGCCGGCAAGTAAAAAGAGCTTATTCTTAGATGCGGTTAAATTACCCGATCTACTCGAAAAACGCTACTTTTTCCAACAAATTGTTAGTAAATGAGGAAGGTTATATACCTTCAATCATGTACTCAATTGCGGCTTTAATTTCATCATCAGAGCACGAAGCACAAGTTCCACGAGGAGGCATAGCGTTAATGCCGTTAAGGGCATTTTGCCAAACGCCGTCTAGGCCTTTTTCGTCTAAACGAGGCTGCCAATCAGCGGCTACGTGTAATTTTGGTGCACCAAGTACGCCAGAACTATGACACGCTACACAGGCAGAGTTATAAACATCTTCACCCGACTTAGCACCACCACCTGCAGCAGCAGGGCCAGCAGCTTCAGCGCCAGCTACGTGTATCTGACCAACCGGCTTAATACGGTTAGCAATATCGTCGTTACTCATTTCTTGTGCTTGCGCCGCAAACACAGTAAGTGCTGTAGCTGCAACAATAAACCAGGTTTTCAATTTCACATCTGTCTCCAGGCAATCACGAACTTTAATTAAAGTATAACTGGCCAGATTATAACGGGAATTCAAGGGCGAACAACTATTTGCTACCAATTACCTATAAAAAGTAAGGATAAAGTACCTTTAAAACCCATTAAAGTAAGAGAATTACATAAACCAGTTGATGCGAGCCCATGGCCTAAGTATTATTACGCCGCGCTTAAGCAGGAAGTTTACCTACACCACGTTCTTATTCCTTTAGAACAGGTTAAATTTTTATCACATTAAGCCATTTTCAATGCACCCGTAGCTCAGCTGGATAGAGCGTCGCCCTCCGGAGGCGAAGGTCACAGGTTCGAATCCTGTCGGGTGCGCCATTTTTAAAGGGCTGTGGCTCCGTATCTTTTTTCTAAAAATTCATTTTTTGATATGTGTAGCAAATATGTAGCGTTGGTTACTTGTGTTTAGATATAAAAAAACCCGCTAAAAGCGGGCTTTTTTACTTATAACTTTCTAACCACAAGCTGCAATTTGCTCTTGAGTGTATGTAACTTCTCTCTCAGAAGTTTCATTATCTTCAACTTTCTTATTTAAGGAGTCTCTAGCTATAAGCTTCATTTCTGCGTTAATGAATCTTTCAAGGACTCTACGAATTAGAGGTTGATAACCGCCTAATCCATTATATTGAGCGATAGCTTTTAGATCTTTGATCATTCCTTTCTGAAGTCTTATTGATATCATCTGAAGCTCAAGTAGTTCATTCACATCTGAGACAGATAACTCTTCAGCTATTTTTACAAACTCTTCATCTCTACCTAGCGTACCATTTTCCCAATTCTCAATGGTATTTTCCATACTTTCCTGACCTTTTGTTTTTTTAGTCATCACAACCACCTTTTTGATTTGTGGATTTTTTTATTCTAATTTCCAAATTTTCTGTAAATGTTAATTTCTACATCGTTTGCTTCGTAGGCTGTCTTAATTGACAATTCCCTGCCTGTATTAATAAAACAAACTTTTAATATGCGCCCAGCATCAGTTGTAGATACGAACCAAAGTGTCGGTGGATCTGTTTGATGATCCTCTCGAGTGTCTTTTAAAAACCTTTCGCCCTCATTATTGAAAAAACACTCAAACACCTCTGTAGTATTAACGTTATGTTTTTCCTTGAGTTTAGCAATCACTTTCTCTGAAAACTTCAACTCCAAAATATTTAACTCCCTTTAATTGGTGCACATTATACATTGTCAGCCCGCTTTTGTATATTCAACCTGTATATACAGCATGTATTTACAATATAGGGTTTAGGTAGAAAAAGTCAACTTCTAGAGAGTTAGCATAAGTTAGTACACTTATTTACAGAACTCCAAGTAAAAGCATCTGAGCCGCTATGCGGCTCTAGTTCCACGGTTTTCAATGCGCCATTCATGAATTCGAGTAATCACTTCTTTTTCTCCTAGCTTCACGCCTCGCAAAGAAATCGAGATAACTTCATCAAAGTAAGTTTGTTTGAGTTCCCCCGTAGCTGTGTCGACTTTTTCTTTGTATAAAGGGCGTATAGGCTGCTCATCACGTTTACAGAATACACCACCCATTAAGGTTACAAATTCAGCCCATGAACCTTTGTCAGCGGCGTCATGTATTTTTGAGAAGCTTTCGTTTTCACCTAATAACTCTTTTAGTCTTCTTAGTTCTCGCCATACGGTTACTGAGCCTGCCCCTATTTGCTGAAACTGGCGTATACCCCAACAGCTAGCCCAAGCCTCTACACGTTGCGATGCTTCTATTGCATTACCACCGTCAATATCACTGTCTAAGTTCGCACCATTTACGTTCTTACTTACGTATTTTGCTATGTAGCCCGTTGCGCTCCCTCTTGAGTAATCAATATCTTTAAAGTCGCAGCGGTTTGCTATCGCGCCCGCTTCGTCACCATCTTCGCGTAACGCATAATGCTCAATGATTGCTTTGAACTGTTCAGCCTGCTCTTGCTGAACGAATATAAGCATGTGCCAGTGCGGTGTTCCGTCGTGCTGGGGTTCAGCAATACGAAAGCCGTAAACTTTAATTTCTTTTCGGTTTAACTCAGCACGTGCTAATGCCCACAAGTCATTTAAATATTGCTGTGCGTCGTAAGGTGTAGAGCCATCCCATTTGAGGTTCGGGTCGCCTGATTTTGCATAGGTGTTATGAAAACGGGAAGGGCAAGTAATTGTTACGAATAGCGGCTTATGATTAAATTCTTTCGCTATTTTTTCATAGCCCGCCATACGCGTCATAAGCTCATTTTTTCGGTTGACGGGATTCGAGACATTTTTATCTGATAATTCCGCAAGAGAAAATGACTCGTTGTTCTCGTTAACGATAACGAGATTCTCTAGCATTTTTCGTTGAAGTTCTTTTTGAATTAGTCGATATTCAACAGTGTAGTCACTACAGTATTTGCCCTTTCGACTATTAACTTGCCCTAAATGAATTAACACTGCTTCTCGTTTACGGGCTATGACTTTACGCAGCTTTCTAAGCCACCAATATTTATCCTGCATTCGTTTCAATGCGCCCGTTAACGTAACGGATTTTGATACCTCAGGTGGGTTGATACCAAACCCGTTAACGAATTCAGCATTAAGGTCATAAAGCGCTAAATTCCCGTTAACGGGATTATTACCCGTTACGTTACGGGTAATACTGTTATTAAGCGAGTAGATTTCAAATCGCTTACAGCGCTGTGAGTTCTCTTCGGCCAGCTCTCGAAGTTCATTTTCGCCAGCATCAAAATAAGGGATAATTTTTTCTGGCAGCAATGCATTCAAGTCATCACTCATTTTTCTGAGATAAGTATTAGCGTTAAAAGGCTTATCAAAAGATTGATATTTTCGAATTAAAATTTTCTGAATATCGTTATGAAAGTGGGAAATTTGCTCCTTAACGAATTGCCTATCCTCTAATGACAGCGAGCGGTAAAAATCTCCGAACACACCACCCATCATATCTAATGATTTAGCTATTGGGGATTCTCTAAATCTCCTCATTTTCATCCTCCAAGTTATCGAGGAAGCTCAAACCGCGTTCAGAAATACCGAATTTACTCCAGCGAATACCAAATTCAATTTCTTCGTTTTCTTCTTTTATGAAACCGAAACGAGTTAACGAAAAGAAAATAGTTTTCGAAAACTTTTCAGGCTTAGTCGATGGGAAGTGATATGTGCCTAATTGACTACTTACGCTAGTGCAAAATACAACAGCTCCGCCATTAGCGAAAAAACGCAGCAGTAATAATTGATGTTGAGATAGTTTTTTCATTACGCTGCTCTCTCATCTTGATAAAGGTGAGTGCGACGAACGAAACTTTCTAGCCAAGCATCGAGATCTTCTCGAAGATAGCGAACGGCTCGACCTATTTTGATAAATGGTGGCGCTGGAGTGCGGTTTTCGCGATTGCCGTCCATGCGCGCTTGGCGCAGGAAAGAACGGCTCATGCAGATATATGATGAAGCTTCTTTTTCAGAAAGTGCTCTACTTTTAATCTCGTTATTCATGGTTCAACCCTACTTATTCTTCCGAAGTTAGGGCTGAATTTATCTTTCCCAGGCTTCCCGGGAACTTAGGCGGGAAAAATTAATTTCTATTTTTTATCTCTGAGAAAATATTAAGAAAGCGTTTTTTAGATATGGTGTATTCATTTCGGCCAGCTTTCCCCCAAATAAGTTCGTCTCTATCTATGCTTATCAATATGCTGAGGGGGTCGGTAGTATCGATATCGTTTTCATAGTTATCCAAAACGAGCTTATAAAGTTTAGTGCCCCCCAAGCTTGGGTTGTCTCTGTGGATAATTCTAATTTGTTCTTTTATTGCATGCTCGCGAGTATCGGGAGTAGTTTCCTCAATATTGAGTTGAAGTTTGCACCAATCCACTAACTCTCGCTTTAAAACCAAGTCTTCAAACTTAATATTTAAACTTTCTGGTAGCGGTGTATCTTTCTGATGAAGTAAATCTCTATTTTCTTCATCTATAAGAATTGCATCACATTGAGAGAGGTCTAATTCTGCTGTACTAGAAACATAGTCTATTTCGTAGTTGTCCTTGAGTAGCACATCTAACACCTCTCTGGAGCAAGACTCCAATGTCTGGATACTTCCAATATTATCTAAAAAAACTGTCTTCACCGAAACTGAACCATCCCTTAAGAGTAACTTCTTATCATTTAAAGATAACTCTGCAACCCCACTATAAAATGCGACTCCTCGAATGATTTTTTTAAAAGATTTCGGTATTCGTTCCGCTAAAATGAAGTAACGGGCATAACTGAATATATGGACGGGAACATTAAAGGATTCACAAAGATACTGATAATCGAAATGGTTGAAATTAAAATGGTTTTTAAATTCGGGGGTTCTGTAATACTTTTTTTCGATCATCGAAAGTCTCTTTGTTTTTACTACATCATGTTATACTAAAGTATAGGTTTCTTACTCTTTTAAAGAAACCAAATCTTGATAAGGAAATCCTATGAAAGTTCTCTCAATCGCACTACTTCTATGCGCATCATTTTTAATCTCAAAACCTGTAAGCTCTCACGGCGGTGGAACTAATGCTAACGGTTGCCATACAAATAGCAGGACAGGTGATTACCATTGTCACACGCCAAAAACTCAGGGAAGTTATGATTCTTATTGTCATGTAATAAATGGTGAAAGGCGCTGTGGTTATGCTAAAAGTAGTTGCCAATCTCTTGTGCGACAGCATGGTGGGCACTGTTCAAAGTAGCTTTTTACACCAAAAAGAATTTTAAGTATTCTTGATACTTTATCAATATATAAAGAATATGAAAGGTGAGTTACACCAACCAAGCGTTTATATAATCCAACATCTGTTAGCGGTTTTGGGTGGGATTATGATGTAAGAGGGTCTGTACCATGCAAGAAAAAAGCTTATCAACGGATATCTCTTAGACAAGATGAACTGAAATCAATCTAATTTAAGAATAAATAAAATAGAGGTTAGGTAGTAATCGATGAACTACCTAACCACTCTTCTTTAATATTCGATTTTTTTGAGTCTCAGCTTTGCAGTTTCGCTATAGAAACTATCTTTGTCACCCGCAGTACTAATTATCTCGTTTAGCCATTTTCTAGTATTTACCCAGTCTTTTTGTGACCAATAAACTTGCGCTATTTGATATCTAAATGCTTGAAGAGTAGATGCCTCTGGGAATTCCTGCTTAAAACTATCGAATGTTTCTAAAAGCATAGGCATGTATTGGGCGAAGTCTTTTCTTACTCCATAAGAACTCCCATATTTACCCGATTCCTTCCACCCTATTAGGGTCTTAAGTTTATCTTGGTAAGCGACCTTTGCAGCAGTAGTATTAGGAAACTCTGAAATCACCTTGTCATACCAATGCAATGACGCTTCTACCTTTGGAATCCAGCTCGCATCAATAGTAAAGACGTTAGAACGGTCATCAGACCAAAAGTCGGCATTCTTAAGATAGGCTTGCGCGACTGCGTTTTCTAATTTCTCTTTTGATGTAGAGCCTGCGATGCTTTGAAGAACATCAATACGCTCTATAACTTGGCTAGCCTGCTGAGAACTCGGATATTTCTTAACTAGGTCAGTCCATGTATTTAATGCTACTGCAATATTACTTTCGTCAAAAGCGATAGAGCCTAGAAGGTATAAGGCCTCAGCTTTATTTTCTGCACTAGACTTTTCATATAAAACTTCGATAAGCTCATGCTTCGCATCTTCGATTAACCCAAATTGCGAATATGTCTGAGCCTTATCGATTGAAGCGGCATGAGAACTTATGGAAGCAAAAAGCGTAATAGCGAGTAAGTTAAATTTCATTCAAGTTCCTTTTGATTATATTTTAAGATGTATACAGAAATCCTACCCAGTGAAACACTAGATTAAGTTTTCTTCAAATACTAATTCTAATCACTTTACTGAAGTACGGTATAGAGTTTCTATTTGATAAAATTTCATGCAGAGTAATTTATTGCTAATAAACTGTAATGATTAATTATATCAAATTAACCGCTGCGGCCTTATGCTCAGGTGCTAGATGCGAATACCTGAGCGTCATATCCAGTGAGCCATGCCCCAGTAATTCTCGTGTAGTGTTTAAGTCTACCCCAGCCATAACTAACTTACTGGCAAAGTGATGTCGTAAGTCATGAAAGCGAAAATCCTTGATATTGGCGCTCTCTAAGATCGCTGACCACGATTTCTTAATATCTTTGAGTGGTTGCCCTTCTTCACGTTCAAAAACCCAGTGAAGGCTTTTACAGTCGCCTTTCCAGTTTGTTAGTGCTGACTTAGCTTTTTGATTAAGGGGAATATGCCTCGTTTTTCCACTTTTAGCATTTGCAGCAATTACGGTGATGAAGTCTCGTTCTAGATTTATGTTTTGCCATGTAAGTGAAAGTAGCTCACCTTTACGCAAGCCTGTATTCATCGCCAAAATAACCAGTGGCTCTAAATAGTCAGCGAATTTCCTTTCGCTCAAATCGGCCAAAAGAGGGTAGCCTCTTTCTTGTCTGTGCTTATTCCCGCTTTCCCGTTCTCGCTTAATTCTAAAATCTCTTGCCGATAACGCTTTTTTAAGTCTCTCTTCCTCATCAAAACCCAAATAACGAATGCGACTATTGTCTTCATTTAGCGCTTTCAGTTTGCGTAAATCATGGCTGGGTATTACATCCCATTCTACCGCTCTACTCATTACGGACTTTAACGTAGTAAATCTCCGATTGATGGTAGCGTTGCTTTTCTTCTGGGTAAGCATTTCAGTACGAAGCTTTTCTAACAATGAAGCGTTAATATCTCGTAGCTGCATAGGGAGTAGATTAGAAAAATTCTTTTTAAGGCTTTTAAGTTCTTGCTCACCCGACTTTGGATACTTGGCCACGTACCACTTAGCAAACTCTAAATCGATAAACGCTTGAAGGGTAGTAAGCCGTGCTAGCTTCTCTTTCGCTTTTAACTCTTTCTTACTTTCATGCGGATCAATACCTTGCACAATGGATGCATTTGCTACTTTTGCAGCATCACGGGCTTGAGCAGGAGTAATTTCAGGATGGGAACCCAGCTTCACATTTTGCTGTTTTCCGTTATGCCGATAAAACAAAAAGTAGGTAATTCTTCCTGTTGGAGTTATACGTGCATGAAAGCCTGATAACTCAGTATCATTAAGTCGTTTATCATCAGGTTTAAGGGCATTTATACTGCTGTTAGTAATCTTCTTTTTGATAGCCATAACTCGTATATGTAGCAAATATGTAGCAGAGTGAGTGATGTTGGGTGAGTTTACATGAACCACTATGAACAAACTATGAATTTATATAGTTGTTATAAAACAGTGGTTTACCGTCTTTATTTGGTGTTTTGTGGTTCATTGCTGTTCACTGAAAAACACCCAAAAATTCCGCTCCGGAGGCGAAGGTCACAGGTTCGAATCCTGTCGGGTGCGCCATTTTCCTCGAATTCTTGTGTCGAATTTTAAAAGAACAACTGGCCAAGATAGTTGCGCTTAATCTTTGGTTATTTATAACAACTTTTTAGATGCTTGCTTTCTCAGTCCAGAAAAAATTGCCTCCGCTACATAGGGGGGAAAGTTATCGGGAATTTTACCTTCGACTTTAGCAATAGCGTTTTCAACATTATCGACAAAGTATTCGTAGTGTGATGCAGCTTTGTCCGAAGGGTATTTCACCTGTAATGCAGTCGATACAAAATGACGAGGCTGAATATCGTTCCATTTCCAGTGCGTATTTTTACCTTTTAAAGACATGGACATTTTAATCTTTTGCGGCTGTAAGGCTTTTTTAGTCATTACAGGAAACGCCGACACGACATCATATAAAGGGGTCATTTTATACGTGTTTTCAGGCTCTAAAAATACGCTAAAATTCTTACCATGACCGTCAATAGCAGCAATTAGCCAAAAGAATAACTGAGTCCTAAAAAAAGTTTCTCTATCTTTCCCGTTAGACGAAGCCGTGAGCAAATTTAAGCAGTCTGTAATTCCTGGGCCACCATCAGATTGGTATTTTTGAGCAGATGAAATGCCCATTGCCTGACAAAAATCTTCTTGGGGTAGGCGCATGAGCCATGAACCGTCAGATGCATATTTACGGTCAAAGCGTTCAACGCTTAGAACTTTCTGGTCGCCAAAGTAAAGCACCTCTGCATTAGCCACATTAAAATCAAAGGCTCTCGCCAGCTCTAGGCAAATAAATTCGTTCTCACTGCTATCGGTTAAATCGATACCCACTTGCGGTAACTCGCCCATGGGTAATTTCATTATGTGACTTGTTGGTGTTGAGCCCGTCGGTTTCACCCATTGTTGGCCAATTTTAAGTAGCGCGGTTTTTTCCTGGGCGCCAGCAATTGAAATCCGAAAGTCATCATCGTCATTTTCCATTCCAAGCGCTGTATGTTTGTAGCCTTGCAATAACTTCTCAACGTCTAGATCTGACAGCACCTTGTAGTTTAGCTGTTGTACAGACTCGGTTTGTTCTGAAACTAATTGAATAGCGCCCACACAATCTTTGCCTACCGCCGCTAAAAGATCGAACGCATGTCCAGAGCCTACATTGAACCTAGCCTGTATTTTATTTCGTATGGTTAGACTATCGGGAAGCAAATTGTCGAAGAAGTTATACACTACGTCGCCAGCGTATTTTTGCTTAGTAATAGGTAGCGACAAAGAAATAGGCCGTGCGCCTGCGCGCTTCATCCAACGTTCGGTATAAGAAAAATGGAGCCCACCGCTCTTGTCTTTTAACAGTGTACCTACTTTGACCCCGTTAAGGCTTACCATCAGCTCCATATTACCACTCCTGATCCCAGCCACTATCGGTCTTTTGGCCGCTTTCATTTTCTTGCTTTGGCTTCAGCTCAATAGAGAGACCTAATTCATGCGCAATTTTAAAGAGGGTATCAATACGGGAGGTACCGGCGGAATTTTCAATAGCCGAGATGGTTTTTTGCTTTAAACCAACATGCTCGGCCACATCGGTCTGCGTACGCGCCAGATTATTTCGATGCAGCTTTATATAATCAGCCAGTTCTTTTGAGTTATTAAGCTTCATTATGTTTCTCCACTATTAACCCCCTTCAAGGTAT
>NZ_JAESDJ010000020.1:0-64663 GCF_019249255.1 Alteromonas lipotrueae | reverse complement strand
GGTTTATACCTTAGCTTCGACAATGCCTTATCGTCACTCGAAAATGTATCTAAGCGTTGTTATCAAATTGCACTTCTTCACTATTATCTTGGGCAAAATGTGGGAGAAATAACCTCTCAACTGAGTTTAAGCGAGTCTACGGTTTACAACGAATTGTCGGCGGCAAAAGCTTACCTTAGGGTTCAGTGCGAAGCCGCCTAGTTCATCCCTCCATATTGTTGTTCAGATAAATCAAAAGAGCTATTCATGAAGTTTGAAAATGCCTTACTCTTTTTTCAGCACCTTATTGGGTTGGACGAAGCTAAAATGCGAGAAAATTTGTCGCAGTTATGTTCAAAAGAAGACCCGCTATTTGGCGAAACCCTGGCATTAATCAATGCCCATTATGCGAATAAACAACAAAGCGGCTTCACTCAGTTAGTGGGGGCTCAAGCCGATTTGCTGTGTGACGATAATCACGCGAAGTCCCTAGAAGGTAAACAAGTGGGGCCTTATCTGCTGAAGCAAAAGCTTGGCGAAGGCGGAATGGGCGCGGTGTATTTAGGTCAGCGAAATGATGGGTTAATAGAACAAAAAGTCGCGGTTAAGTTTGTTTACGCATCAATTGCAGATTTAGCGGGTGATAACTTTATACAAAAAGAAGCGCAGCATTTAGCCAATTTAAACCACCCTAACATCGCGAAAATTTATACCGTCGATGTCACTGAAGAAGATGTACCTTATTTAGTGATGGAATACATTGATGGTGCGCCATTGTCTGAAGCGACGTTAGCAAATAAACAGAATTTATCGCACATTACTAACGCCTACCTTTCAGTATTAATGAAGCTTTGTAGTGCGCTGTTTGAAGCACATCAATGCGGCATTATTCACGCTGATATTAAACCGTCGAATATAATCGTAGATGAACATAACCAACCAAAGTTACTCGACTTTGGTATTTCACACTCGTTAAGCCATCCAGATAACCAACAGTTAACCGCCGTCAGCAACGATTTTGCCAGTCCGCAACAACAAAGTGGCAATCAGGCAAAAGTAACCGATGACATATATGCGCTAGGTAAAGTAATGGCGTTTATGTTTCAGCACCATATGCTCAATGCTGAATTTGAGGCAGTAATTGAAAAAGCCACATCTGCCGACCCAAAGGATCGCTTTCAAAGTGCGGAGCAATTTAACGATGCACTTGAATGTTTATTCGCTAATAGGCCACTTAAGTGGTTCAAAAGTAGCAAGTCATATTATTACAAAAAATGGTTTCAACGTTCGCCCACTACTGCAATATCGGCCGTCATTATCCCTTGTGTGCTAGCGATAGGGGCTGCTGCGCTATTCATGCAAAATAAGTCGCTAATTCAAGAATCGAGGAAAACACAGCAGACGCTTTCCTTTTACGACGAGTTATTTTTAGCGCACTCACCACAATCAGAAGGGGGCGGCGCATTGAGTGCCGCTGACTTTATTAATCATGGTGTTGATATCGCATTTTCGACCTCATTGAGCGATAGCGAAACCCGTGCATCAATTGTTGCCACCTTATCTCAAACGCTATTGAACTTAGGATATATAGAGAAAGCAAAGTACGTTATTGAGCGATTGGATACGGATGGTGCCAGCGGTGCATTGATGCAGGCAAAAATAGCCTATTACCGTGGTGATTTAAGCAGCGTCACCCACTGGCTTACGAAACATAATAACTATTTACCAAGTACGTTTGAAAGCGAATTCCTTAACGCTAAGGTCGACTACGCTGGCACACAAAGGCCGCAAGTGTTAGATGCTTTAGCGCGTCTTCTGAATAATTTCGACAAACAAATGTTGCCGGAAGACAAGTTTAGATTGCAAAAATTTCAGTGGGAAGTTTTGCTTAAGCATGCGCCTGCCAAGTTACTTGATAGGGTTGAGCAGCCCTTACCAGCAGATATGCCGGCTCACCAAAAAGCATGGTTTGAAGGTATGAAATCATTAGTGCTAGCCAAAGCCGGTGATAGGAATGGCGCCGCATCACGAATGAAATCATCGTTGGCGTTGGGTGAGCAAGCCTATAATGCAACCAATCCAGAGCTCGCGCAATTATATGGATATTTATTAGAAACCGCGTCGCTAATAGACGACCCTCTTTTGGTAGAGTTTCTATTGAGTAAGCAGCAAAGTATTTACCTTGCACTTGCTCCCTTATTTGAGGAGCAATTAATAAAAGTTTATGAGCAGCAACACAACTATTATGCCTACGGCAAAATGTATGCTCAAAGTGTGTCTTTTATTGAATCTGCGGTTGCGTTGTGCGCGCAAGGCCCCCGTTGTTCTCGGTTAAAGGTGAAACAAGCGATAGCCCTGTATCTTGTTAATGATTTCACAAGCGCGCTATCGGTTATCAAGCCAGCAGAAATAAAAACACTAAAAAATAATGATGGCGTATCCGACGAGAATTCAACAGCCTCTATTTCATTTTTCTCGTCGTTAGTGGCAGTGAATAGTGGGATTGGTTTGGGCCTATCTGTGAAGCAAGCCGATATTCATGCACTGGCGGCAAAAGATACCCTGGGCGAGTATACCGCTTATATTATTCATACTGCTCTACGCGCCGGCTTTACTGATTTAGCGATTAAATATGGGCTCACTCATACTCAGAACGATGATATTGAAAGACATTTAGCGTTGGCCTCCGCGTATGCGGTTAAAGGCGAGGCCCTAAAAGCGGAAGAAATGTTAGCAACGTCTACTTCGCTTCCCATACGCAAAGAGTATGGCGAAACGCTTGCCAGTATATTGTCTCCAGAGGTGTTAATAACACCTGATTTTAAGACGCTTCATATGATGATGTTAGAGGGGCAAAATCGCGTGGTGAGTAATCGAAGAGTTACTGGGGTAACCGCGCCAACCCACGGGGATAACCTTAAGATGGGTACGCCTTTTACCTTTAAGTGGAATAAAGAGGCCCTTAAAGGCGAGAGCATTTCTTTGTATATCAATCATAAGTTAAATTTTGAAGCCAAAGCATTTGATTCATTTGAAAATATACAAGGGTTGCGCTGGCAGATGTTTGCTAAGCAGGTGCCTAATACGGGTGAAGTAGAAATCGATCCCTTCTTTCTTATGGCAAATGGTGGTCAGGGCTTTAAGGTAATGATGGTGTCAGATGAAGGCTACTGGTCACTAAGCGACGGTTCATTTGGTGTACAAAATGGCACGGCGATAGACAACGGCATTACCCATACTATCAATCCCCGTTTATTAGTTGATGCTGTGAGTAAACCTGAAGCTTCTGAGGTTTATAATGTGGGTGAGCGCAATACCATAGAGTGGGACAATGCTGCGTTAAAAGGCGATGCCGTGGCGATATATGTACTTCACGACAACCCTATTAATATTGGTAGCGGGCGTAACGCGCAGATGACTACTGTGCTGAAACGGCGTTGGTATTTAGTGGCGAGTAGGGCACCGAACATAGGTAACTACGGGCTCGATCCTGCGCAATTTAATGGTCAAGGGAATGCCTACAAAATACTTATTATAAGTGATTCAGGTTATTGGGCTGTGTCCGATGAACGGTTTACGGTGGTTAATCCTCATTAAGAACAGGCTTACTTTTTGACCGTGTGAAGGCGCAGCGACAACCTGCTAACGGTATGCCCCTAAAGCTTTCGTATTATCGTTTTGGGTATAAATTAGGGGGCTCACGCCTTCATATTTTTTGAACAAGGCTGAGAAGGTTTTGTGTTCATAGAAACCCAGCTTATCGGCTATCGAGGAGGGTCTTTCACCCACTAAAAGCAACTTTCTTGCTTCTGCAATACGCAATCTATCTATGCAAGCCTTAGGCGATTTTCCGTAGTGTTTCTGGCATAAACGCCTAAGGGTCGACACGTCCATATTCAGGGCATTGGCCATATCACTTACCCGTATATCACATATGTCGTGGCTTGACGCCCTTCTATCCATTTCACAGCTAAGCTGCTGTTCAAATTTCAGCATGAACCGTATTTTTCGTTCTGACTCATTGGCCCCACTCGCCTTCATTGCCCTTCACCTTGTCGAAATTGGCTGTGGCGGTATTGTGTTTCTTTCCCACTTATCGAGGTAGAAAGAAAATGCGCAGGCATTTTCCAAAAAAATTAAAATTTTTCTCGCTTTAACTATTCACATTATGTTTTGGGTTCTGCGCGGCTTCGCTTTATGAATTTTGAGCTGTTTAGCGGTCAAGTTGCGCGATTTAAGGAAGGAAAGGAGCGGGGGATTAGGTTTATGCTTTTTTAGTTTAATGTTTAACCAATAAAAGTATAAGGAAGTGTTTTATGTTTATCAGAGCAAATTATAAGAAAAGCATTATTGCTGCATCACTGGTATTAGCCTTGTCGGGTTGTAATGACGATGACAAAGAAGATGTTGTTGTTAACGAAGAAGAGGCGGTCAATGAAGAAGTGGTTAATAGTCTTCCCGTCGCCCAAGCTGGCGAGGATGCCACCGTTGACGAAAATACCCAGGTTACACTTGTCGGCAGTGGTGTAGATGAAGACGGCAGTATTGCATCCTACAGCTGGGTGCAAACCGAAGGCGTAGAGGTCACGTTAACAAATGCAGACCAAGCTTCTGCTGAATTTACGGCTCCAGATGTGAAACCTTCCGAAATACTCACGTTCGAACTTAACGTTACTGATGATGCTGGTGCAACTGCCACAGATAGTGTGTCTGTTACCGTTACTCACATCAACGCATCACCGATAATCACAATCTCAGCCCAGGAAGTGGAAGAAAAAGAGGCGCACTCTATCGCCGCTGTAGCTGAAGACGACGGTGAAATTACCAACTATTTGTGGGTGCAAACGGGGGGGACAGATGTTGAGCTAAGTGGCACAACGACCTCAACGCTCTCTTTTACCGCGCCTTCTGTAGACAGCGATGAAACGTTATCGTTTGCCCTTACCGTAGAAGATGATGAAGGTGAGACGACTACCGAAACGGTTAGCGTTAATGTACTTCAGAAAAGTGAATCGTTAACCCTAGTAGGGCTAGTGACTGATTCGCCTATTATTGATGCAAACCTTGTGATTAATGTAGGCGATGAGCAACAAGAAGTGACGGCTGGTAGCGATGGAAGTTATTCCGTTACATTGAATGTAGATGATGATGCAACGGATAAAATGGTGTCTATTGTAGCCAGTGGCGTAGGGTCGCAAACGCAAGCGAAACTTATGTCAGTGCTAGGTTCGTTTGAAGCGCTCAATGAAGCCTCTAACGGTGACGGCGAGGTGATCAAAGATGATTTTTTCGGCGTGAATGTGACCAACGTTACCACTGCAAACGCCGGCTTAATGCAGCGAGAAAACCTCGGCGATCCCATCGTTGATGACGCAACGTTAGCGGCATTGAATCTTCGGGTTTCACAGCAAGAGAAGTTCGCGTTAGCAACCGCGATAAAAGTGGCGATAGACAAAGCGGGCGACGATGCTAGTTTAGCGTTGCCTGACGGTATAGCTGACACGTTAGCACTAGTCCAAAACCCAGAAGCTTCCGCTGCCTATATCGAGACTGTTGAAAATACCGAAGCGTATGAGTCAGCCTACGAAGAAATTATAGCAGACCCAGAGTTAGTAGAGAGTGACTTAGACGCATCGGCTACTACCTATTTCCTGCTTGATTACTATAACCCACTCATTTCAGATCCAGGTAAAAAGCTCACCTTAACCAGTGACACGACAGCAACTTACAGTACTTATTTAGGCACGTTTGAAGCTGAGAAATTTAGTGATGACAATGAAATAACATTAGAGTTTGAATATGGAGAGTATCATTTTACTCAAAATGAATATCTAAACTTTGATGGGATTATTCAGCAAGTTGAAGTTGAATATGCTTACCATGAAATGACATTTTTGCCGCTAAATGAGCAAGATGGGGTGGTGACATTTGAAATGAAGCTGCTCTACTCAAAGTATTACCTCAATGGTGAATTGGAAGATATTCACAATATTCTTGGCGACCCTACGCAAGTTACTGCGATTGCGTTAAATAATGCTATTGAAATTACCATTGATAGTGCCGATAACAAAGCGCTATCACTGCCTATCACCTCTTCGCTATTTGATACTGATGACAGTAATTTATTTACCTACAATTGGGCCTCAGACACGTTCGAATTCAACCAAGACGGAACGGGTAGTACACGTGTTGTAGATAATGATTTTACATGGATGAAGCAACCTTACGCGTTGAACCCTGACATTAACGAACTCGTCATTACATTTGATGATGGAACAACGCTGTCTTATGTACAACTAACCGACTCAAGCGACAATAACCTTTATGCAGTTAGCGGGATCTCCTCAGATGGGCAGAATGAGTCATTTAAGGTCGACGCAGGCGGTGCGGTAACCGCAGAAGATAAGTTCGACGTGGCGTCAGTGCCAGGTATATACACCTACGCCTTTGATGGCGATAGTCTCAATGAATTTTGGTGGGAGCTTTGGCCAAACGGAAAGGCGTACACCATTGAAGTTGCTGATAATAACGGCGACGGTAACATTACTACGGAAGAAATTTTGGTAATGTATGGGAATTGGTCAGTGGAAGCGAATGGAGAATTACAAATAAATCGCTACCGTTCAACCGATTATAGTTGGCCCGGTTGTTTTAATGAATCAGCCGATTGCTATTTGTACAACAGTCGTACATGGTCGATATTTGCTCAAGTTGGCGATGCTTACCATATTACTAATCTGCACGAGTTCGACTTCAGTCAGCAAGATGGTAGAGGCGGCTTCGATGGCATAGTCGACTACTTTGTTCAGGATAACCGCCGCGTGTCGAAACAGGCGAATCGTCCTGTAACCGCAACGCTGCCTGAGCACCCACATTTACCCGCGCTGCCGCCTCAAGCGTTTGTCAATTTAGTGGCGCCCTCAGACTACTTAGGTACAACGTTATATGGTGTTGAGCAAAACGGGTTGTACACAGTAGACGATGCATCAATAGCGTTGAGCCTAGAAGCAGATGATACTTATGTTCGTACCTTCGAAGGATTGCCGCAGGGCAGTGAAAGTGGGAGCTATCTAGTTGCCGCAGACAACAGTATTCTATTACAAGCAAGTGATGTTGCAGCGCCCAACGGGCTTCAAGCATTTCTGTTGTCTTCTGATGGCGTCACGATAGGCGCGCATTTAGGCGCGCCAGTACCGTTTTTCGGAACTCAGCAAGCGGCTGATGATTATGAAACGGTGTTAAGAGAAGGCACATCTGTTGCGTCGTTTGATTCGTTGAAAGATAAGAGCTTAGTATTGGTAGATAGTTCGCAAAGCGGTGAATGGAACACCACTTATCTACAGTTTGACGGCAGCAATGTGGTTATTTACACCGATAGCACTTACTCAGAAGTAAACGACAGCTTCGGCTATGTATTAAACGATGATGGGAGCATAGATATTGATGGTAGAGTGTATCTTGCTTTGAGTACTACTGAATTCTCGGTCTTCGTTTCTGACGAAGGAGAGGGCGATTATATCGACTTTAATTACCTCTTTGATGATACGACCGTAGCAGCTCAGTTCGTTGAAAATGCCAACAATTTGCGAGCGACCGCAGAACAGTTGGGTGACAATTGATTGCTTAATCAAAGCAGATAATTGAAAGGGCCTAATGGCCCTTTTTGGTATTAATGGTTAAAACTGCTCGATAACTAAGCCGAAGATCAGTATTTTACTTTCTCTCCTGTTAGTAAGCTTTCCTTGCTAGACAACACTAGCGAATTAATTGAATACTTAAAAAGGAAAGCAAAGATATGAAACAACTTACTGAATTAGAGTTAAATCAAGTGGCTGGTGGCTATGAATGGGAGCAAATCGGCGTTGGAATTGCTATGGTAGGGCTTGGAATTGCAATAGTATCTACCGCTGGATTAGCAACCGTTCCTATTGCCTTAGCGGGTGCAGCAACGATTGGTGAAATTGGATTAGGAGCAGCAGGTATAGGCTTAGCTGGTATGGGGGGGCTTGCCATTGGAGGAGGCGCCAGCGGTAGCTCGAGCAGCTCAAGCAGTACTAAAATGCTAGAATCTGAAACCGAAGACGAATAGAGCCAACTATGTATAAAGTCATTGTAAGTGGGAACAATATTGATACGGTATCTGCACTCAAAGTGCTGCGCACACTGGTTGATTTACCGCTATCGAAAGTGATTCAAATGGCTAAAGCCATTAGTTCATTAGAGCGTTTTACCTTGGTAAGTGGTGTAGATGAAGTATATGCCCAGCAGTTAGCGCTTGAACTTAACAATGTTCAGGTGGATGCCAAAATCGAGCCTTGCGATACTGGCGAGCGGGTAGTAAGAATTCCGCTGGCTCAGTATCGAAAGAAATGGCGTTTATTTGGCTTGCTTAAATGACTCCCTAACGGTCAGCAATAAAAACTGACCGTATTTGGCTCCCTATTAACAACGCTGGGGACTGGGTGCTAGTTAGTAGAATCGGAGGGCACCAATGCCAGTGCTACCGCTTCTGCCACGCGAATTCCATCAATACCTGCAGACCAAATACCACCAGCATAGCCGGCTCCTTCACCAGCAGGGTATAAGCCTTCAATATTGATGCTTTCGTATTGTTTATCACGTTTAATACATACAGGTGATGAAGTACGTGTTTCAACGCCTGTGAGCATACCGTCAGCTTTAGCAAAGCCTTTGATTTGACGATTGAATGCGGGAATGGCTTCGCGGATAGATTCGATAACAAAGTCGGGAACAACCTTACTTAAATCAGTCAGGGTAATACCTGGGGTATAAGAGGGCTTAACGTCGCCTAATTCTTTACTTGGCTTGCCTTCTAGAAAGTCGCCAATAAGCTGAGCCGGAGCATGATAATTCTCACCGCCCACTTTAAATGCCAACTCTTCCAATTTGCGCTGAAGATCTATGCCTGCCAAGGGGTGTTCTGGATAATCTTTTTCAGGCGTAATACCTACCACAATAGCGCTGTTGGCATTTCGTTCATGACGAGAGTATTGGCTCATACCATTGGTGACTACACGGCCAGGCTCTGATGCAGCTGCCACAACAGTACCTCCAGGGCACATACAAAAGCTGTATACGGTACGGCCATTTCTACAGTGGTGAACGAGCTTGTAATCGGCTGCGCCCAAAATAGGATTGCCAGCGTTCTCACCAAATCGACAGCTGTCGATCATGCTTTGCTCGTGTTCAATTCTAAAGCCAATGGAAAAAGGCTTGGCCTCTATGTATACACCTTGGTCATAAAGCGACTGAAAAGTGTCTCGAGCGCTATGGCCTATTGCCATAATGACTTTGGTGCAGGGTAGGTAGCTGCCATCGGATAAGAATAGCCCTTTAATTTTATGGCTTTTTGATTCTGTGCTTGCTGCATCGGCCGGTTTTGAATTCGCGCTGTCTAAATCTAAGCTTTCAACACGTGTGCTGAAACGAATTTCACCACCTAGTGAAATGATTTGCTCACGCATTTTCTCTACCATGCTCACCAGTTTGAATGTACCGATATGAGGCTTACTCACATACATTATTTCTTCAGGTGCGCCAGCAGCAACAAATTCGTTCAATACCTTACGGCCATAGTGCTTGCGATCTTTCACCTGACTATATAGCTTGCCGTCAGAAAATGTACCCGCACCGCCTTCACCAAATTGTACATTCGACTCTGGGTTCAATGGTTGTTTACGCCAAAAACCAAAGGTGTCTTTGGTGCGCTCACGAACGGCTTTGCCTCGCTCAAGCACAATAGGTTTGAAACCCATTTGGGCTAAAATAAGCGCAGCGAATAATCCACAAGGCCCAAGGCCAACTACCACTGGGCGGTCGGTTACTTCTTCAGGAGCGGTAGCCACAAACTTGTAGCACATATCAGGGGTTACCCGCACGCTCGAATCTTTGGCAAATTTTTCGAGCAGCGACGCTTCGTTTTCTACCTTTACATCAAGGGTGTAAATAAGTTGGATGTCTCTATTATTGCGCGCATCGTAACCGCGTTTAAATACCGTGGTTTCAAGAAGCATCGATTTTGTGATTTGAAGCTTATGCAAAATTGCGTTTTCTATCGCAACTTCATCGTGATCTAGCGGTAATTTAATATCGGTTAAACGCAACATAATAATAGGTACTCTTGGCTTTGCCGGACGGCCTCTCCGTCAGGGCGCGCGTATGGTAAATCAGCAACAAGACTAATACTAGCCGCAATAACGGGTAAGCAGTGGGTTAATTAGCTTATTTACCCTAGAATAATAGAGTAAAAAGAAATTTGAGTTTTACACAGGCTAATTTAAACTTGGCACCCTGAAATAATAACCCAAGCATGTAGGTGCAAATGACCTTTGTAGTGACAGACAATTGCATAAACTGTAAATACACCGACTGTGTAGCAGTATGCCCAGTGGATGCATTCTTTGAAGGACCTAATTTTTTAGCCATAGATCCTGCTATATGTATCGATTGTGCGCTTTGTGTGCCTGAATGTCCTGCCGACGCCATTGTTCAAGATACGCACCTCACTGATGCGCAAAAGCCTTATTTGGCCATTAACGAAGAGCTTGCAGCGAAGTGGCCTAATATTATTGAGCTAAAAGCACCGCCTGAAGACGCCGATGTATGGAATGGTGTACCAGATAAACTCGCCTTGCTTGAGCACGAATAGCGTCCACGATAAATAAACAATAATTCACCTGTGCGCTTCGCCTCCTAAAACGGAAAAAATAATATGATGAAACTTGATGATGTTAAAAAGCTACATCAGAAAAAATACCGTGGGCAATTTGGCTTTTATTTGGTGGAAGGCGAACACCTAGTTTTAGAATTAGTAAAAGCTGTGAGGGCCAATGCATACAGTAGTGCTCCATCAGCTGAATCTATCACGCTTTATATTACCGATGACTTTGAGCAAAAGGCGAGGGCGCTTGACTCAGGGTTTACCCTAGTAAACGTCACCCAAAAGCAAATGTCACAGCTAAGTGATACTAAAACACCGCAAGGTATTATTGCCTGTGTGCCATTACCTAGTTCTACCGCTGGCGCGACCAATACTCTAGAGCAAGTGTCGGATAAACATTCGAATCAAGCGCTTGGACATAAAGATAAGCAGCGCTATGTGTATCTGCACGAAGTGCAAGATCCGGGAAATTTGGGCACCATATTAAGAACACTAGCCTGGTTTGATAATTTCTCCTTGCTACTAAGCCCCAATAGTGTGGACCCCTTTAATTCTAAAGTGGTGCGTTCAAGTATGGGGGCAATCTTTCACGTACCTATTGAATTAGACGTGAGCCTAGATGCATTGCAAACTCGCTTTAGCCGGTTCGCCTATTTAGATATGGCAGGCGAAGCCGTTACCGCCCCGTCGTTTTCAGATTTCGACTGCTACTTATTTGGTAATGAAGCCCGCGGCGTTCCTAAAACGGCACTTTCTGCGTTTAATGCGAAGGCATACACCATAGCCGGTAGCGGTAAAATAGATTCGCTTAACTTGGCCAGTGCCGTGAATATGTGTGTTTATGAGTTGTCCCGTTAGCCTGTTGCTAATGCTATTCAGATGCACACATTAGCGCTGCTATTTGCAGTTTATATATTATTGAAATATTAATGCGGTTAAGCGCTATGCGCTTGCTTCTCATTAGCTTGATAACACACCAGGCATTGGCAAAGTGCTAATAGCGTGGTATCACACCCGAAAAGGATAATAACAGTGGCCTTACAATGGTTTCCTGGGCACATGCACAAAGCCCTTAAAGAGATTAAGGAATCGCTTAGTCAGGTAGATGTGCTGATTGAGGTGCTTGATGCACGCATACCGTTTTCAAGCGAAAACCCAGAGATTGCAAAATTACGAGGCGATAAGCCGTGCATCAAAATTTTGAACAAGTACGACTTGGCTGACCCTGAAATAACAGCGCAGTGGCAAGCGCATTTAGAGTCTGAGCGCGGGGTTAAAACCCTTACTACCTCTAGCGACAACCCCGCTAGCAGTAAACAAGTCATGGGGCTGATTAAAACTATTTGTGCACACAAAGACGTGCAGCACAAAGTGATAAAAGCCATGATCACGGGCATTCCAAATGTAGGGAAGTCTACCCTCATCAATATTTTGGCCGACCGTATTATTGCTAAAACCGGTAACGAGCCAGCGGTAACAAAAAGTCAGCAACGTATTAATTTAGGTGATGGTATTGTGCTTTTCGACACGCCTGGGGTGTTATGGCCAAAACTGGAAAATCCTAATTCCATATATCGTTTAGCCTCTTCAGGTGCAGTGAAGAACACGGCCATGGAATATGATGACGTAGGGTTTTACGCTGCCGATTATCTTATTAAAGCTTACCCAGATGTGTTAAAAGCGAATTATAAACTTGAAGACATTCCCGATACTGAAATTGAGTTTTTAGAAGCCGCGGCGAAAAAACGCGGCGCCATTATGACCGGCGGCCGTGTTAATCTTCATAAGATATGTGAAGTGTTATTGAACGAACTACAATCGGGTAAATTAGGCAGAATAACCCTAGAAACCCCAGAGATGATTGAAGTCGAAAAACGTGAAATAGCTGAAGCGGCAGCAAAGAAAGCCGCTGATAACGCCAAGCGAAAGCAACGGTTTAAAGATGGTTCGCTCACGCCCGATAAGCACGATAGAAAAGAAAAGCGAAATGAAAAACGTGAAGCGCAAAGTAAAAGAATGAAGAAAAACGCGAAGTAGAACGCACAAAAGAATATAGAAATATTCGCATAAAAAACGTATTGTCGATGGTATGAGCAGCCAGTGCGCTTTTTTAATCAGTGACAAATATCAAGGAACGACTATTTATGAAGTTAGGCAGTATTGTTACCTCTTTATCTTTCTCAAGTTTACTAGCGTTTAACGTAAGTGCTGTTGAATTAGTTAACATTAACGATTTCCCAGACTGGTTCAAAGAGGCAATGGCCAGAGATATCAAGGTGACTAACACTTCACCTATTGAAATAGCTGATTTTCAGGTAAATAGTTCGGTGTTGGGGCAAGCGACTGCACAAGACGCTTCTGACGGTACTTGGTACTACACCATCGATATAGGTACTGATTCACCAGTAGAGTGCTACGCATTTAATGAATTCGATGGCCCGGCTAACTCACTATATTCAATTGCAGAATATAGCTTGTCGGGTGTGGAAGCTTTAAATGAAAAAAAACTATCTGGTCAATTTAACTATGCCATAGATGTGGGTGCGGTAGACGCAACGCCTTACCTCTCACTCGATACGTTGTATACGGTGGGTGAGGGCGATGAAAAGGTTTCTGGCCTTTTAAAAGGCTTATCTGCTGAAACTGATAATAGTTTGCAAGTCTGCATCCATAATGAAATGGGTTATCAAAGCGCCTTTGTCGCCGTTTTTAAGTCGTTCGTACGCGCATTTACTGCCGCTCAACCTTCCCCAGAGTTTTACCGTTCTACCTATCAGGTTCTTATTAACGATATCCCTATGGGTTTCACTCGTGAAAAATATATAGAAGATAGCGATGGTGATATTGAAATTGTGGTAGGGACAGCATTTATGATCCCCGTAGATGAAACCTCTATTGCTCGTTCAGATTCTGTCGCTTTTTCGTGGAGTAACCCAGACGGTTCTTTGATTAACGCAAGCGAATACACCATTGAAAACAGCACGATGACATCAAGCTTTGATATTAGTTACGTTGAAGACGCTTGGCAGGTTAAAGGGGAGTTGCAAGGTAAAGCTTTAGAAATAGAACTGGCTCATAAAGACTGGTTACTATCCAGCTACGGCAGCTATTTAGAATCGGTCAATCTGCTTAACTCAGACAATAACTCAGGTAGTTTTTATATGTGGACGGCAGATGCCGACCCAACGGCAGCCATCGAGGTTGTGATAAGCGAAGTTGCAGACAATCCTAGTGGCAACCTTAAAATAGATATGGGGCCATTGATAATGACCATGCAGTCTGACAAAAAGGGCGTCATTAGCAAGGGGATTATGCAACAAGGCGGACTTAAGATGGACTTGGTATTAATGCATTCCCACGGAGCCCCCACACTGTAATGCGGTCTTCAACTCGGTTATCTATTGGGTTTAGCCTACTATTTGGTTTTGCGTTTACTTATACAGCAAGTGCGCAGTCTGTGCCGTCTATGGCTGAAATAGGTATCGAGCTTGCTGAAGGTCAGGTTTTACCACTTTCAAAACAGATTAATTTTGAGTTGGTATCATCAAACTCAAATAAGCTGGCTATCAACTTAGCAAATTGGGACGGTGTGACTGCTGAGCAGGTGAGTGATAATCGCTTATCGATTACCTTATCTTCAATGCCTCGTTTTATGAAACCAGTTCAAGATAAACACAGCGCAGATAGCTTTGTTGTGGATTTAAGTGAGCCCAGTACAAAAGCATTTGTTGCTAGCTATCAACAAGCTTACGCAGATGCCCCCTTTGAGCTAGAACATCTTACCGCCTTTGTTGATAGCTATATTGTTGATCCAAATTATATTCACGGTTTTAATATTGCGTCGGTTGTTGCCAGCCAGCGCAGTGGTGATTGTACCGAGTATGCGGTGCTTACGGCAGCGTTAGCCCGCGCGTTAGGCATGTCAGCCAAGGTTATAATTGGTACGGTGATAGTAGAGCAAAACGATAGCGTAAATGCGTTTGGGCATGCATGGACTGAAGTTTGGCATGACGGGCAATGGCACATTGTAGATTCAGCCTTATACCGCTTAGAAGCGACACAGCATTTTTACTTACCAGCCTCAGAACTTGATAATGAAGGGCCCGGCTACGGGATGGGTCTTGTTAGGGCTTTTGTACTTATGCCCGAGCAACTTCTTTCACTTCGTAGTAAGCCCTAAGTCCTAAGCACATAAGCACCTTCCTAAAATAACGACTCAGCCCTGTACGAATAAGTGCCAGGGCGTAGTTTTATCCTTTTGCCTAATTGTGATAATTACAAATACTTATAGAATTATGTTTCTTGAAATCACTAAGGATGGATTGTCGGCAGTGCTATGTGCACCTTGCTAACAATAAAAATAATGATGAAAAAAATTTACGCTCTTGTTTTAGTATCAGGTCTGACCGTTGCCCCACAAAGCCATGCTGAAGGATGGTTGGATTCCTTAAAAGGCTTGTTTGGTATGACCGAAGAAGTTGAAGCAGTGCCGAATATTTCTGATATGACGCGCTCAGTTAGTGACGCGGTAGGCATTACTGAATCTCAAGCGACAGGCGGATTAGCATCTATCTTTAACTACGCAAAAGACAATATTTCAACCAGCCAGTTCAGTGAACTAAGCAACGCGCTGCCAGGGCTTGAGTCTCTACTAGGTTCAGTACCCGATATCAGTAACGTAACGTCTGAAGGTGGGTTAAGCAGCATTCTCGATAAAGCTGCAAGTTATAGCGATAGCTTTAAGTCAGTGAATGAATTAAACAAGCAATTTGAAGCGCTAGGCCTAGAACCGGAGCAGATTATGCAAATTGTGAATAGTGCCAAAGCTTACCTTGATACCGAACAAGGGCAAGAGATTAAAGCTCTTTTGGTTGAAGGTTTAGGCAAGTTTAGTGGCTAAGCTAAAAGGCTAATTCAAAACGCTAAGCCGAGGGCTCAGACTGTTATTGAATGAAAAAGGCGAGCGACATGCTCGTCTTTTTGCTTTTTCAACACCGTCAATGCTAACGTACAGGTTACGCCAAAATACAAGTCCCCTCGCAACACAGGCTTGCGCGTTAAGTTAAATGTTCAGCACTTTAGGGTAGTCAAATACAGGCAAACCCTTAATAAAGCAAAACAAGGAGAGTGTCATGCTTACCGATATTCAGCTTTTTAATCACGCGCAGCGCAATGCACTTAAAGAAAGTGCCAAAGCAAGTCCAAGACGAAGAGCCAATCACAACGTCCATAAAAGCTATGAAGATTTAGTCCAGCGCCTATTTATTGCAATGGAGCCCGACTCTTATGTTCGTCCGCATCGCCATACCCAACAGCATAAATGGGAATTTTTTATGGCGGTAGAAGGGAGTATCGATTTACTGTTCTTTGACGACAATGCTGTGTTAACTAAGCGTATAACCTTAAGTGCCGGTGGTGATTGTGTAGGGGTAGAGATTCCACCTAACGTATGGCATGCCACGGTTTGTTTTGAACCTGTGGTATTTATGGAAGTAAAGCAAGGCCCGTATGAAGTCATGGACGACAAAGGTTTTGCAAGTTGGGCGCCTGAAGAAGGCGACGTAGCAGTTGCGCCTTTTTTAGAGAAATTAAAAGAGGCTGAATTAGGTACGCAGTTTTAATGTTTTTTTGTGCTTGGCACGAACACTTGCAACTTATAAGAAAAGCGTAAAATTCTATCCAAAATGCGTTAGCACTTTTCCTATCTATCAAGCATAAAAAGTGATCGCCCACACTGCTATACAAAACAATATGGGCGATGATTTACCAATTAATAAGGATTTGCGAACTTGAGTTTATCTTCCTCTGACGCCGATTCTTGGCATTCGCCGAGTAGGTGATAACGGCCTTCAGTTTCATGGGTATCAATTTCAATATAGCCATTTCGGCAATATTGCGTTTCAAATAACTTTTCACTCAAAGTATCGTAAAAAGCGTCCATACGTTCGGCCTCGCGATCGTTACCGCCCCTTGCTTCTCCACCGCCGTTTTGGCCGCTATTTCTGCCGCCTCTACCGCCACCATCACCACCTCGAGAAGGGCGTTGCCCCCTGCCTTCATCTCGATCTCCTCGGCTAGGCATACCAATACTAAAGGCAAATAATTTAGTGCCATCGGGATTAATTTTGGTTTCGAAGAACACTTCACCTTGATCTTGATGGTCTGGTTTTCCGGCGCAGCCTGCTAACACGGCAGTAGCAACTAAAAAGGGAACAAGTAATTTCATAATTATAATTTTTGAGGTAGCTAAAGGTAACCTTAAGAGTGATTTTAGACGCTAAAGTTGCCAAGTAAAGTGTAAGTTTCTAGTAAAGGGCGCTTGTGAAAATGAGATAAGCAGCCGTTGTTTTGCTTCTCCTTGGCCTTAGCCAAACCGGCATGTTTCCACTAAATAATCAATAAGTGCTCGCGTTCTTGATGGCACATGCATTCGAGACGGATAAACCAATGTGAATAAAAGCGGTGCGCTAGAAACGCGAGGGAAAATACGCACAAGACTGCCTTCTGCCACTTCATTTTTTACCGTTGAAGGAAGCAAAGTACTAATACCTAAACCCGCCTTTACCATCTCCTGAATAAAATGGGGGGAGTTGCTAATTTCGTATTGAGTAGGGGTTGCTTCAAATGGTATTTCATCTAACATTAAATGCTGAGATGCCCCAACATTCAATTGTTGAAGTAGAATCCAGCGGTGGTTCTGTAACTCATTGATGCTTGATGGCTCTGTGTGTTTTTCAATATATTCCTTACTCGCATAAAGTGAAAACCTCTCTTGGTACAAAACCCGCCCTATCAACGCGTCGTCCCGTGGAAGGCCAATGCGAATACCTAGGTCAATATTTTCCGCAATAAGGTCAAGACGTTGATCACTTGTGATGACATTCAAACTAATCTCAGGGTACTTTGCCTTGAAGTTGGGTAGCAGAGGCAAAAGAAACTTATGAGCAATGTCATTTGTAACCGTAATTGAAACTCGACCAGACGGTATAGGTTCCACTAAACTCTGATCGATACTCTGAATAATATCATGCAGTTTTTTCGCTTCTGCGTACACCATTTTTCCTTCATCAGTAATGGTAAGCTGTCTAGTAGAACGCTGGAGTAATCGTACGCCTAACTGAGATTCTAGTTGACTGATTTGCTCACTCACGCGAGAACGGCTGGATTGAACCCGTCTTGCCGCTTCTGCGAAACTTCCGCAATCTACAACCAACGCGTAGGTGGCAAGCAGCCGCAGATGAGAAATGTTTATTGTACTCATATTCGGAACTATCCATTCTAAATTAATGGCCTTATCGATACGTATAGTTTTACGCATAATGTACCTGTATTCAACCACTCCACACATTAAGGATTTACACGATGATTGCTATTACGGGTGCAAACGGTCAGCTAGGCCAGAAAGTTATTGGTTCACTTCTTCACACTATCGCGCCTCAAGACGTCGTTGCTTTGGTGCGAAGCCCTGAAAAGGCTAACGCTTTACGTGAACAGGGTGTTCAAATTCGTCAAGCTGACTACAACCAACCTGAAACACTGACTGCCGCATTGAAAGGTGTGGACAAAGTGTTGCTTATTTCTGGTACCGAGTTCGGCAAGCGCTTCGAACAGCACAAAGCGGTAATTGATGCAGCTGTTTCTGCGGGGGTCTCATTACTGGCATACACAAGCTTGCTGAAAGCCACTACGTCGCCACTTTTAATTGCAGCAGAGCACAAACAAACAGAAGTCTATATCCAAAAATCGGGTATACCCGCTGTGATATTGCGCAATGGTTGGTACAGTGAAAACTACACCGATGCGGTGCAAGGTGCGATTGATATGGGGGCGGTTGCTGGAGCAGCTAAAACAGGCAAGCTACACACCGCTTCACGTCAAGACTATGCCGACGCCGCTGCGTCGGTGCTTGTTGCCAAAAAATCTCAAGCCGGCAAGATTTATGAGCTTGCTGGCGATGAAGGTTTTACGCTGGCTGAGTATGCTGATGCTATCGGAAACCTATCTGGCAAGGCAATAGGCTATGTTGAAATGGAACAAAATGAATATCAATCTGCGCTGCTTGATGCTGGGCTGCCGGAAGGGTTGGCTGCGATGTTGGCGGACACGGAACATTATGCTGCTGAAGGATGGTTACAAGATAATAGTCATGCACTTTCAACCTTGATTGGTCGCGCAACAACACCTATTACTGATACTCTTAAAGCTAAGTTAGCCTAGTGTCTGTCATCAATTATTGAAAAGGAGCCAAGTGGCTCTTTTTCATTTTTGAGGTCGCGGAAAATAATCGGGGGAGATAGTGTTTACGTTGTATGGCACCAGTTGATGAGCGCTACGTTCATGTGCCTATATTTCAAAATATTCCAAAATGGAAAGTCGTTGTTATTGCCAATAATAATGGTATGGTTAAGGATAAGTGAGCAGCGCAAGTGCGCATTTCAACCACCGAAGAGAATTCATCATGCAAAACGTTACTTTTAATTACTTTTACAATTATATCCAATAATAGCGCCTGACGCTGAGTGTTCAGGGGCAAGTATTCGCTTCTGGGCATAAAAGTAAGAACGTTTTGCAAAAGCCCAGAAAGGTTAAACTATCTGGGTTTTTTTATGCCCAAAATATATCGGCGACAAAACAATGAGAGAAATAACGTTAGGTGATATTAGAAAGCAACACAGGGTTAAACAAGAAGTCGTAGCGATGGCGCTTTGCGTGACTGCTTCGGGGGTAAGTAAGCTAGAGTCGAAACGTATACAGGATGTTCCTCTTCATAGAGCGTCGGCTTACCTAGCCGCGGTAGGGGGAAGCATCAAAATTGAAATGACATTACCTGACGGTAGCACCGTGAAAGTAGGAGAAAATACGTTAGGTTAATTTTGCCTAAATGGAATGAGCGGTTAAACTGAGTAAAACAGATACTTAAGGAAGTAAAATGGCCGTTCATGAAATAACTCACCCTTTAATTGCACACAAATTAGGGTTAATGCGTTATGCCAAAATTAGCAGTAAAGACTTTCGAGAGTTGGCATCAGAAGTAGGCAACTTGCTGACATACGAAGCTACACGAACGCTACCCACAGAGCGTGCGGTTATAAAAAGCTGGTCAGGCGATGATGTTGAAGTTAAGCAAATAAAAGGCAAAAAAATTACGGTAGTACCTATCCTTCGTGCTGGATTAGGTATGTTGGAAGGAGTGTTAGAACTTATTCCTAATGCCAAAATCAGTGTAGTTGGTCTATACCGCGATGAAGAGACACTTCAACCAGTGGCATACTTCGACAAAGTCGTCAAAAATATAGATGAACGTACGGCGTTAATTGTCGACCCCATGCTAGCGACTGGGGGGACGTTAATTGCCACTATTGACCTGCTGAAGAAAAAGGGCTGTAAAAAAATTATGGGGCTTTTTTTAGTGGCTGCGCCAGAAGGGATTAAAGCTGTGGTTGATGCCCACCCTGATATAGAAATTTTCACTGCTGCTATTGACGAACGACTAGATGAAAAGGGCTACATACTGCCTGGTTTGGGTGATGCAGGCGATAAAATATTCGGAACACGATAAAAAACGATTAAGTTAACTTAGCCTAACCAGCCCTCTATCCACTTTAGCTTAAAAATCTTTCAGTCATAGGTATTCGATAAGAGGTGTGAATTAATCGTTTAAGTGGTGATATAGTTTAGGTTATCTTTACTGTTAATAGCGGGTAGCCTACAAGTATGTATGCATGAAGCGAGTTATAACGCGTTAATGCTTACTGAAAGTCGTCTTTGCGCACGCAGGGAACTGTACAAAACACACGCAAGGAATAGTACAAATAAAAATGACCAAAACAAAACTGACACTGAAAGATGTTGCTTTGCAGTTGGGTGTGTCGACCGCCACTATTTCAAATGCATTTAATAGGCCGGATCAGCTTTCTAAAGCGCGTCGAGAGCATATCCTTGCCGAGTGCGATCGCATTGGCTACGCCGGGCCTAACAAAGCCGCGCAAATATTAAGGAAAGGGCGTTCTAATATTGTTGCTCTAGTACTGGCTGATAGTATTCCCTATACCGTCAGTGACCCAGTGGCCAGCACCTTCATTAAAGGGGTTTCAAGTATATTGCAGCAGCAAGGTAAGCACCTCCTCCTTTATGCGGGCGACTCAGAGAGTATCCTCGATGTGGTGGATTTCGTTGATGGTTTCATTTGTTACGGTGCACCACGAAATTACAAGTTGGCAGAAGAACTAGCCAGACAAAGTAAACCTGCTATTACGGTAGATTTTGATATTGAGGGGCTGCCGTCAGTTAACATCGATAATTACAACGCCGCGTATCAAATCGCTAAAAAAGCGATTTCTCCTGGTGATCATGTCGCCATTTTAGGGCTGCGCTTAATCGAGTCTCCAAGTACCTGCCGCATTTATGACAGCCCGCTTATAGAAGTACAAACCTCCATTTCTCATCGCCGATTAGACGGTTATATGAAAGCAATTGATGAAAGTGGAGCAACAATCACAAACGATTGGATTTGGCATATTCCAGAAAGTGAGAGGAACTTCGCAAAGCAAGCTGCGAAAGAGGTGTTAAACAGTAACCCTCGACCTAATACCGTTTTATGTATGAGTGATATTATAGCCCTAGAACTGCTGCAATCAGCGCTTTCGATGGGCATTAAAGTGCCTGAAGAACTAAAAATTACAGGTTTTGACGGGATTGAAGAAGCAGACAGAACTCGCCCTAATTTAACAACAGTCTGTCAATCAAGTGCGCTTAAGGGCGAAATGGCCGCAAAAGCCTTACTCAGTGAATCACTGAAAAGCACTGTGCTACCTTTTGATTTAAAAATGGGGGAAACCGTTAGCGCTTAGTAGTAAGTACTATATTGAATGTCTAACTGTCGTAAAACATTGATGTTATCTGCGCCACACGCTTTAAGTTATCTATATCATCTTGTGACCATTGGACTGGACTGTGTGTCTTTTCGCAACAAATAACACCAATTGGGTTGAATTGGTGATGAAAGGTAAAGTCTAGCAATGAGTAAATATCATTGGGCTTGAAGTAACTGTCGTTAAAGCATTTGGTGGCAGGATGATGACGGGCATCAGAGGCTACTAACACGCTTTGTTTTAGTATGTCGTCAAAATAATCGGGAATCGCTTCCTTAGACAGCGATAAATCATTGGTTGGCAAATTTTGGCCATCTTGATTTAACGTTAGGCACCGAATTCGGGTTTTGTTTTCTTCAAATCGCCATAAGCTAATTCGGTTCGCGGAAGGGATCCCTAACCGAAGACATGACACTATCGCAGTGAGTTTATCTTGCTCATCCAATCCGCGCTTTGATAATGAAATGACGAGTGTTGTATAGCGGTCTATATCCAAAGCGACACTCTTTGAGGTAATTCAAACATAATAGTTGAAGTATATACTTACTTTCAAAGAGTGAAGTTTAAGAAACATTAAATTTTGTCTTTATCCCAGACCAACTCTTTGAAATGCTTTCTGCACATAGATTCGTAGCGATCGTTGCCACCAATTTGTACTTGGTCTCCGTCGGTGACCGCATTGCCATCTTCATCCAGCCTTACCACGAAATTTGCTTTGCGCCCGCAATGACAAACCGTTTTAAGTTCGAACAACTTATCAGCCCAAGCGAGAAGGTAGTGGCTACCTTCAAAAGTGCCTCCCAAAAAGTCAGTACGTAATCCGTAAGCCAAAACGGGGATATCTAATTCGTCTACCACTTCTATTAACTGACGAACTTGAACTTGCGTTAGAAACTGCGCTTCATCAATGAAAATGCAATCTAAACGCTTTTCTTTGTTGTCTTGTTTTATGGATTCATAGAGATCGTCATCATTTCGATAAAGTTTTGCGTCGGCTTGTAATCCAATCCTAGAGGTCACTTTTCCTACGCCATAGCGGTCATCAAAGGCAGCGGTATAAATTAGAGAGTGCATGCCTCTCTCGCGATAGTTATAAGCTGATTGTAAAAGAGAGGTCGATTTTCCTGCGTTCATTGCAGAGTAATAAAAATAAAGTTGAGCCATGAATATTATTTGTTTTCGTTATACCAGGTTTTAAGGTCGCTCAATGGCATTGGTTTAGCGTAAAGAAAGCCTTGGATAAAATCCACACCAAGGGTTTTGATGTGGTTCATTTGGTCTAAGGTTTCAATGCCCTCAGCAATGGTCTTGCAACCAAATTCGTTTGCTATAAGCATGGTTGCGCGCATAATAGTATCACTACCTTCATTGGTATTCTGTACAAATGAGCGATCAATTTTTATAAAATCACAAGGCATTGACTGTAATCTGCTCAATGAAGAGTACCCTGTGCCAAAGTCATCGATTGATATTTTTACACCACGTTGTTTAACATTGTGTATTTGGTTTGCCACCGCATTAACATTATTAGCAAACACACTCTCTGTTATTTCTAAGTAAAGGCGGGCTGGGTCGATGTTTGTAGACGCTAGCACCTTATCAAGTGCATTTACAAAAGTTTCATCGAGCAGCTGACTAATAGATACATTCACCGATAATGCAATATCTTCGTTGAATGGCCATTCTGTCGCATCTATACACGCACGATTTAATACCCAAGAGCCTATTTCTGGCATTAAGCCCGTTCGCTCGGCAAGGGGGATAAAGCGCGCTGGTGACACGATATTACCGTTACAGTTCCAGCGTAGTAGGGCTTCAACCGATTTTAGCTTTTGTGTGTCGGCGCAAATAATGGGCTGGTAGTGTACAGAAAACTCTTTTTTTTCTATGGCATACCGTAATTGTTCACAAAGACGCTGTTCATTTTTTATTTTTTCATGCAAGGTTTCACTAAAAACACCAATAGTGCCTCGTTGTTTGCGCTTTTGATCGTACATGGTCAAGTCAGCTTGTTGAATAAGCGTCATGGTGTCATTGCCATGCTCGGGATAAATCGCAATACCAATCGTGGCATCTAATGTGATTTGGTTTTCTAACGCTATAATAGGCTTTGTAACCCCACTGCGCATAGCATGAGCAACCGCCACTGCGGTATGAACGGTGGCATAGGGAGTTACTGCGACAAATTCATCGCCTCCCCACCTAGCGAGATGATCTTTTTCGCAGTATTGGGCGAGTCGGTTAGCAATTTCAGCAAGTACAATATCGCCGACCTTGTGTCCTAAACTATCGTTTACCTGCTTAAAGCCGTCTAAATCAATAAACAAAACGGCTAGGTTATTATCAAGCGCTTTGGTGCTTTCAATGAGGGTATTTAACTGTTTAAACAGTCCGTTTCTATTGAGTAAATTAGTCAGCGGATCTCTATTAGATAACCTAAAAATATCGGCGGTACGTTTCTCAACTTCATCTTCTAAATTGGCATTAGCATCATCTAACTGCTCGTTAGATTTACGCAGCATGGCGTTAATCTTCGCGGTTTCTTGTCTATCTGTGCGCATTTGCTCTATCAGACGAGCGTTCTTGTTTTTAAGTGATACAGTATCAAAAAAGAATCGGTGGTAACGAAAAGAGCTAGCAAGAATACCTACCCAAAAAATAAGCCCCAAGATCCCCAAAACAACAAAATTTCTGTCATCGTCAAGCAACGCTCTACTCGACATGGGCACAAGCAATGAGGTGGTGTAGACAAAGACGAAAATTTTACTTGGCGCTAATACTGAAGCCGCGCCGCCGGCCATTGCCCCAAGGATAACCATGGTTGTCGCTAACTCAACTGCATTCATTGTGGTGTAGAGCAAGATTGAATAAAGTGCCCACACTGTAGATGTTGAATATACCCCAATCGCAAACCTAAACTTTACAGGGCGCGCATCATACTGCGTGCCTTTTAATCTGGTTAACCAATAAAGGCCATCTGCAAAACGGAGAACTATAACCGTGTTCATTGCGATAAAGAGCAACACCTTCGAGCTTTGGTCTTTTTCGGTATCGAATCCGAAGCCGAATGTTAACCCTAAGAAGGCAACGAAAGTCATGGCTAAGCCAGTAAACATATTACGGTTTAGCATATCCGCCAAGTCACGCTGCATTTGCGGCGTGATGGGAAGAGAGGAGGTTAAATCTCTATTTTCATCAAAACTTTTCACTATAAATTTACTTTCCAACTCAATATGCTTACGGCTATATATGGTGTGAAGTTTTTTGTGTAGTTAACAATAACAGCGAATTAGCTTTTGTCGCTTTAAATTTACACACTCATTTTGATTAAATTACACGCATATTACAAAAATTGCTATGCGACGTAAGAAGTAGCCGGTGCTTGACAGTAAGTGTATTACCTCACAGCCATTAGCGTTAATTGCTGGCTTCAATCGAGTTTACTTCCTTTAGTACGCTGCTCAGAGCCTCTGATAAATCTTCTCGTAAGTGAAGGTATTTGTTGTTAACCACATGAACGATATTGTGCTCTACAATAACAAGGTGTCGTGCACCTAGCTTTTTGAAGGTAGCCTCATCGGAAAAGTCTGTCGGCAATAACGCGTAGTTGTATCGGCCTGAAACAAGCAAATTCACAACTTGGTCGAAGCGGTCGTATTCACGGAGATTTGCAGCAATGTCGATGTCACTTTCTTCAATATTGATGTGAAACCGCTTAGTGGCTGCAATGACGATGTTTGGGTTTGAAAGCACGCTGTTTTCACACAGACTATTGCGCATACACAATAGAATTGTTGCGCCTTTTACAATAACGGGTCGCACGACGAAAAAGTTGCTAAAATCGTTGGTAGCTAATTCATAGCGAACAGTATCAGCATCTGTAACGCCTGCATCTAACAACCGAAGGCCTCTCTCACCACCTACCTCGATAAATTCAACGGTTATTCCAAGCTTGCTATAAGTTCTGGCAATAATATTGTTGTAATGAGTCACCACTCTAGGGTGCCCCACATAACCGATGAGCATGGGGGCATTATCATCCCCGTTAGCCAGGCAATTAGCTGAGCAAATAAAAGAAACCGTTAAAGCAGTGCCAAGAAGCTTTATTATTTGCATAACTTTCTATGATTCAAAATTGATATATAAAGCGTAGATGTTTAAGGGGGAATTTTCATCCTTTAGTGCAAGGCGTGAAGGCATGTATACATAAAGCGAGCTTGGGGCGCCTTAATGTGCTGACCAATGTTATTTTTTACATACAAAAAAGCTCCAGCCAAGGGCCAGAGCTTTCTATTAATAGCGTGCTAATTAATTAATATTAAGCCGCGTTTTTTCCGCCATCAATTGCGCGCAACGTCTCAGTTGCTGGCAATAACTCCATATCGAAAGTATACTCATCAACACGAACCGCCAATTGACGCTTTTCGTTGTAGTCATGCAACTGTGCAGCTTCTTCGGCATTAATAACACCTTTTTCTTGAAGCTTGTTCAGCGCGTGCTCAAACGAGATAAACGGCACTACAGGCTCTTTACGCAGTGCTTTTTGCACTTTACCTAATAGGTGTGCAACCGCATGCTTCGCTTTAAATGCTTGTTCGTTAATATCGTTACCATCGCCCGGGCTTACACGAACTAAATGAGTAAGCTGCGCTTTCACACTGTTGTCCTGCATTGACGCCATAGACAATTCGCGTACTAGGTCATCGCTGATTCCCGCCACACTGTTTGAGTAAGTGTTGGTAAGTAAGCGCATTAGGCCACGAGTCGGTGTGTTCGGGAAATTGTTGATGAAGTTAACAATTGCCTGATCAGCTTGTTGTAATGACCACTGCATAGCGTATTCGAAATACGGTAGTGCAAGTTTACGGTCTTCAATGCGCTGCTCGTAAAAACGAATTGCTGCCATTGCACCGTAAAGGTAGCTCATCACATCACCAAGGCGTGCTGAAAGTAATTCTGCCTTCTTAAGGTCACCACCAAGTACTGCTAGTGATAAGTCAGCAAGTGGTGCTAATTTAGCTGAGATGCTGTTTACACGCTTTTCGTACTTACGTACTTCAGGCAATGCAGACTCTGAACCGCGTAGGAAAGGTAAGTAACCTTTACCAAAACTACGGAATGCATTCTTAACACTAAAGCCAACAGTTTTACGTAATACTTTGTTGAATTCTTTATCAGCAGAACTTTCGTTGCTGTGAATAAGGTCAACCATATCTTTCAGGTAAGGGTGACAACGCATTGCACCTTGACCGAAAATCATTAGGTTACGAGTAAGGATGTTTGCACCTTCAACCGTAATGGCAATTGGAAGTGCTGCATAACCACCTGCTAAGGTATTTTGCGGGCCACGTTGAATTGCTTTACCTGCTTGAATATCCATCGCTGAGTTCATTACATCACGGCCAAGCTCGGTCATGTGATATTTAGCAATCGCAGTAACAACCGATGGTTTAACACCTAAGCCTAAGCCTTCTGTTGTTAAAACACGCATGGCTTCAAGTAAGAAAGTCTTACCAGCAATGTCTGCCATCTTCTCTTGAATACCTTCGAAGCGACCAATCGGAACACCGAATTGTTCACGAACGAATGAATACTCAACCGTACCTTTAAATGCTGATTGTGCTGTCGCAACGCCCATCGCTGGAAGTGAAATACCACGACCTGCGCCAAGACACGCTACTAGCATCTGCCAACCGCGACCGATATTTTTCTGACCACCGATGATAAATTCCATAGGAATAAATACATCTTGGCCGCGAGTTGTACCGTTATAGAAGCGCACACCCATAGGGTCGTGACGGTTACCAAGCTCAACACCAGGGTGAGACTTAGGTAATAGCGCACAGGTAATACCTAGCTCTAATTTGTCACCAAGCAATTGCTCAGGGTCGAATACTTTAAATGCTAAACCGAGCACGGTAGCAATTGGCGCAAGCGTGATATAACGCTTGTCCCAACTGATACGAAGGCCAAGCACTTCTTCGCCGTTGTACTCGCCTTTAGTTACGATCGCTGCGTCAGGAATAGCACCCGCATCTGAACCGGCTTCTGGGCTAGTTAGGGCAAAACAAGGGATATCACGACCATCTGAAAGGCGTGGTAACCAGTAATCTTGTTGGGCAGTAGTACCATAATGCATAAGTAACTCACCTGGGCCTAACGAGTTAGGTACCATAACGGTTACAGCGATTGCACCAGATTTTGCTGCGATAGTGGCTACTATGGTTGAGTTAGCGTAAGGGCTAAACTCAAGACCACCAAACTTCTTAGGGATGATCATTGAGAAGAAACGGTTTTTACCCAAGAAGTCTAAAACGTCTTGAGGAATGTGCTCGCCGTTATTTAACTCGAAATCATCAATCATACCCAGTAATTCTGATACTGGGCCGTCCATAAATGCTTGCTCTTCCGCGCTCAATTTAGCTTGAGGAATATCACGAAGTGCCTGCATATCAGGTTTACCCTGATAAATAGAAGATTCAATCCAAACGTCACCAGCATCTAACGCTTCCTGTTCTGTTACAGAAATTGGTGGTAACACTTTTTTTAAGCTAGTTCTAATACTCATATTTGACTCATCCGCTCATCTGACCAGTTGTATGGTGTTAATACTACATCAGTTTCAGAAAAGATCAAAAAAATTGCTCATAAATAAATTGGAATATGTAAAATTCAATAAAAATAAGCTCTTACGATAACGCTATAAATGTTGATGGTGAGGATATGTTACAAAATGGGGCCGCATTCAAAAATATTCTGGTAACTGAGTTATGTTTATTAACCGTTTACGGGTAGACTTTCGATAACAGAGCGAGTTACAGGAAGTTGTAATGCAAGATACATCATCGGTCACATCAAGGTGGTTTGCTTCACCAAAGTTAACTATCTGTGTGGTTATTGTTGCGATGTTAGTGGCAGTAGTCGGCGCAAAAAATTTATACTTTCGAGGCGACTACAAAGTATTTTTTGAGCCTGATAATCCGCAGCGTCTTGCCTTTGAAGAAATGCAGAACATATTTAATAAAAGCGAAAATGTCGCTTTTATGGTAGTGCCAGACGACGACAATGTGTTTAAACCGTCTACCTTATCTTTAGTTGTTGAGCTTACAGAAACTGCATGGCAACTCCCTCTTTCCACCCGCGTTGAATCCATCGCTAACTTCCAATATACCTACGCCGAAGATGACGATCTTATTGTCGAGGACTTAATTACCACAGGTTCGCTCTCGAATCCTGAAATAACAGATATTAAGGATGTACTAGATAACACCCCTGAGCTAACCGGGCGGCTAGTATCGTACCCAGGTGACGTATTGGTTGTGAATACGACTATTCAGTTACCTGACGGCGACCAAACGAAAGAAGTCATTGAAATCACAACGGTTGCCACTGCGTTAAAACAGCAGTTAGAAGAAAAGTACCCCGGTCACACTATCTATCTCACCGGTATGGTTGTGATGAACGATGCCTTTGCGGTGGCTGCGCAGCAAGACGCCAGTACGCTTATTCCGCTCATGTTTTTCCTTATCATTGTGATGATAGGCGTGATTGTTCGTTCGGTGTTAGCGGCTCTCGCTACACTATTAGTGGTAATTGTATCCATCGCCACTTCCATTGGTGTATCTGGCTGGCTCGGCATGTTTTTAAGTACCGCTACTGTGAACGCTCCCACCATGATAACGACACTGGCAGTGGCTGACTGTATCCACATCATTGTGGGTGTACAGTACTTTCTTGGTCGCGGCCTCACCAACGAGAATGCGATTAGTGAAAGTTTAAGAATCAATACCAAGCCTATTATTATCACCAGTGTTACCACGGCGATTGGCTTTTTGATGCTGAACTTTTCTGCCGTTCCCGTTTTGTCCGATTTAGGTAACATGACCGCATTTGGCGTAATGCTCGCCTGTGTATTGTCGCTTTGGTTACTACCCGCTTTATTGCTGCTAAAGCCACTGAAAGTGAAGGCGACAAAAAGTAACAAGGTCTTCGACCGATTGGGAAATAAAGTCACGTCGAATTATCGAGCTCTGTTACCTATTTGTGCGTTAGTGATTGTGGGAGTCAGTGTTTTTGCAACGAATAACGAGTTAAATGATGTGGCGGTGAAGTACTTCGACGATAGAAGTACGTTTGGCCAAGCGGTGGAAATCAATGAAGAGAAGCTTGGTGGTATGTCTAATATCGACTTCGTTATTTATTCAGATACCCCTTATGGTGCCACGGAACCTGAATTTTTAGCGCGAGTAGAATTACTTACGACATGGCTGCGCGAAAAAGAAGAAGTTCATCATGTGTTGTCATTTGCCGATACATTAAAACGGTTAAATAAAAATATGCATGGTGATGAAGATGCTTATTATCGGTTACCTGAAGATGGGGAGCTGGCCTCTCAGTATGTATTGCTGTATGAAATGTCGCTACCATTTGGTCTAGACTTAAGCAATCAGTTAGATATTGATAAATCGGCAATGAGAATTATCGCTGTTATCGATAATTTAGGCAGCAGAGATTTAACCGCATTGGAGTCTGATGCAAAAGCATATTTCAAAAGTCTTGGTAGCGACAACCGGTTAGAAGCCGCCAGTCCGCCTTTAATGTTCGCGCATATTGGCGATCGAAATATGGAGAGTATGGTAGTGGGCTCTCTATATGCCCTAGTGCTTATTTCTGTTTTGATTTTATTTGCACTGCGTTCATGGCGACTCGGGTTAGTTAGCTTGTTTACTAATTTGCTACCCGCCGCTATCGGGTTTGGCGTTTGGGGGTTAATCTCTGGCCAAATTAACATGGCACTGTCGGTGGTGATCAGTATGACCATGGGTATTATTGTTGACGATACTGTGCACTTCTTGTCGAAGTATCAGTCGGCGAGGCTGACGCGTAAATCGGTTAAAGAGAGTGTGCTTTATGCATTTAATACGGTTGGAATGGCACTGACCACTACCACAATAGTGCTGACAGTCGGCTTTGGTGTGTTAGCGTCTTCAAGCTTTATGCTGAACGCGCACATGGGCATTTTGACCATTATTATTATCGTCGCGGCTTTGGCTGTTGACCTTATTTTCCTACCCGCGTTATTAATGTGGTTGGATAAAGATGAAACCCCGTTACCGGAGAAGAATAGTGAGATACATTAGCCTTGTTTTACTGGCGTCGTTCATATCTATCAGCGCATTCAATGGCGTTGCCGCTGAGCCTAGTGCAAAAGGACTAGAAATAGCGCAGGAGCGAAAAGCGAGAGATCGCGGGTGGAATAACTCAGAGGCGAAAATCTTAATGGTCCTGCGTAATGCACAAGGCCAAGAAGCAACACGCAAACTCAACGTGAAATCGATGGAGTTGACCGATGATGGTGATAAAGCACTAACGGTTTTCCAATCCCCTCGGGATGTAAAAGGAACAGCATTCCTGAGCTTCTCACATGTTTTCGATGCCGATGAACAGTGGATATTTCTTCCTGCTTTAAAACGGGTAAAGCGTATAGCGTCAAAAAATAAAAGTGGGCCTTTTGTCGGCAGTGAATTTGCTTTTGAAGACATGACATCGTTCGAAGTAGAGAAATTTTCCTACTCCTATGTGGGGGATGAGACGATTAATGGCGAAGCGTGCTTTGTATTGGAGCAAATTCCTCAATACGACTATTCGGGTTATACGTTGCAAAAAGTATGGATTGATAAGTCTCACTACCGCGTACACAAAGTTGAATTTTACGATAAGAAAGGGGCGCTACTTAAGGTGCTTGAACTAAAAGATTATGAGCTTTACAAAGAGAAATACTGGCGACCTATTCGCAGCGAGATGACGAACGTACAAACCCGTAAGTCTACGTCGCTAATTACAGAAAGCTTAATATTTGATACCGATTTGTCAGAATCGGATTTTGATAAGAATAGCTTAAAAAGAGCGCGGTAATTCGTGACTAAATCCATCGCTTTATTGGTAACAAGTATTACGGCTTCATTTTCTTTGTTGGCCAATACGGAAGTGACAGGCTCCGCAGGCGGAGAGTTGCGTTATTTCTTGCAAGACGCCCTTTACGAAGCACAAGAAAGAGCTTACGGCTCTGTTTTTTTTAGCCCTGAAACCTATACCGAGTGGAATGATGGGGAAGACAGCTTGCTGTTTAAGCCCTTTTTCAGGGCTGATCAACACGACGAGGATAGAACGCATTTCGATGTTCGGGAACTGCAGTGGATGCACGTGGCAGACACATGGGAAACCAAAATAGGGATTGGAAAAGTATTCTGGGGGCAAACAGAGTCCATTCACCTCGTCGATATTGTGAATCAAACCGATGCAATTGAAGCGGTAGACGGCGAAGATAAGCTTGGTCAGCCCATGGTCAATGTTTCTTACTTTAGTGATTTTGGTACGTTTTCAGCATTTGTGTTGCCCTATTTTAGAGAGCGTACCTTCGAAAGTGTTGATGGACGTCTGCGACCGCCCATTGCTGTGGGAGATGCCTTGTATGAGTCGGATGGTGAGCAAAGTCATGTTGATTATGCGCTGAGGTGGCAAGCCAGTATCAGTGACTGGGAAGTGGGGCTGTCTTACTTTTCAGGTACAAGCAGAGAGCCTGAACTTGTTACCACCGTGAATGATGAAGGTCAGCCAGAAATTCTTCCCTATTACGCGCAAATCAATCAGGTAGGCGTAGATTTACTGAATGTATACGGGGCATGGTTACTTAAATTTGAGTCGATATATCGTGAAGGGCAATCGGAAGATTTTGCTGCGGTTGTCACAGGTTTCGAGTACACCACACAAGGCATATTCGACACCCAATATGGCCTAGGTGTACTGAGTGAGTACCAGTTCGATGAACGCGAAGATAACTTTTTTGCTTTAGGTCAAAACGACCTGATGGTGGGCTTACGGTTTATCTTCAATGACATTGACGGAACAGAAGTGCTAATGGGATACGTGCAAGATTTAGATAAATCGAGTACTTCTAGTGCATTTATTGAAGCGTCTAGTCGTATTTCATCTCATTGGCGCTGGAAATTGGATGGCTATTTCTTTTCAAGTGATGATACTGACGATACCTTTTATTTCCTAAGAAGAGATGATCATCTCCAATTTACCCTTGAGTACTTTTTTTAGTACGAGGCTTTATTTCTGATATAAATTTAACGTTTACACTCGTCACCCTAGATAGTTAATAATAGGGTTGTTCTTTGGTGGTTTTAACCTGAGGTTTTAATGAAGCAGTTTGTAGTTGGTTTTATTGCGCTTTTTTTAACGTTCAACGCACATAGTGCTTCTACCAATTATGGTATTGCGTCAGTTGGGTTTAGTGATTTTGAGTTCACAAATGTCGAGAATAGCGGGCTAGCTTACAGTGTTGCTTTTGGGCGCCAAATCCATAGGCAGTGGTATGCAGAAGTGGGTTACCTTAATCTCACTAACGATAGCGAGGATGATACCGATCTTTCGGGGGATGCGCTTTACCTTGCTGTACTTGGAAAGGCGAAAAGCGAGTACGGTGAACTGTATTACAAATTAGGTATTGCTAACGCTGATATTGCAAGTACGCGCGACTGTGGCAACTCAGAGTTATCGGGTGATGCATGCTCGTTTGATGAAGGTGTGGTTGCAGGTATTGCTGGTCTTGGATTTGATTATTATGTTGGTCTAAAATCTATGGTGCGACTTGAATATACATACCTAGGAGGGGAAGATGACCTCTCAACGCATTTAGTATCTTTGGGCTTTCGCTACAATTTTTAATGGCTAATAGTGGCAAGTGACTAAATTCATATCAGTATGAGCGGTGTAATCCAAACGCTATCATTCAGCGTAAAAAGAGTGGCTAGTCAAAAACTAAGGAGCCATTTATGAAAAATGAATTAGACAGTAAATTTCTATTGCAGGTGTTTGAAAAAATCCGAACTAATGGTGATAAGAAAGAAGATCAATACCACCTAAATGGTATTGTTGCGTACACCGACCTAGATGGCTACACGTTATTTATCGAAGACATGAACTGTAAATTGCAGTTTGGTTTCCATAACCAGTATCACTTCGATTATGAAACAAACGATCACTTTCAAACTTTTGAGAAAAAGCTGAAGCAGATTGATAAAGAGTATGGCGCTCACTAAATTTATAGAGTGAGAGGGCTAACGTCCTGTGAACATTTTTGCTAACCGAGCTAGGTAAAACAATGCTTGGCGTATTGAGTTCAAAATACCACGACAGTAGTGTCGAATTATTCCACCAACGCACTTTCGACTTTAATTTGGTCTGCTACAATAGCGCTCCTCTTAATTTGTTAGGAATAGAGTGCGTTGGCTGCGGCAATTAAGGCTCCTAAATTCAAACTGTCTTTTCTTACTCCAAAATTTTGGCCTGTATGGCTAGGAGTATTCCTTCTTTACATCATCACTTGGCTCCCTCTGCCTGTTATACGATTTATTGGCGGTGGCGCAGGTAAACTGATTGCGAAAATTGTTCCTAAACGCGTGCGCGTAGCAAAGCGAAACCTTGAACTTTGGAACCCGTCGTTGTCGGAGTCAGAAGTGCAAACGCTATTAAATGAGAATGTGCGCAGAACCGGAATGGCCTTATTTGAAACGGCGATGGGGTGGTGGTGGCCTGATTGGCGAGTGAAAAAGGCCATAGAAATTGAAGGTGCGGAGCATGTTGAGGCAGCCATAGCCAGCGGCAAAGGTGTGTTTGGCATGGCACTGCACAACATGAACCTTGAATTTGCATGCAGGGGTATTGGTTACTTCCACCCTAGCATCGCCTTCTATAGAAAACATAATAATCCGCTGGTCGACTATTTACAGTACCATGGTCGTAATCGCTCCAATAAGTATATGATTGACAAGCGAAATGCCAAAGCGTTGTTAATGGCATTGGAAGAAAACGAGCTGTGCTTATACCTTCCCGATCAAGATTACGGGCCAAAGCAAAGCGTATTCGTACCTTTTGGTGGGGTTGCTGAAACCGCGACCACCACAGCTACGTTGATGTTTATTCGTCGTTCTACCAGTGTGCCTATGATGATTACGTCTCAGTACACTGCGAAGGGTTATAAAATAAAGATATACCCCCCATTGACGCATTTAGGGGATATGGACGATGTTGCGGCATTAACAGAATTGAACACGCATATTGATAAGGCAATTAAAGAACAGCCTGAAAGTTACTTGTGGATGCATAAACGGTTCAAAACCAGACCCAGTAAAGACACCCCGTCATTGTACTAACGAAGCAGTTACCTATTGTGCCGTTAGGTGTACAATTATTACTGTAGCGCGCTTTTTGTGCGTAAGGTAAAAGCGAGTTAAGCTGTACCTTGAGTTTAAGTTATTGGAAGCATTGAAAAAGTCATGGCTAAAAAAGGTTATTCAAATACATTTTTTTGGGCGCGTCACATAGCGCTGGCATTCGTATTGATAGTGATTGCGGGTGTGATGATTTATTTGCAACAAAATAGCAGTGATGAAGAACCTTCCGGTAAACCAGCTGAAGAAAAATCGGTGGCAAAGGGATTGAGCGAGTTTTACCGCGAATTTAGAATGTCCTCTACCGATCCAGTTAAGGAAGAGCAGGGTACTTTTGTGATAGAAACTGGCGGCGTTGATCCACAGCTCGATAGCAGACTAGAAAGCATGTCGAGTATAAATACAACGGTAGATACCAGTTGGACCGGAGAGCAAAAATTCCGCACTTTCAAAGAGGGCAGTACACTCCGAGAGGCTATCTCTACTTTTGCGCAAGCGGAAGGCATGCAGCTGATATGGAATTTAGAGCAAGACTTCATTATCAAACATCAGTTTCAGTTAGATAATACGGTAGCCGGTTCATTGGCTAAAATTGCCAGCGCTATCGACAGTAGCTTTGAAGGGCGGGTAAACGCCTATCTATGCCCCGAGCAACGCTCTCTGGTAGTGACTGCTGAAGAGACCGAGTTTTTATCTACCCGATGTACCCTCGTTCGTTGATCATCAGTTAAAGCAAAGGTGAGCTACTGCTCACCTTCGTTATCATTAATACTACTGCCATCAATGTCGGTACTACTATCGGCAGCATGACCAGCAGTACTATCAAATAACGCCTGCCAATATTCACTTACCGTTTCTCTCATTTGGCTCAAATGCTCGGTTTGTTCTGCATATTTCGTGTCTGCAAGGGTCAGGTGATGATATTGTTCTCTTAGCGCAAGATAAGCTTGTTGTAGCGCGTGAGATTGTTTTTCATCAATAATGCCTGCGTTACGGGTTGCATCTAGTAAACGCAAATTATCTGAAAATTCAGTCAAGCTCTCAATCTTATTCGCATGTGCTAATACCCAATATTGAGTCATAAATTCAATATCTGCTATGCCTCCCACACATTGTTTCAAATCGACTTTTTGATTACTCGTAGAGAGCAAATGTTTGCGCATTTTTACGCGCATTTCGCTCACTTCAGTAGATAGTGTAGCCTGGTCTCTCTGAATAGATAGAATGTTGTGACGCACAGTATTAAACGCACTTAGCAGCGATATATCACCACAGATACCGCGGGCTCTCACTAGCGCTTGATGTTCCCATGTCCACGCCTCTTCTTGTTGATAGCGCTCAAATCCGTCTATATGGCAACAAAGCAAGCCCGCGTTACCAGATGGCCGCAAGCGTAAGTCGGTTTCATACAACTGACCAAACAAGGTTTTGGTATTCAGTAAGTGCATAATACGCTGAGCAAGTTTGATGTAAAACTGCTGGGCTTCAATAGACTTAGCCCCATTGGTAGCTGACTGGCGAGGCGCGTTGTGCAAAAACACAAGGTCAAGATCAGAGCCATAACCAAGCTCGTAGCCACCAAGCTTGCCATAGCCAATAACTGCAAACCCGAGCTCGCCATCGTTCAAATGACTCGGCACGCCAAAGCGAGCTGAAACTTGGTGCCACGCTGCTTCAATAACGTGCTCGAGCAAGACTTCCGCTAATACGGTAAGTTTATCGCTTACATTCGCTATGGGTAGCGAGCCACTAATATCGCTGGCTGCAATGCGCAGCTGCTGACAAAGCTTAAACTGTCGCCATGTGTCCATAGCAAGCTCAACATCGTCGTGTTCAACGCGCAGCATGGTTTGTCGCAACTCTTGCGCGTATTCATATTTACTAGTGGTGATATCTGAATTTTGCTGCTGCAAATAGAGCGGGGTAAGCAGTTCATCTAACAGCAGCGGGAAGCGCTTAATTTCATTCGCTATCCACTCACTCCTGTCACACAGCTTTACCAACTGTTGCAGAACATTGGGGTTTTCCAGCAATAAATCTAAATAGGTTGTTCTGCCGGTAATCGCATCTATCACGCCGAAGATTCGTTTTAGTACATTGTTTGCTTTACTGGGGTCGAATTTAATCAGTACATACAGTATTTCCGGGATCAGTTTATTAAGCGTATCCTCGCCTTTTTGACCCATTCGATACCCGCGCTGATTCGTTTTAAATTCTTGTAGCTGGGTACAAATCCCTTGCGCTTCCTCTAAACTAATAAAAGGGGTTAGCGTGGTGCTAAACTCTTCTTTATCAAGGGAAAGTTGCCAGGCATCACGGCATGCTTCAAATAAGGTATCTTCGCTGTTGTGAGTATCTTGTGCTTCTTCAACTAATTCATTGAAATGCCCATGTATTCTAGACATGGTTTCATGCAGTGCTAGCGTAAATGCGTGGTATGACGAGAACCCTAAAACCGAAATAAGTGCATTTTTCTCCCACTCACTATCTGGCAGTGTTTGGGTTTGTCGGTCTTGGCATTGCTGAAGCGTATGCTCAATTTTACGAAGGAATAAATAGTCTGTCCGTAATTGTTCAGTCACATCGGTTTCAACCATTTCAAATTCAGCAAGATTATCCAGGGTAGTAAGTAGTGACTTACTTTGTAACTCAGGCTCTCTACCACCATGAATAAGCTGAAAGCTTTGTGCGAAAAATTCAACCTCACGAATGCCACCAGCACCAAGCTTAATATTATTGCTCAAACGCCTACGTCTAATTTCCGTAGCAATAAGGTGCTTCATGCCTCTAAGGGCATCAATAGTGGTGAAGTCTAGGTAGCGCCTGAAGGTAAAAGGCGTGAGGATGGCGTTTAGTGAAGCTACGTCTTCTGAATTATCATTATTGATCACGCGCGCTTTCACCATAGCAAAACGTTCCCAATGACGGCCTTGCTCTTGGTAATAATCTTCCATGGCGTCGAAGTGCATCACCAAAGGCCCTGACTCACCGAATGGCCGTAAGCGCATGTCTACTCGGTATACCTGGCCGTCGGTGGTTACCTTGTTAAGTGCTTGAATCAATTTTTGCGCTAGGCGGGTAAAAAATTGCTGATTTTCTATCGGTTTCTTTTCACCGTTTGTCATGCCTTTTTCGGGATAGGCAAAAATCAAATCGATATCTGAAGAAAAGTTAAGTTCGCGACCGCCTAATTTCCCCATACCCAAAATGTACATATGGATAGGCCCATTTTCACCACAAGGAACACCGTGTTTGTCACTTAGCATGGTGTAAAGCCATTGGTAAGCTGACGTAATTAATACATCAGCTAACGCAGAAACCTGCCCTAATGATTGCGTAATAGTTTGCTTATTAAGCCCGTCACGTAGCGTAATAGCAGCCATATGAAAGTGGCGACAGTGGCGAAGTGCGCTAAGCAGCCCATCTTCTGACTTAACATTTTCCAATTTTTGCGTAACTGCATGGTTGTAAAAGGTATGCGGCTCGTCAGGAACCGATTCAACCAGCATAGCGCCAACCCAGTCAGGGTGCTGCAGGCAGGTCTCTGCAAAAAACAGCGAGCGACCAAATACGGTAGTGAGATCATTTCGATGATGCGCTAAATCACTATTAACGCGATCACTATCTGAAAGTTTTTCCCAGGTTTCGTTGGCTTGTGGTGCATTGCTCATGGTAATTGTGTTGTCTGTTGGCATAATACTGGCTTCGACAATAATAAATATTTCAAAACGTTGAGATAAAAAAGAGTCTGTCACAGTTTTTGGGGCGTAACCACCCTAAGGTTGTGTTTAGGTAAAAGGAGTAACAATACGTGGATGCTTTAATAAAACTCGTGCCGCTAGGTTCCGACTTATGGATTTACCTTGCTATCGATGTAAGTATCGCCCTAGCACTGTTGGTGGTTATGAAGTGGTTGACTGGGCTGATGAGAAAGAACTCAGTGACCGAAGAGCTTGGTATTAAAGACAATTTTGCTTTTGGTATTAGTATAGCCGGTGGCATGTTGTCGCTTTGTATCGTGCTGAGTTCGGTGGTAGGTCGTCATATCGGGCAGGGCTACAGTGAAGCGGCTACTGGCATGGTGACGTTCGGTATTGTCGGTATTCTGTTGGTGAAGTTTGGTCGATTCGCCCATGACAAGCTGGTACTCAATCGCGTAGATACTCACGCCATGATTTCAGAGCGCAGTGTAAGTATTGCACTGGTAGATGCTGCAAGCTTAGTGGCAAGTGCCATCGTGTTGAGAAATATTATGGTGTGGGTGAATGGCAGTGATATGAATGCCATTATTGCTATCGTGACAGGATTCTCTGTCGTGCTCACCATGTTATTGGTGATGACCCGTATTTTAGAAGTGCGCTATGCAAAAGATAACCAAAACGACTCATTTCAGGGGGCGCTTCGAAAAGGTCAGTTAGCGTTAGCCATAGAACATTCGGGTAATTTACTGGGCACCGCTATGATTGTTTCGGCGGCGAAAAACCTACTTATCTATAACCCGTCAGGTTATGTAAGTAACGTAACCGGGTGGTTGGTGGTAAGTGTAGCGTTAGCTATCGCACTGCATATATTAGTGCTTATCAATAAAAAAGTGATTCTGTTTGGTATGAACTTTAGGCAAGAAGTCGATCAACAACACAACGTTGGTGTAGCTTCACTAGGCTTTACGTTAAGCATAGGTACTGCCATGGTGATTAATGGCGTACTCGGTGGTTAAGGTAGCTTGTCAGCAGACAAGTATATTGTTTAAAACCTTGAGGCGTTTGCTCTGTAGCCGCAAGTACGCATGGCGTAACGTAGAAAGCTGCGATCACAATTAATATTACTGATAATCGGAAGGAGAAATATACTGGCTGTTTTTGCATAGGTTTTCAGGCAAAACCTTCTGTTTAACGATAGCCCGTTTTTTCTCTTTAGAAAGTTGCTTTACCTTGTATTCAATTTGCGAGGCTGTCGACCTATCTCCAATTAAGAAAATGGCCCTAAATTGAAGTGGGCCTTTTCCCTTTAATGCCCGCGCTCCACCTGCAATATCTCCTCTGTGCTGGGAAATTCTGCGTTCAGGGGAGGTAGTGATACCCGTGTACAATTGACCCAGTTTATTTTCGATAAGATAAAGGTACCAAGTTGAAGGCTGCTGGTGGGTATTCACGTTGTTGGCTGTTATACTCATTGGCAATTTGAAATACATCGATAAAGTTGTCTCATCAATGATTTTACCAGATTTTAGTAAAGCAAAAGTGCTTATTGTAGGTGACCTAATGCTAGACCGCTATTGGAGCGGTGGAACAGGTCGTATTTCCCCTGAAGCCCCTGTACCTGTAGTGAATGTTCAGTCATCTGAAGATCGCCCAGGCGGCGCTGCAAATGTGGCCGTGAACGTGGCTACTCTTGGGGCTAAAGTCAGCTTACTAGGCATGTGCGGTAACGATGAAAATGCCAAACTACTGCGTGAGCGCTTAGAGTCGTTTGATATTGATTGCCAGTTTTTCGCCGTCGAAGGTCAAGACACAATAACCAAGCTTCGGGTGATGAGCCGTAATCAGCAATTGCTTCGGTTAGATTTTGAAAAGAGCTTTGCTGATTCAGATAAATTTGAACTAGAAAGCGCGTTCGATAGCGCCCTTGATGATGTTGATATTGTTATATTATCTGACTACGCCAAAGGATGCTTAAGCCACCCCCAAGCACTAATTCAAGCAGCTAAAGCAAAAGGTAAGCGCGTTATTGTCGACCCTAAAGGCAGTGACTTTAAAAAGTACGCTAACGCTATGCTTATTACACCTAACATGGAAGAGCTAAACCATGTGGTAGGTGAGTCTACTTCTGAGAAATCATTAGTAGCAAATGCGCAGCAGGTTAAAACTGACCTTAATTTGGATGCGTTACTGCTAACGCGTTCTGAACAGGGGATGACCTTGTTCGAAGGAAACAATGCAGAGTTTCATTTACCTGCAAAAGCCAAAGAAGTTTATGACGTTACTGGTGCCGGCGATACTGTGGTATCAACGCTAGCCGTGGCGCTAGCAAGCAAACTACCTCTGCAAGCTGCTTGTGTATTGGCCAACTTAGCGGCCAGTGTGGTGGTTGGGAAATTAGGTACGTCTACCGTTACCAATACCGAATTAGCGCTAGCTTTAGGTGAACAATCTGTGCATCTCGACGGCGGCGTGATGACCGAAGAGCAACTAGAAATGGCAATGGCTGCTGCGAAAGCGCGAGGCGAACGTATTGTAATGACGAACGGCTGTTTCGATATTCTACATTCTGGGCATGTGGCTTATTTAGAAGAAGCCGCGCAGTTAGGTGACCGGCTTATTGTAGCAGTAAACACCGATGCATCGGTGACGAAGCTTAAAGGCCCAGGGCGGCCAGTGAACAACACTAATCGCCGTATGGCAGTACTAGCTGGCTTAAGTGCGGTTGATTGGGTTGTGCCCTTCACTGAAGATACACCACAGCGATTAATTGCCTCGTTATTACCAGATATATTGGTGAAAGGTGGTGATTATCAAATTGAAGAAATTGCTGGTGGAAAAGAAGTGATTGCCAACGGCGGTGAGGTGCAAGTGTTAACGTTTGAGGATGGCGTTTCTACCACCGGAATCATTGAGCGTATAACACGAAACAAGTTAACCTAGCATTTTTGTGGTTACCTCAATTTTTATTTCAGTAAATGTAAAATGTAGTCGTTTGCTAGCCCCATGAGTTAATCGGTAGGCTAGCAAAGCGAGCAGTTTTTTCAAACGGATACCAGCATGTACGAAAGTTACTACGGACTTAACGCTAAACCTTTTCAGTTAACACCAGACCCCGGCTTCTTTTTTGCCAGTAAGTGGCACAAACGCGCCATGTCGTACCTTCAATATGGGCTGTCGCAGGCTGAAGGGTTTATTGTTATCACAGGTGATATTGGTACAGGGAAAACCACCGTCGCGAATAGTTTGCTGGCTGAAATTCAAGACGATATTTTCGCGGCCCAAATAGTCACCCCCAAACTGTCGCCTGATGAGCTGGTAAAAATGGTGGCCTCAAAGTTTGATATCAACACGGACGGAAGAAGCAAAGCTGAAATCTTAAAGATGCTTGAGGTGTTCTTATACGACCTAAGCACCCAAGGCCGCCGCGCATTACTGCTTGTTGATGAAGCGCAGAACTTACCGTTAGAGTCTATTGAAGAGCTGCGCATGCTGTCTAACTTTCAGCTTAATGGTAAGCCGTTAATACAAAGCTTTTTATTAGGGCAAGAAGAGCTGCAGCCTATTCTACGAGCGCCCAATATGGAGCAGTTCAGACAGCGTATTGTGGCTTCATGTCATTTAGCGCCCCTCACATTAGATGAGTGCAAAGAGTATATTGAATATCGCTTGCATCATGCAGGCTGGAATGGGGAAGATTTGTTTTCAGAAGGGGCGTACGAGCGCATTTATCAGTTTACCCGTGGTGTGCCCCGTAAAATAAATACGCTTATGGATCGCATCATGCTGTTTGGCTTTTTAGAGGAGCTTAAAAGCTTTGATGAAGAGGCGGTAAGTGAGGTAATAGATGAAGTTAAAGCTGAAATGTTTGAGCCTGAGAGTGGGTTGGGCCATTCAACGTCCCAAACTCATGACTTTGCAGAGCACCCTGAAAACAAAACGATTATGACTCCCGGTGGGAATATCATACGAGATAGTAAGTACTATCTTGATATGTTGGCGGAGTTAGTAGATGCGTTAGACGATGCAATATCGCATAAGGTTAAAATGACGCAGTATGTAGATAAACTAATGAAGAAAAAGTTTAAAACGTACGTAAGACTGAAGAGTACTGATAAGAGTGATACCCAGTAAAAAAAGTTAATTTACTGGACCCATTTTTACAGAGGCCCAATATTACTGATAGGTGTAGGTGACTGAAAGGGTAATCCGCCTATCGGTGTAATCGCTGCCGTAAAGGCCACCACCAAACGACAAATCTCCGCTCTTATCCAAATAGCTAACGTCCAAGCTTGTTACCAAGTGTTTCCCAAAATTTCTATCTAGCCCCAAAGTGGCATTTAAGTTGTCACTGCTGCCGTCATAAGTGTTGTCTTCAGACTGTCCATCAATTCTGGCAAAGCTTAATGATGTGTTTAAATTGGTATATGAACCTAATTTATAAGACAGTGTGGTCGTCATTGACAGTGTACGCTGGAGTCTGTCTTCATCTAAATAATCGTTTTCAGAATATAACCAAGAAACACCTAGGTTAACTCTTGAAAAATCATACCCCATTTGAAAGTTGGTACGTTTTTGAAGGATAATTCGGTCGTCGAAATCCAAATTTTGGGAATTTAACTCAACGAATTGCTCATCAGCAGAAGGTGAATAACTCAGGCTCGCTGGTTGAAAACAACTTGCAATGGATGTTGCGCCTACAGGGCAGACAAACACACCTAAATTCTCAGGGTTTGATAGCAAGCGAGATGTATTTGTAACATCCTCACTATACGAAAGCGACGATCTAAAATGTTTTGAGTTATAGCTCATATTAGCAGAGGCTGAGTCACCGTAAAATCGACGCCCATAACTTCCCCCAATTTCAGTACGTGAACTTAACGCCCATAGCAAATCTACTCCAATAAAGGTTTCGTTATCATCTTCAGTGGTATCTGAATCACTTTTGTTCAGTGTGAGCGCAATATACCTATTTTCAGCTTGACGATACGTCAGTCCAGCACCGTAGGAGTTAAATTCACGCGTAATACTATTAGTATCTGTTCTATCTGAAATCTGATTAGCTTCATGAGAAGCAGTTAACCGGATTGCCCAATTCTTTAGAACACGGAAGTCGGTAAAAGCATCAGCGGAGCGCGTTATGAAGTCACCACGTGAAGATTGATTGCTAGCCGTATTTTGGTAAGAGCCTGTTACTTCCCATATTAAGTACCTAGCATATTCCCCATTGGTTAGTGAGCCGTATAATTGGTATGAGTCATTGTCAAGAGGAGTATCGTTCGCAGACGTGGATTCAGAGGCAACATCTGAATATGATGCACTTCCTTGAGCATTTATCCAATTGTTGTTTTCGATAAGAAGCGACGATGAAAGTGTGTTATTACGAGTTTTCGCTAAGCTATTTGAATTGGTGAGAAAATCAGAAACCAAAAAGCTACTTGAGTCTCCATTTCGATAATTCAGTGCGCCAGCCGCTTGGAAAACTAACGTTCTTCCGATAGGCGCCCATTGTGCTGAGTAACTATATTCAGCGTAGTCTTGCGTTTGGGCGATATCGTCATTGTCTCGTTCTAAATGCGTCAATGTACCTGACCATAAGCCATTAAAAGTACGAGATTGATAGGTTGCATTGATTTGAGGAATGACCGAAAAGGTGGTCAGAGAAAGCGAATCTTCATCTTGCCTTTCCACCTCTTGAAAAATACTCTTACCTTGCGCAGAGCCAGTAATATCGAAATCAGCGTAAACATAAGGCGATAGAGCACCGAGACTAATCGCCAAATATGTTTTTCTTGATATATTTCTGAGCACGACGTTACGAGATTTAGTCTTTGCGCTCAGAGTAGTAATATCCATAATATCCGCTTCCATCGGTGTCATAGTGCACTGACTTGTTAACCACAAATCCAATTGCCATATCTGGGTTCAATCGTTCTACAGACATTTTAACGTCGTTAAGTTTCGCTTTACCTTCCTCTACTACAACCACTGCTTGACCTGCGAAATTAGCTAAAATAGCGCTTTCATTAATACCGATAAGAGGAGGCGTGTCGAAAATAACGATTCGATCAGGGTATCGGTTAGCAAATTCATCAACTGTTTCATGCATTTTATGACTAGCAAGCATCTCCGTAGAAAGGTGATGCGAGCGACCAGCAGGAATAATTTTCAATTTGTCGATATTGGTAGAGTAAAGTACCTCAGAAATATCGTCGACCTCACCGACAAGATACTCCATTAACCCTTTGCGCCTTTCCAAACCTAATGTGTTTAGCACATTAGGTTTAAGAACGTCTGCGTCAACTAACAGGACGGTTTTATCTTGTTCTGCTGCAATACTCAATGCGAGGTTTGTCGCAGTGAATGTTTTACCTTCAGAAGGGCGACTGCTTGTAACCATTATTATATTAGGGTTATGAAGGGTTTTAGCGAGTGGGCCAAAAGCGTTAGCGAGTAACTTTCGCTTAATTTCTCGGTACTCTTCGTTAATTTGCCTACGCTCACCAGATAGAGAGATATGACCATTATCGCTTAACCTCTGAAGGTTAATTTTAAAACCACTTTTTGGGGATGTTGTCTCTGGCTTAGCAACTTCAGTAGCTTCACGTTGAGGTTCGGTTATGTTATTGCTTGCGCTTTTCTCATTCGAGTTGTTTGCCAAAGCGTTTTTCTGTTTTTGTTTTAACAATGCTTTTTCAATTGTATTAGACATTAGAAAAACCTCTCGATTAAATTAATATTCATCATCTCTGCGGCCACTAATATACCATATTGCAGCAGAATCATCCCGCAGGACAAGGCGAAGATTAATAATCTAAATTTGTTTTTTTCTGAATGTTCACAATATTCAAATGGCTGACCGTTCCCCAAATTGGATAATCAGATAGGCTGTTTAATTGTTTAGGTCTAATTAATATAGGGGAAAGTTGACTCACTAGAAACGCTACGCCTACACCAGAGCCAAAACCAGCAAGTAATACTGCGGTGTATAGGATGAGTCTATTTGGGCCTGACGGCGAACTGGCGGCAAGAGGCGGCTCTATAATACGAAACTGGAGTTCTTCAGCAGAAACCTCTGCCCGTCTTGAAAGCCCAGCGGCTTCTCGGCGTGACAATAATTCTTCGTATTTCTTCTTCGTTATTCCATAGTCTCTATTTAGCGCTGAAGACTCGGCTTCAATCTGTGGGATTAAGTCGACTTTAGATTCAAGCTCAGCAATTTTATTTTGTAAATCTGTCTCTTTTACCTCTAATGAAGCAACCTCGCTTTGAAGTTTACTCATTTCAAGCCGGATTTCCTGAGTTAGATCATTAAGGGGTAATTGGTCTTCTTCGTCAACACTTGAAAGGAATGCATCAATTTCTCGTTGGCGGGATTTTTCCAGACTAGATAAAAGCAAGTTAGCTTCAACCACATCGGGATGTTTTTCAGTAAATCTTAATTGAAGGCGGTCTAATTCTTCCTCCAGTTTTCGGATACGGTCATCATACCGTGTTTTTAAGCCTGAATTTTCTTGGTTAGATACAGCAAAGCTATCCGTTGCAGATGTTTTCTTGATTTGTGATCTAAGAGAATCTACCTGTTGCTTAGTCTGTTTTATATTCAAGCGAGTAAGCTCAAGTTCTGCATTGAGGCTTTGAAGACTGCTATAATATGTACCAGAAAGGGGAAGTATATTGTTGTACTGCCGTTTGAATTGGGCGAGTCGCTGTTCAGCTTCACTTAGTCGGCTTTCATATTCAGCTATTTGTTCTTCTAAGAAACGCCCCGCAGTATCAGTGTCTCGGCGGTTGTTTCCTAACGAGCCTTCTACAAAAAGGTCTAACGTTTCTTGCACAACCCGCTGAGCTGTAATCGCGTTAGCATTAGCAAATGAGATGTTATAGATATTGTCCCTGCCAGCTGAACGCAAAACAATTGATGAAGATAGTTGGGTTACTAAGTCTTCAAACTCTCGTTCTGAATTAGTGGTGATATCTAAATCACTCTCTCTGGCAATCGTTTCAACATTGGTTCTGCTTAAAAGCGTCCTAGCCATCATTTTGACTTCTTGATCGGGGTTGGACTGAATAGCAAGACCTTTCAAAAGTGGCTGGAGCACCGAACGGGTATCAACGTAAACCTTTGCTGTAGAGGTGTATTGATCGGGCAAGTTGGCAACCATGAAGAAGCCAATCGGGCAAATCATCCATGACATAATAATGACATGACGTTTCTTAATCCAAATCCCTTTTAGTAAATCTAAAAATTGGAGTAAGGTTTGTTGTAAATCCTGCATTTAAATGTTCCGTTTACTACTTAGAACTAAAACCAAGCTTCTGGAATAATAATTATATCGCCAGGGAGAATGTCTACATTTTGTTGAATGTCGCCGCTTCGAATTAAGTCGTCAATACTTAAGGAAAATGTGGATTGCTGACCATTGATCACGCGTACTAATTTTGCGTTATTACCGTCGGCAAACTCAGTTAATCCGCCAACAGCTATCATTAAATCGAGTAATGTCATGTGTTCAGTATAACTGACCGCGCTTGGGTTAGTGGCTTCCCCAATAACTCTTACTTGCTCACTTAACGGGCCAGAAAAGTTATTAACACTCACGGTAACGCGAGGGTTATTAATATAAATTGATAACTGTTCTTCAATTTCGCGAGCCAGCATAGAGGGCGTGCGTCCTGCCACATCGATATCTTCGACCAATGACGTGGTTACTTTCCCATCAGGTCTAACAATAAACTGACCGGATACTTCAGGGTTTCGCCAAACGAAAATGGTTAGCGAGTCGCCAGGGCCGATTAGGTATTGATATTCATTTACATCGGTTGTTAATGATGCTCTGGTGGTAGCTTGGGGGAGAGTTGAAGTATTCGAGCACCCAACAAGTATTGAAACTAGTAAAAATGCAAAGCTTAAATGCATGTTTTTTAAACGAAACATAAGAGATCATCCTACACTCATTATGGTTAAATTGTAGCTTTCGGTGTTTACCCTACGGCAAATCTCACTATAATGCCAATAACAATTCTAGTCTATTAGAATAAATCCCTCTATGATGGGGATTAGTTCGTAGTATTAAGGGGCCAGGGGTGGCAGTAAATAAGCGAAATCAAAATAAGCGCTCTAATATTCTTGTAGTAACAGAAGCGCTACTTATAGCTTATATGGGATACATTACGTACTTTATCCTCACACAGGTTGGGCTTGTTTCGAAAGTTCCACCGGAAAAGCTGATCATTAACGTAGGTTTACTTACTGTATCGATTCTTCTTTGCTCACTGTCTGTGGGTCTGTATGAAGCAAAACTTAGGGAAACTTTTCGCGGCATTATAAGACGGATTTTTGTCAGTGTGGGGCTAAGTTACTTCCTTGTTGAAATCGTCAGTAGGGCGTTGTTCGATAATCTGGTGATGGATGCCTATTTCCTGCCGGCTGCCGTATTTTCGATTATCATCACACTGGTCATTTTTCGCTACTTTACGAACCGCTTAGGGCTTTTAGGTTTAGGTAAAGTTCGTATAGTGGTGCTAGGGGCGGGTGAAAGAGCATCAATTATTGAAAAGCGGATGCGTCGCGATGTGGATAGAATCGGATTCGAAATGGTTGGGTTTGTGCCTATCCCTGGTGATAACCGAGAAGACGGTATTCGCAGAGAAAAAATCGTTCACATAAAGGTGGATGAGAACTTTCAGCAGTTTATAAACGACAATGATATTGAAGAAATTGTCATTGCGTGTGATCAACGTCGTGGCACCTTGCCCGTTGAAGTCCTTTTTGAATGTCGCCTGCGTGGTATTGAGGTTACCGAATTACTCGACTTCATGGAAAGGGAGACGGGGCAAATTGTAGTAAACTTGATGTATCCAAGTTGGGTTATCTACTCAAATGGTTTCCAGAGCCAAAATTACCTCAGAGATGCGCTTGACTACAGCCTTAACGCTTTACTGGCACTTTTTGTGTTTATATTTGTATGGCCAATCATGCTCACTACTGCACTCATCATCTATCTTGATGACGGTCGACGCACCGGGGTATCGGTGTTTTATGCTCAAGAGCGAGTTGGTTTAAATGGGCAGCTGTTCAAAATACTGAAGTTTCGAAGCATGCGACCTGATGCCGAAAAAGACGGTGCTAAATGGGCAAGTAAAAATGACGATCGAGTAACGCGAATTGGGCATTTCATTAGAAAGTATCGTATCGACGAACTACCTCAATTACTTAATGTGTTTAAAGGTGAAATGTCTTTCATTGGTCCTCGCCCTGAAAGGCCTCAGTTTGTTGAGCAGTTAGTAAAAGAAGTACCTTATTATAACCAGCGCCATAATGTTAAACCCGGGTTGGCTGGTTGGGCGCAACTCAATTACCCCTATGGGGCAAGTGTGGAAGACTCCATGGAAAAGCTTAAGTTCGACCTTTATTACGTTAAGCATCAAAGTCTTCTACTAGATATTCTTATACTTATCAGAACTGTTGAAGTGGTGTTATTTGGAAAAGGCAGATAGCCTTCAAATATTCAAATAGGGATTAAGAGTATGCTAGCAAGGAATGGCCTAATTGCGTTTGTTACAATGGCTACGGTCATATTGGGTTGGGCGTTATTAAACTTTCCCGTTATGAAGACATTGTGGGATAACGGCTTTGACGACGGCACGTACTCTCACGCTTACTTAATACCCGTTATTATTTTATATCTGATATACACTGCAGCTGAACAGCAAAAACTGATTTTTAGAACAAAAATTAGTTATGGATGGTTAGCTGCAGGCATTGTTATTGGTGGTTTATTTTGGATAAGTGTCTGGTCTCAAATTAGCCTTCTGTATTGGTCATTGTCCCTTTCGCTGCTTATTCTTTTGAGTTTACAAATTTTTAGATTGAGTTGGTCGCTCATATTTCCCCTCTCGTACTTAATTTTCATCTATCCCTTTTGGGGGGCATTCGCCGGCTTTTTTCAAGAACTTTCTGTATTTATGGTGACATTTATCATGTCATTTACGGATATTCCCGTTTTTGTAGAAAATGAATTTGTCACTATTCCAGCAGGTGTATTTGAAATCGCAAGGGGGTGTAGTGGTTTGCGGTATATCATCGTATCGCTTGCGATAAGTTCACTTTACGTATTTCTTTACCTTAGAACATTTAAAAGCGCTTTTATCTTCATATTGTTTGCAATCGTAGGCGCATTAGTAACTAACTGGCTAAGAATAGTTTTCCTTATTCTTATTGGAGATTATACCAATATGGAAAGCTCTCTAATGACTGACCACAACAACTTTGGTTGGTATATCTATGTTCCCGTGGCACTAATTCAGTTTTATCTGGGGGGAAAATTAGAACAGGCAGACGAAAGAATGCGTGTAATCAATCCCGTCACCGAGGTATCACCTGAAGCAGCAGAAAAAAATTCGCCACTAACGGCAACAGTAGTAATAGCAACAGTAATGATTCTCTGTTTTTCATCATATGCAGCGCAAATGTCTATTCAAAATAGTACCGTCCTACCTGAAAATTGTGAGGCTGAGTTTGATACCCGAAATCATATCAATTTAGACGTACTCAATTACTCTTTTGTCTGCAGCGTTGCCAGTGATGTTAATAACGAGCAAAAGCGTGTCTTTTATTTCAATGCCGAAGAATTAGATAACAAAGCATCATTCTACTTAAATACCATTATACCTAGCGACCACACGTCAATATCGAAAGTGATTTCTGACGGGGAAAATCAGGTAGTAAGTCGTGACAAGGTGGGGGATTTTTGGCTTATTAAGTATGTTTATATCATTGACGGCCAAACGTTTTCTTCTGTACGGAATTTTAAACTTGCTCGAATTAAAAGCGCATTGAAAGGGGTTAATACTCATCGTTTGGTGGTGACCGTGACTAAATGCCCCGATGATTGCTCTTCATCGAGCGCTACATCCTCAAAGAACTCCCCACATGCCGGGTTTTAAGTGATGGAAGTGCGCATTTTAGACTCAGAACAAGAAATAGTAGAGAGCAAGGAGTCTTGGCAGAAGCTTTATGCTAGTGCAAGCAACAGTAATGTTTTTCTTAGTTATGAATGGATAACGACATGGATAAGTGTATTTAAAAACTGTGTGTCGGTATTGGCGGTAGTGACAGTCTGGGATCTTGATGAGCTAGTATGCTTATTGCCTCTTTATAAACGAGCAGGGGACCGCGCTGGCGTATTCTGGTTTGTAGGTAGCGGAGAACCAGAAGCTGCAGAAGTATGTAGTGAAGGCCTGGATATGCTGTCAGCTCGGTTAATTAGTACCGAGATTAACCAACTACTCAAAAAGGCGATTGACACTATTGGCCTTAAGAAATTAGTTGTTTCAAACTCAACAGAAAAAAATCAAGTTAGCATGATGTTTGAATATTTAGGGTATAAAAACCTTAAGGAGTTCAAAGGGAATCGGTATTTTATTAATACCGGAGATAGTAAAACCAAGCTCGAAAAAAGAACTTTCCGCTATCTTAAGGCTGCTGAAAAGCGTGGTATTACCTATCATGTTGTAGAAAATGTTTCGGATTTAGAGCTTGCCTTTGATGAATTGAAGCGTCTTCACAATACAAAATGGCGTCGACCTGGACACCCTTCTATTTTTGACCACCCGTTATTTGACGCCTTTCACAATAGTGTTTTGCAAAAGCTTTTAGCAGTTGAAAAGTTGTCTTTAATCGCTATAAAAAAAAATGAACAAACGATAGCGGTTAATTATTCAATGATATCCGGTGATGATCTAGTGTTTTACCAAAGTGGAGTAGACACCTCTTTTAAACCCAATATTTCTCCAGGTATGCTTCTGCATTGCGCTCAACTTCGACAGGCCCGCATATTAAACCTAAATAATTATGACTTTTTACTATCAATGCCTCCTAGCTACAAAGAAGACATTACGGAATATAAACAACCCATTTACAGCTTCACTTTTCATAAGTACAGCACTACATTTTTCTTCGAGTGTTGGCGAACCGCTATTATGAAAGCATTAAGTTACCTAAGAGTTCGAATCTTAGGGAGAGTGTCATGGTAAATAACAAAAGTATGCAAATGAATAGTAATTCTGCCAATCATGCCTCTTTCGGGTTCTTCCTACTTGCGATTTATACTTTTTTACTGCTCGCTCGTCCTCACGAATGGCCGTTATTTGATATTGAATTTCCATTATTGAGAACGTTTCTGATACTGACGTTTTTCTCCTATTTAGTGAGCTTCAGGCCGAAGATTTGGAATGTCCAATGTACGTTATTAATTCTACTGCTTTTCTCTATGTTGCTATCAGAAATTCGTGCTTTTCGCTATTTTAGCGACCTGAGTAAGTTAATAGAATGGGTTAACGCCAACATTATTCCGTTTATTCTCTACTTCAGTTTACTGAGCACGGTCAAACGCCAGAATGTGATTTTTTTCATATTTTTAAGCTCGTCATTAATTATGGTTCAGCACGCCTACAGCCAAATGCAAAGCCCGACAGGCCAAGGATGGGCTGAGTCAGTGGTTTACCGTTATGATGGTGGTGGGGAGTCGGTTCAGGCTCGGTTTGTCGGGAGTTTTAACGACCCCAATGATATGGGAATGTTTCTTGTCATGAATATTCCTGTTGCAGTGTATTTCCTCTTAACCGGTAAAGGCCTATTGACGAAAGCAGGGGCGCTGGCCTCCGTCTTGATGCTATGTATGGGAGTATATTGGAGTGGCAGTAGAGGCTCACTTTTAGGGCTTTTGAGCGTTTTCTTTTGTCTGTTCTACATAAAATTCGGTAAAGTTAAAGCCATAATTTTAGCGTCAATTAGTATTCCAGGTGTACTCGTTGCGATGGGGACTTTCCGGAAAATCAGTAAGGATGACGAGAGCGCAAGTCAACGTTTAACCGCATGGTACGAAGGTATACAAATGCTTAAACATCGACCCTTATTTGGCTTCGGCAAAGAACGTTTTTTAGAATATCATTCGAAGGTTGCACATAATACCTATGTCACGGTAATGGCGGAGCTTGGAATATTTGGATATGTCATGTGGGCAATGTTTATGATTACAGCCGTTTATATGCTTTTGAGTGTTATGAAATGCAATGATGTTAGCCCTGGTCATGAAGAGGCGCTTAAAAAAGAGCAAGTCTTAAGCCAGTACTTGTTGGTTGCTTTAATTGGGTACGCTGTTACTGCATTTTTCATCAGCCGCAGTTATATAATGGTCGTTTATATATTCGTCGCAATGACAGCCGCTATGTATTATCGCGTCGGAAAAATTACGCCACTTTCACTTAACGGCGGCATAATAAGAAAAATTGGTGGGTTAGCAGTCATTAGTTTAGGGGCACTTTACCTAGTCATTAGAATATTGCTATCACTGTAACTGTAGATGAGAATAATCAATTGAATCAACTAAAAGCTAGTGTCATTGTTGCTATGTACAACGGTGAAGCAACAGTAGAAAAGACGCTTAACAGTCTCTTAGCTCAAACCTATGAAAACTATGAAATTATTATAGTAGACGATGGCTCCACAGACTCATCCAAACAAGTTGTAGAAAAATACCTTGATAGCCATAAAGTTCGATATGTCTTCAAAGAGAATGGCGGAGTAGCAGCCGCGAGAAATGTAGGCATTGAGTACGCGGAAGGGGATATCGTTGGCTTTTGTGATCAGGACGATCTATGGAAGCCAAACAAGCTTGAAAAGCAAATGGAAGCGTTTGAGCAGCACCCTGATGTTGGCGTTGTTTACAGTTGGATTGAAGTTGATAGAAACGGTGATTTTAGTATTAGTAAGCCGCGCTTTGAGGGTGAATGTTTTAAAGCCTTATTAATGCAAAATTTTATTTCATGTTGTACTGGAATGGCGAGGCGAAATTTACTTCTAGAAATAGGAGGCTTCGACGAAAGTCGAGAATTGCATGGTGTTGACGATCGGCATGTGTGGCTTCGGTTAGCAAGAATTACGCGCTTCGGCGTAGTGAGTGAACCATTGGCAACTTACGTAATCCATGGTGCCAACTACTCACTCAATGAGGCAAAAATGCTTACAGCAGATTTAATTTGCATAAGTAAAATATCCTCAATTAGCGGTTTAACTGAACAAGAAAGAGCATGGTGTAAAGAAGCTAAGTACCGGGTTTATCGTCACTATGCGAGCAACTTTTTCTATATCAATGAGCTTAAAGAATGTTCCTCTTGCTATTCAAATGCATGGATGCTCAAAAGATACCGAATAGATTTATTAATCACATCCTTGATTCTAAAAGTGACGCCTCGCTCATTATTGGTGTCTATTAAGAAAATGAGAAAAAGAATCAAAGGGGAGGTGGCATGAAGCCAAATGCGATTGTAGTGGTCGGTATGCACAGAAGCGGGACTTCTGCCGTTTCGGGTCTTCTTTCCGAACTGGGTGTTTTTATGGGAAGTTCTTTGTTTGCACCCCAAAAAGGGGTCAACGAAAAAGGCTTCTTCGAAAACTCCTTACTTGTGGATCTTAATGACAGGCTTTTGGATGAGCAATTATTATCTTGGGATCACCCATTAGCGCTTTGCATCAACCCTGAAGTCGCGGATTCTTTGGCAGGTTATAAAGCTCAGGCGCAACATCTTTTAGATAAAGATTACGCAAAAAAGACGTTGTGGGGTATGAAAGACCCAAGAACTACCTTGCTATTGCCTTTCTGGAGAGAGGTACTCGGCAGTAAAGGAATCAAAATTAATTTTGTTTTGATGTTACGTTCACCAATGGAAGTTCATGGTTCGCTTAAAAAGCGAGATGGATTTTCTATTAATAAATCAATGCACCTTTGGCTAAATTATACGCTTTCTGGTTACATTGGAGCTAAAGGGCTGAACCCTTTCATCCTGAAGTATCAAGATTTGTTGAATACTCCAGATGATTCAGCAAGAAAAATATTTGAACATTTCGAAATATCTACCGGGCAAAATACCCCAAAGCAAAGTTTTATAGATAAAAAGTTAAAGAATCAAAAGGCAGTAGAGGTACCTAATGAGCCTCTTGTTAACCTTGCAATGGAAGTCTTTGAAATACTCAGTAGTGACGTGGTGGATGAAGCCCGCCTAGCCAAGTCAGTTAATGAATATAAAGTTTATTTAGCGTCTTTGTCGGGTGTGCTTTCCGAGCATTTGAATGCGGTCAAAACAGAAGAGGTTTATTTCAAACGTCACTTTTTAGATGCCTATGAATCTATTTGGTGGAAGCTAAGTTGGCCGCTCAAAAGAATTGAATCGTTTTTAAGAACCAAATATTGAGAAAGCCAGCCATGGAAAAAGTCACTATTGCTATTATCACTTGTAAAAGGCCTATTTGGTTAGCACGGTTACTCGACGCTCTACAGGAGCAGGTATTTTCAGAAGATCTAACGCTTTCTATTTTAGTTGTCGATAACGCATGTGATAAAGAAACAAAGGACATTGTAGATAAGCGTCGTTCTGGCCGTATACCAATCCATTATGACGTTGAAGGACAGGCGGGCATTGTATACGCCCGTAATAAATGCGTTTCTATTACAACATCCATGAATAGCGATTATTTAATATTCATTGACGACGACGAATGGCCTAAAGAGAAAACTTGGGCTTCGGATTTGGTTTTAAGTGCCAAAAAGTACGCTGCAGATATCGTCACAAGCCATGTTATCTCGGTTGACGAAGCTGGAAAACAGAACTGGGCTACTGAAATTCTTTACCCAGCACCCGTTCAAAGCGAAGGACAGGAGTTAAGTGTTTTCTACACCAATAACTTACTGTTGAGTAAACACGTACTGGCTAAGATGTCACCCTGTTTTGATGAACGTTTCGCGATGACAGGGGCAAGTGATTATCATTTTGCGCTTAAATGTACCCATGCTGGGTTTAGGTGTATCTACACCGATGCCCCAGTTGTTGAAGAAATGCCTTCAAGCAGAAAAAATATAAAGTGGTTTTGTCGTCGCGGATTTCGTTCGGGGATCGGCTTTACACGTTCGCATATTTTTGAGGAATCGCTTTTAAAAGCTGTGTTAAAGAGCAGTATTTTGTCTATTGTCCGCGTGATACGCGGTGTTTTGCTAATAGTTAAAGCGTTATTTTTGCGCAGTAAAGGTACGCTTGTTGATGGGTTGTTCAGGGTGTGTTCTGGCGTTGGTACCTTTATGGGGCTATTTGGCGTTAAGCACGAAGAATATAAAAAGATTCATGGAAAATGACCCGTGTACTGCGTCGTTACGCGACTAGCTATTAAGCCCAAACACCATTAAAAATAGCCACTAAAAATATATCGGGACCGAAAATAATGATTCTTGCTTTATGTCGCGTAGTTAGCATACTCCTACTTTGTATAGTATTCGTGGTCAGTGGAGCTTTTATCCTTAATATAGAGCTATTTGATATTTTTTATTTTCTCGACTTTCTACCAGACTATGTTTTGCTTCTACTGTGTGTTCCTGCGTTAATATTTCTCGGAAAGTCAAAACGATACCTGGTCCCCTTAGCATTACTTGCCATATTCTTTGCTTCACCTTTTAACTTCTCTTTTTTCAGTAAAAAAGCTACTGCAGCGATAGATTATGAAAGCCAACTCTCAATCGCATCATACAATGTCGCTCAACGTGTCGAAAAAGCAGAATTGTACAATTGGTTCATAGAACAAGATTTAGATATTCTTTTTATTCAAGAGGCATCGCGTCTAGGTCAGTTCAATGTAGGTGAATATGCCGGTGTTTATACTAATTGCGTTCAGCGCCTATGTATCTTATCGCGCTTTGAACTTGAGGAATTGGATAGTCTGGATAGAAAACCCTTGGGCGGATGGGGTCGGTTTGTTTCATTGCACAGTGCAAAAATCAGGGGGGATTCAGTCCTGTTAGCCAATGTTCATTTTGCCTCGATATCTAATTTTGGGTATAGGTTCAACACGTTGAAAGGATTTGAATCAAAATTATCCTTATTTAAGGATGCAAAGGCTGTTGAGTTTGGTCTAGCTCGCGCTTTATTAGATAAATGGTCTGATAACGACGCAGTGATCATCGCTGGGGATTTTAATATCACCGATAGAAACTACCAATATGAACAGTACTGGGGTGATCTATACAACCTTTTCGCCGTTGGCGGAAATGGATATGGCTCAACGCGTAAAAATAGGTTGGTGAGCCCACGTATAGACCATCTACTCGTAAGCAAAGCGTTTACGCCTATTCATTCCGAGGTGGGGGAAGATATGGGTAGTGATCACTTACCAATCCAAGGGATTGTAGTCTTGAAGGGAGTCGAGAGTGAATAAGCTGAAATGTACTGTCTATGCTGATAATAACTCAAATCATTTGCAGCAAATCTATACGGGCTTAACCATGCTGCATCGCCAGGGTAGGCTCAAGGTATCCATGCGAGTTGGGAAAGAAGCACGTAAAAGCACTGTGCCGTTCAGCGTTCAGCCCAACATCCTGCATATCGAGCTGGCGGGTAAGAAGTTGTGCTTTGATACGTCTGATAGTGCCGCAATAGACCTTGAAGCGTACGCACTGACTAACCATTATTTTAAACGTAGCTTTAACCCATCTTTAGAGCCTGAAAATTATCAAAAGAACGTATATCCGTATGGATTAAATTACTTAGTGTATCCAGATGGGTTTGACCCATTTGGATTTAAACGTTGTGCGCTTTTTTACAGCACCAAAGAGTGGAAAAAAGAGTTAATAAAACAAGCAGATTTTCTAGGGAAACTACATTTTAAAGCATCAGTTTCTAATATTAGTTCTACCCCTGTTTTAAGAGAACAGGCTAAAGTACTTTTTTTAGCTCGCCTTTGGGACACTGAGATCGACAGTTATTTCCAAATTAGCGACCAGCAAAAAACGCAAAGAGAAGAAATCAATGTCCAGCGTGCTAAGTGTATTGAGCTTTTAAGAGATGAATTTGGGAGTCGATTTACCGGAGGGTTAATTGCAACGGATTTCGCAGTCAAGCAACACCCTCAATTAGTGGTTGATAACGCTGGTCTAACGACAAAAAGTAATTACCTGCATACCGTAAAGTCTCATGATATATGTATTGCGTCCACGGGTCTTCACGGATCTATAGGATGGAAATTTGGTGAGTATATCGCTATGTCTAAATCAATTGTTGCAGAAAAAAACTTAAATTATGTTCCTAATTTAGATGAAGGAAGTCACTACCTGGCGTTTACAACAGCACAAGAGTGCGTAGACCAAGCTATTAGGTTAGATGAAAGTACAGACACTAGGTTTTCTATGATGAAAGAGAATCACCGCTACTATGAGTCTAATTTGAGACCAGACGCCCTTTTAATGAAATGCTTTGAACAAGTGCTTTAGTTAGGTTTAGCGTAAATCTAAGGCTTTATAAACTTGACAAACGCCAGTAGACTCCTGCGTTTGTAAATAATGAATCTCCAAGGAATTGGTGCGTGAACAATATTATTCCAAGAACTAACCATTTTATTTGGATACGATACCTTGCTGCTTTCTCAATTGTATTCTCACATTCTAAGCAGTTTGATACTGCGCCGCAGTCTTATATCGACGTAGTAGCTACCCTGACGTGGTTTGTGCCAGGTGTCCCAATTCTGTTCTTTATCAGTGGTTTTTTAATATCACTCAGTTCATCAAACAGTCAATCATTAACCGCTTTTTTCGTAAAAAGAATACTCCGTGTTTATCCACCTTTGTGGGCCTCTTTTAGTGTAAGTATTGTTTTATTGTTTTCGCTGGGTATGGTCGATTTGCAAGGCGATGAGTGGCTCAAGTTCCTAATGTGGAGTTTAGGGCAGGTTACTGTAGTGTTCTTTTATCACCCTGACTTTCTTAGCCATGTTGGCACTGGAGTATTGAATGGCAGTTTGTGGGTTATACCCGTGATACTGCAATTTTATTTGGGTCTGCCGTTACTTAGAAAACTAGATAACTATTGGATAGGAAAAGGCAAATCTTATTATATTTATGTACTGCTAATAGTATGTGCACTGTTCAATATGGTGTTTCATTACTTTAATAACTTCACGCCGAATGTTTACACGAAAATCATACACTTTCTTACGCTTTTACCATGGCTGTTCTTTTTCTTGTTAGGTTACATATTTAGCCGTGACTACGGAAAGTTGAAGCGCCTAACTACTCATGCAACCCCATGGCTTGTATTACATATAGCGCTCTTTTGTTCTTTAGGGGCTCTGGGGTTTAAATGGGGTAGAAACGACATTAACCCCATTTTGTTTACGGTATTGGCCTTTTTGATTGTAAGTATTGCTTTTAAAGTGCCGTCAAACCTATCTTGGTTCAATCGAGTAGAGAAGTTTATTGCGAAGAACGATATTTCATTCGGTTTATTCGTTTACCAAATGGTGATGTTGAACACAATTATGTACTTGGGGATATTTGACGATAATTGGTTGGCAAGGTTGCTCACTTTCCTCTGCGCAACAATCACTGTATCTAGCCTGAGCTTAATCTTGCTCGAAAAGCCTCTTCGTAATAAAAGGGATTGGTTTATTGAGGTTCTTTCTCGGAATAAAGAGCCCCAGTCCAAAGATAATGCAGTGTAACTAGGACTACTCTTTTCTTTAGGGGGCTCAGTAAACTAGTTATTTCAAAATCAGAGGGTTATTTCTGAAATATCTTATCAATAGCATCAACAATTGTAGCTTCTGGAAAAACATCATTGTTGATGCGTTCACAATACTGGGTAGCCGTGTCAATAACAAAATCTTTATCCAGCAATTGTAAAATATTTAATTTTTCTTTCGCTTTAAAACTATGTGATTTTTCAGTAACTAGCTCTTTGGGCTCTATATCCAAGAAGTCTGCAAGCTTAGCGCTAGCGCTGCCTAGCTCTTTAGTTTTAATTATTAGCAGTTGTTCTTTTGGGATACTGGTGAGTACATTGTTGTTATGTTCAGCCCAGAATTGGAAATAAGAAGCCAGTGGAAACAATCCATGTTGGCGAAGTGGTTCATCGTGCTTGGTGTACTCAAAGCCTCTATTGTAATAGTTTGTCCTGCCTAAATCATAGAGTGAATTTTTTTCTTGAACATCTCTTGCTAACTGATGATTAAACCATGAGTCAATCCACGATATGCAGTCTCGAATGGTCAACACAAATTTGGCATCTGCAAAGGTTTCAATGAGTTGTTGTGGGAATTGGCCGTAATAGTGTGATGAATCCATTTCGAGCCAGTTGTAGCGGTCTCGCACAGAAAGCTCTCTTTTTATATCTGCATCTGATAGCAAGCCTGCTTTCGATAAATAAATCATGGCAATGATGAATGTATCGTTGATTTCATGATAAGAGCGAAAATTGGAGAGGATATTCGCCACCGAGTGAGTTCCAGACTTAGGTGTGCCTAAGCAAAATGCATGAAATTTTCTTTTTTGTACTATACGACGAAGTGGGTATTTGTATTTGTTGGTACGAATAAGTTCTGAGTATTTACTCAGCTCTTTTTGGCTCACTTCTATCGGATTAAGTTCGGTCGGCATTTGATTTCCTCTATATACCTTCTTAAAAGTATCTCATTTACAATTTGTTCAAGTTACACGCTAGCATATCAGCATATTGAAAAGGCTAGTGCCAGATAGAACCAAACAGTAAGCTTGATTATTCTCTTGTTATTCGCAAAAACCTTATTGCTCTTTATTAAGTTCGAAGGGCCTTTTTCTTAAGTAACGTAATAATTTGAACTATAAACACTTTTGGCAATGTTAAATAAGCTAAGCAAGGCAAAAACACAATGTTGAATAGGATGCCGGACATTACGAGAGAGCTCCAGCTATTAATCCAGAATAGGGGGTAAAAGTGTGATGCGAAAAATGCTACAAGGCAAAGGACAAGCGAAATTAAAAAGCAAATATCTACTCTATACAGTGGCACTGAATTGAACTGGTTGAATACTATACGAAATAGAAAGAACTGAACTAAATACGAGACTAAAGTGAACGTCAAAGCAACGCCGACGATCCCATATTTACTCCCTAGAACGAAAATCAATAATAGAGTTGCCACAGAGCCAATCAACGACACGTACATAAGGTTTTTATGATTTGCCTGAGCTATGAGTATCTTCCTAAATACCATGGCATATGGGCGTGTTAAGAGCGCAAAAGACATTATTGAAACGACTGTTGCAGCTTGTGCAAAATCCTCCCCCAGCCATACAGTAATAAAAGATTGACTGAATAGCAGAATGTTCACAGCTAGCAGGGTACTGACCAAAAAACACATTTTCGCTGTCCGAACAATATATTCAGTCATTTCACTTCCTCTCGCAACTAACTGCGTAAAAAAAGCTGAAAAGGCATTAAAAATAGAGTGGGTTAACGTATCCGCATGATTAATTAGGTTTTGTGCGACACCAAATATGGCAACCGATTTCACTGACATTAAGTTGCTAATAATAATGGGGGCAGAACGTTGATTTATCACCTTTGCAATTGACATAATGATGATGTATTTGGAAAAGTTAAACAGTTCTTTAAAGGTATTTACGTCAATATCTGAAAGATGAATTTTCCAGTGTGGATATATCTTTCTTGATATAAAAATTTTCACAGCATTTACAGCAACGTCGGTTGAAACAGCACAAATAGCCATTGCTGCAATTCCTTCGTGCCTACCGATATAATAAATCAGCAACGATTTTATGAAAACGTTAATAATAGCGAGAATAGCATCAATATCGACCCGTAAATAGGCAGCATATATAGCATTAATCGGGTTCATCGCAAAATCCATAACGATTTTGAAAATAAACACTAGCGCTACATTAATAAGTAATGATTCCATACTTTCGTCAAGGCCAAGAAGCGCAGGAGTATTAAACATTAAATACGCTAGACTAGACGAAATTAGTCCTAAAGCTACGAACAGTAACAACGAGACGGTTAAGAATCTATTAGCCGATGTTTTATCGTCATTTTCAAGGTGTAGGGTAACAAATCGTTGAACCGCTGCGGGGAAACCGAGTTCAATAATGTTAAAAAAGGCCATTACAGAAAGTATTAAAAGCCATAAACCATAGCCGTCGCTGCCAATACTGGTAATAATGCTGGGGGTCAGTATTAGCATGGCGGCAACAGTGACTATTTTTTCAATAAGAGAAAAGAAGCCAGAGGAAAGAAGACGTTTTTTACTCAATGTAGTCAGTACCTATCGATTCAAATTCAGTTCGGTGTGAATTATTTTCTGGTATTGCGGAATAGTTCACGCAGCCGTTTAGCATTTTCAGTTGTCATTTTGAGCTCTTCCGGCAGCTTTTTCTTGCCCATTAAGGTCTTTTTAACATTGAATTTTGATTCTATGACTTTGGGTCTGCTATATCGGCCATCCCAACAGTCAATCAATGCGCCGATATCCAAAGCAATACCACCTTGCCTTTGTATTTCGGCACAATAACCTTTTCCAATCAAACCTGCTGCAACTAAATAGGGCATTCCAGGATATTTCACGTTTATCTCATTTTTTATTCTATTGAAATGATCTGGGTAATGTGGAATGAGAGTTCCTACTTGCCTAGCTGATTTATCGGGAGTGATGTGTTCAATAACATTGATGCTTAATGCTTTTCTGAGTTTTTCAGGAATATTGACACGAGCAGTAACCACACCAATTTCACCTGCTCGTTCAAGCAAGTTGGTCAACGCGCCTGAAAGAAAGTAGTCGAAAGGGATCCACTGCGTACATAGCTTCTGGTGAGAGTAAGCATTGTATTTGATTGCTTTATACAGTTTGGCAATACGCCTAGCGTCTGAATAGCAAATATTTAACTCGGTGGCGCGTAGCGTAAAGGCTTGTTTAAATGCCTCTAAGAAAACTTGCTCATCGTTTTGTTTAAGTAAACCTTCTTCAAATGAGACGCCCAGTACATCATCTCTAATACCAACTATATTCGTATTATCGATGGCTTTTTCCAAGTTATTTTTCAATGTGGAAAGCTGTTCGATGGTCGCTTTTTTGCCCACATGTTCTGACAAATATTCAATATCTTCGAGTGAGCACTGCTCATCAAAATCTAATAAAGCACCTTCTCCATCACCGAGACGAATAAAGCTGAAAGGTTGCTTGCTTTCGAAAGCTTCGTTAACCGCAAATTCAAAGTCAGAGTAAGGTACTTGAACCAAAGAGTTGTATGCTGTCATTGTTTTATTTCTAATAAAGATTGGATATGTTGCGCTGTGTTCGCCCAAGTAAGGTGAGAAATGGAAGCGCGTATTGCATTGCACTGCCATTCGGTATTCTTTGTCTTCAAGATGGCTTCCTTAACCCCTTCACCACTCAGGGCGTTGATGAAGACTCCGTTCGTGTTTTCTTGCACAACCTCTGGTATTCCTCCCACCTTTGTAACAATCACAGGTGTGCCAGTTGATAGAGACTCCATAACGACATTCGGGACACCTTCTCGATAGCTTGGCAGAATTAAAGCGTCTGAATCATGTATGAAACTCATTAAGCTATCGTGGGGGATAGGGCCGACTAGGTTTACGCTGTCGGCAACACCTAACTGGCTTATTCTTTCTTCAAGATCCTTCATCTGTGCGCCGGCGCCCAATAAGTTCAAATTTATGGTGCAGTTCTGTTTTTTCAATAATGCGATGGCGTCAATCAATTCAAAAATGCCTTTTGTCTTTATGACTGAACCTATAAATACGAGTTTAATTTCAGCTGATGTGAAGACGGGGGAGGATCTTAAGGTAAATGACTCGAAATCGACGCCATTGTAGACGACTTCTGCATTTACTCGCGATGTATGGCTGTGAATGGCGGTGACCAAAGCCTGGCTTTTACCCGTTACAAAGGTGGCTTTTTTAAACGCCCATTTCATCTGACGTTTATGAAGCGGTTTCGTCATTAACGCATTAATGTCGCTCCCTAAACTCTCAATGATAAGTTTATTACCTACCAAGCCTTTAAAGAAAGCCGCACAAACACCTTCGGCATAAGCCCAACTTGCTATCACTCGATTAGCACTTAATATCCAAAGTAATGGCTTAACAGAGATAACTATGGAGATTCCAAGAAAGAGGGGGTGTAGCGAGGTCATCACCTTTGGAACGTAAAAAAAGGGGAATAAGCATGTGTTTTTATCAGTGCGATATCCATTAACCAATACTTGCTTTAACCATGTAAACCAAGGTACAGGAATGAGTTTTTTTATGTCGTAATGCTCGCTTAGATGTTTAGTTTCTTCCAGGTTGTAAGTTGCTCTTGTCTCTTGCCACGGGAGAGGGTGCAAATTGGTGAAGAAAAGTAGAGGTTTCTTTTTGCTCATGAGTAGTAGCTCTCATATAGCATAGATACACTGTCAATCGAGTAGTTATTTGCGATAAAACGGTAAGCTTTTTCGCCCATTTCTTTCAATTCTTTTCGTTCACCATTTAAGTTGTTCAAATGTTTAAGCCAGGTGTTCATATCATTCCTGTCATAAATATATCCATTCTCTCCACTATTAATAACAGCACTAATATCACCTACATCGGTAGATAACGCGGGTATCCCTCTAGCCATTGCCTCGAGTAAGGACATGGGGAGACCTTCTGTAGTGGAGTTAATTAACAATAAGTCCTTATCATCGTAAATTGATTTTTCGTCCAAGACTGCGCCATGGAATGTCACAAATTGCGACATTGCCAACCTCTCTGTAAGTGTGGTTAGCTTTTCAAGCTCTGGACCATTTCCGTAGACATGTAAATGGCTAAATTCGTGTACCTTTTTGGCAGCAAAGTTCACGATAAGTTGTTCAATGTTTTTTAATGGCACTAGGCGAGAAACAGTACAAAGATTAAGTTTGTCACTGTGTCCTACCCTAAGAGGGGCCTCTGCCACTTCTACACCATTTTTAACAACCTCGACAATGCTTGAGTGCCAGCCGTAGCGTTGAAAAATCCCAGCCTTTATAGGCTCAGAAACCGCAAATATTTTATCTAGATATATAGATGCAATTTTGTGAGAACCACGTAAAAAGCTTATAGGGGGTTCGACCTCCCCATGAATAGTGTAAATAGTATTTTTAAAAAGTAGTAAGGGAAAAATGGGGGCGAATGCTTTAATAACAGCAGGTGAATGTATATGTATTGATGAGTATTTTAATAAAACGATTATCAGTTTGAATAGACGTAGGATGATATTCCCATTCACATTGACCACATCAACGTTTTCCGATTCGATACTTTGCTGGAATGCATCATCTTTGTTTCCAAATGATAATAC